>JADFGT010000044.1 GCA_022567555.1 Armatimonadota bacterium | reverse complement strand
CCGGGTGAGTTGTAGGTTCGTGTTCGCTTGCTCAGGGTGGACATCGGAACGTAGACCGATTATCCCTGAGATTGGGAACACAGGGCGCGGACGATGAAAGTGCGAATCCCAATCTCAGGGGCACCCGGCGAGCCGCCCAATTTACCCTCTCCTCATCCCTCCGCGGGTGAGGAGAGGAGAAAGCCCCTTCCGAGGCCCCGAATATCATTTCCAAGCCCTCGGAAACTCTTTCACAGCCCCGGGGAATCGTCTTCCGGTCCTCGGAAAAGAGGTCCGGCAGGCCGGAACATGGATTGAGGACCTATTTCTAACCCCGACCCACCTTTCGGGCCGTTCGCAAGGTTAGGCGCGTTGTGAGACAAGCACCCACGACCCGAGGGCGGGTCGTGGGATGAACTTGGCATGAGCTTCTCCGGCATCCGTTCAGGCCTCGACATGCCGGCCGCAGCGGGGGCGTTCATCGACCTCCGGGCCTTTCGGACCAATCGCGCCCAGCCCTGCGCCGCACACCCGAGAATTGGGGCTATAGTGATCTCAGAACACACAGGAGGTGCGGACATGATGATCGCATTGGCAGCGGCCTTGACGATTTTCGGCGCTCCGCAAGCGGAACGCCCACTCATCTTTCATGATTTCGAGACCCGCTCTTACGGGTGGCGCGCCCTTAACGAGGGCCACTCCGTGGACCGTACGACCAACAGCCTGGACGTGAAGAACGGCACCGGCGCGCTCGAGTTCATGTTCGTGCCCAGCGCCGGACAGATGTCCGGGATGATGCTCGAATTGGGCGACATCAGCGGCGCGGAAGGAATGACCTTCTGGATAAAGGCGTCGCGCGCCACGGCGATCGCAGTCGGCCTTTTCGAGCAGGACGAGGAGGAGTACGTTATCGTCGTCAACGTTCCGGCGAACAGATGGTTACACGTGAAGGCCAACTTCGAGGACTTCATCCTAACCGACGAATCGCCGCTTCTGAATCGCCGCCTCGACGTTGAGAAGATTCGCGCCGTACTGATGCTCGACCTAATCGCGACGATTGCCGTGGGCAGCGACATCGGCGAGCTGTTGTTTGGCTCGCGCACGGGCAGCAATGCCTTGTGGCTGGACGATTTCGCTCTCTTGCAGAAGGCGCCCGCTCCCAAACTGAAGCGCGAGCCACTGGTGATAGATTCGTTCGACCGGGACTACACCAGTTGGATCCCTTTGCAGGGTGTCACACTCGAACCCATTCTCGGCAAGGGCATGCGAGTCAGTTATGAGCGGCAATTGGGGCGGATACCCGGGCTTCTCAAGGGCATTTCGCCCACGTCACTGAAAGGCGCTAAAGAGATCGTGTTCACTTTGCGCTGCCCGCAGGAGACCTCGTTCATCATTCGCCTCGAAGAGACGGACGGCGAGAAGTGGCAGGTCGAGGCGCGGGCGCCCGGCGGGAACGAGAGCGCCGACATGGCCATCCCCTTGGCGGACTTCTCGCCTGCCGACGACAGCGAATTGAAGGACGGGCGCATAAGCCCCGAGAACCTGAAACTCGTCTTCATGGCCGACCTCACCGAGGCCGAACCCGGAACCAAGAACGAGTTCTGGATTGAGAAGGTGTTCGCGCGGTAAGGGCCCTCCGTTCCCCACCGCATTGCCGTCCGATGAAGTGACGGAAAGAAAGAGGGTGGCCTGGTCGGCCACCCAAACTTGAGCGAGCCATCAGCACGCGCCTGCGCATGGGACTGATTCTGCGTACACGCTGGGCCGGGAAGGAACCTACAGCGGCAATCTCTCCAGGATTGGGCTTGCGGCGCGCGAACGGCGCAGTCCAGGTGGCATGCCCACTTGGCAGGGATCTGTCGCCGGACCGCAGTCGGCCGGGACAAGACGACGCTGAACGCTGAACAAAGAAGGCCGGCTCACGCCGGCCTTCTTCCATCAACCAGAAAGGGGGGTTGTGCAGCCTTACTTGCGCCGCCGCCGAGCGCCGAGCGCCAATAGTCCGGCACCCAGGATGAACATGGTCGCAGGCTCCGGGACTACGTAGATCGTGTCCGCCTGCCAGGAGTTGAAGCCGCGCATCGCCAGGCCGCCACTGCCGACCAGTCCGGTTGCAAATGGGGCGGTCGCCGCGAGCACCGTCGTTCCTGGCTCGTCGTATATGCGCACCGTCATGTTTCCGGCGGCATCCCAGTCCAGTTCCAATTGGTACCAGGTGTCGCGTGCCGGAAGGAAGGCGGCCGTTGCCCGGTTTGCGAACCCGTAGCCGGCGTTCTCCTGCAGGATGATCTGGCCCCCCACATTGTCCCCAACAACGGCGGTCCAAGTGCCCGCGGCGCTGGCGTTGACTCCGAGGTAGAAGCGACCGGTCGCACCGCCGCTCGGGTGCCGAACGTATGCCCGGTACTGGAATCCCGCCGAGGTCACGCGAGCGAGGTCGTAATAGAAGGTTGGTCCGCCGGCGCCGACGAACATCGCACCGAGCAGCCCGTCGTGAGCGGCCCCCGCGACGAGCGTCGCGTTGTCGACGCCTCCGACCTGCGTGTACTCGGCCATCGTGCCGTCCTCGAAATCGTCAAGTATTTGCGCCGGCGCGACAGCCCACAAGGCCACCCCGGCGATTGCTACGATGAATTTGGTTTTCATGTGAATCCTCTCCTTACGTGAGATTAGCCCGCCTCAGAAGCAAGCGGGATGCGATCAGCATAACACAGACCTGCCCCAAAGCGGAAGGCATTCCGGATAAGCTCGTATTATTCACAGGTCCGGCCTGCGGCTTTGGACGCTCAACTACCGGTACCATGCTCGGTTAGGAGGCTCAGCGATGCTAACCCGAATCTCATTGCTCGGCGCGATTATCGCCACGCTCATTATCGGAGGATCGCACACCGCCCGAACCGTGGGGCAACACGCCGAGGGGGAACGACAGGAATCCCACGCAAGGCACCAAGTGCACCCTGTCGGCATGGCTCTCGAAAACGCCGAGGCCTTGGGCCTCAGCGAGAAACAGGTAGCCGTGCTGCGAGACATGTTGGCCGAACTGAAGGAGGCCGGTTCCGCAGCACACGCCGAGTTGGAGCGGCTGGAGCGGCGCATACACGAACTGAAGGAAGCGGGCCAGTTGACGGAGGCGACCCTGGAGGCACTCAAGGGCGAGCAGCGGGACGTGCAGGGCTCGCTCGGCCAACTGCGCGAACGGCTCGCCCACGCCCTGACCGGACTCCTTACCGAAGAGCAACTGCAACGCCTGCATGCGATCATGCAGGAGCGCGAAGCGCGGCGCCACGATGATAGAGAGTCACCGACCGGTCTGCGCGGCCACCCGATCGCCTGGGCACTCGAACTGCATGAGCGGCTCGGCATGAACGAAGAGCAGATTAAGGTCTTGCGTGCCGTCTGGGCCGCCCTGAAAGAGTCCATGGCAAACATCGGGCGAAAGATGGAGGAAGTTGAACGGCGTGTAGCAGAACTGAAGGAGACCGGCCGGTGGAACGAAGAGGCTGCGGCCGATATCGAGCGCCACATGGCGGCACTCCACCGGGCGGCCGACAAGACCCGCGAGGCGGGCGGACACCTCCATGAACTGCTGACTGAAGACCAGATGCGCCGCCTGGAAGAGATCATGGATGCCCAGCACGCGGGACGGGCGGCGCGCGAGTTTCTGCTCGAATTCCTGATGGCGGCCCGGGAGCGGCTGGAGATCACCCCGCAGCAGTTCACTCAACTGCAGTACCTACAGGCCGACTACATCCGCGCATTTGCGCCGGTCCGGGAGCGGGCGGAACTACTGGAGATCCGGGTTCATGAGGAGTTCGAAGGCAGGGAGCCGCCGCCCGACATTAGAGAGGAGATGCAGGGGCTTGAGCGCGCGCACGCCGAGTTGCGCGAGGCGATTTCTCAACGGGCGCTTGAGGTCCTGACCCCCGACCAGCGCGAGCGGCTCGAGCGGATTCTGCATCCCGGCGGCCGCAGAGAGCGAAGGGAGGGTTAGCCGAAGGCCGTGCGCGTGCGGTGACGCCGTGACGGTCTGCTGAATCTGACGTTGCACAGGGAGGCGCCCGGGGCCGCCTCCCTGTCTTGTCCTGCAGCGCGCGGCAGCCTATCGTCACTCTTTCCGGCGTTCGAATGTTTCGTCTATCGGCAATGGGCTACCGTTCGCACTCCCTCCCTGTTTCGCTCCCGCGAAAAGGGCAGGGCTGTGGGGAGGGGTTCGCCAGTCGTCTATCGTCTATCGATCCCCTAACCTACTGCACCGCAGCGGTGTATACGGCGCGGATGACCTCGTCCGGAGTCGTCATCCCCTTTAATATTTTGGCCCGGCCGTCTTCAAGCATCGTCTGCATACCTTGCCGCCGGGCGGCAGCCATAATCTCAGTGTGCTCGCCCCCCCGGGCGATCGCCGAGCGCATTTCCGGCGTTCCCAAGAAGAGTTCGAACACCGCCGTGCGCCCCTTATAGCCGCTGCCGTGGCATTTCGCGCATCCCTTGCCGCTCAGATACGTGCCCTGAACCTTCTGCCCAGGCTCGAATCCGAGCGCGATCATTTCGTCCTCAGTCGGCTTATATGGTTCCAGGCACTGCTTACAGTTCAAACGCACAAGCCGCTGCGCCATGACGCCCACTGTAGTCGCCGCCACAAGATAGTCCTCGGCACCCATGTCGAACATGCGTCCTATCGTTTCGACAGCGTTGTTCGTGTGTATTGTCGTCATCACCAAGTGCCCGGTGAGCGCTGCCTGTATTCCGATGCTCAGCGATTCCGGGTCGCGCATCTCACCGACCATCATCACGTCCGGGTCTTGCCGGAGGAAACTGCGCATCACCCGCGGAAAGGGCATCTTCTCGGTGACCTGCACCTGTGTGACATTGTCGCTGAACTCATACTCTATCGGGTCTTCCACCGTGACGATGTTCCTGTGCTGGCGGTCCAATAGGTTTATGCTTGCGTAAAGTGTGGAGGTCTTTCCGCTTCCGGTGGGTCCGGTGACCATGATGATGCCGTAAGGGTTCTGAATTGCCAGGGTCCAGCGCTCCTTTGTTTCCTCCGACATACCCAACTGGTTAAGGTCCACGCGCATGGCCTCTGGGTCCAGCAGACGCATAACTATCTTTTCGCCGTTGATGGACGGCATGGCTGAACAGCGGGCGCTCAGCTTGCGGTTCATATACTCCATGTCAATGCGCCCGTCCTGCGGTTCGCGTCTCTCGTCGATGTGCATTCCGGCAGCCAACTTCACACGCGCAATTACATTGGTAGCCGTTTCAGGCGGCAGTTGACCGTTCTCGGTCAACTGCCCGTCCACGCGGAACCGGATCTTCAACTGGTCCCGCTCCGGCTGGAGGTGGATGTCGCTCGCGCCTGCATCCAGCGCGTTCATAAAAATGTTGTCCACTATTTGAACGGCGATGGACATCTCCTCTCCGCCCATCTCACGCCGCTGACCCCCCTCGCGCAAGATGAGACGGAACCGTTTCATCGCCCCGAACTTCGCTTTGCCCAATTCCTTCATCGCTCTCTATCCCATTTGGATTCTACCGCGCAAACGGGCAACGACGCTCCCACACATGCCGAATCCGTCACAATCCTGCCGTGGACCTGACCGCCGACCGCACCGAGCGCTTGGATCGCTTCCTGGCTCGCTCCCTGCCGGAGCACAGCCGGACGCGACTTGCCGAGCACGTCGCCGCAGGCCGGGTTCGCGTGAACGGCCGGCCGAGGAAGCCCGGTTTTCGGCTCGAACCGGGCATGACCGTCAGCGTCGAGCCGATTCCTGACAGGCCGCTCCAAGACCTCGCGCCCGTCGAAATGCCGCTCGACGCGGTCTACGAAGACCGTTGGCTGCTGGTCGTGAACAAGCCCGCTGGCCTGGCGGTCCACCCCTCGCCCACGTCCCGTGGGCCGACGCTCGTCCACGCCCTGCTCGCCCGCTCACACTCGCTCAGCCGGGAAGGCGGCGCTTTCCGCCCCGGCATAGTTCACAGGCTGGACAAAGGCACGAGCGGCCTGCTGTTGGTTGCCAAGACAGATGCCGTCCACCGCGCGCTGCAAACGGCAATCCAGCAGAAGCGCGTGAGACGCATCTACCGGGCCTGGGTTCGCGGACGGCCTGAGCAGGAGCAGTTTGTCATTCGGTGCTTCCTGGGCCGGCACCCGAAGCACCGCAAGAAGCGCGCGGTGGTTTCGAAGGCAGCATCCGACGCCCGCGAGGCTGTGACCCGGTGCCGGCTCATTGGGTCTTGGCGCGAAAAAGGCACGGGCGCGCGGGCAGTGGCCGTGTCGGAGTTGGAATGCGAATTGGAAACGGGGCGAACGCACCAGGTGCGCGTCCATCTTGCGTCCGTCGGCCTGCCCGTTTTGGGCGATCCGGTTTACGGGGTTGCGCACCCCGGCCTTGAGCACCCCGCGCTGCATTCTGCGAGGCTCGAGTTTAAGCACCCGGTCACGGGCCTGGAGCTCCTGCTGGAAGCGCCCCCGCCCGCGGACCTCACATTTCCGGCAGCCTGAGGCCTAAACGCCTCCCCTGTCCCCTCCCGCGGGCGGCGCGCAGGGCGGGTTTGCTTAGCCAGTCGCCAGTCGCCGGTCGCCGGTCGTCACACTCGGTCAACAAGCCGGTAAACTACGTTTCATGCGGCGCCTGTGGCGAGTTTATCGCAGGTTCTTTGCGTCCAGTTTTCAGCGGGACCTGCAATTCCGCGCCAACTTCTGGGCGAAGGTCATTCGCAACATCGTGTGGATGCTCTACTTCCTTCTCATTTTGCACGTCATTTACCTAAACACAGACTCGGTAGCCGGCTGGGACAAGGGGGACGCATACATCCTCATGGCCACTTGTTTCCTGATGTCGGCGACAATCTACGCGTTCTTCGGCGACAACCTGCTGGAGATCCCGGAGAAAGTGAGGCGCGGGACGCTGGACTACGATATCATAAAACCGATTGACACCCAGTTTCTGGTCAGCGTACGAAAATTCAAGTTGGACGAACTCGGGACGTTGGTCGTGGGCGTGCTGCTTGTGTTCACCGGAGTTAGGATGGGCGGTTATCACCCATCAGGGTTCGATGCCGGCGCCTATGCGCTGCTCGTCGTCTGTTCCACCGTCATATTCTACTGCTTCAAGTTGTCCCTTATGACATTGAGCGTATGGTTCGTGCGCGTGGACAACCTATGGGTGCTCGGCGACTCGGTGGTAACTCTGGCGCGATACCCGCTGGAAATCTTCGGCCCGAATCTGCAGCGCATCTTCACCTATTTCGTTCCGCTCGCCTTCATTGCGACAGTTCCGTCGAAGGCGTTGATGGGCAATCTGCCGCCGATCTTCCTGCTATACGGCGTCCTTTGGGCGCTCCTTTTCCTGGCCCTCAGCCGGTGGTTCTTCAGGTTCGCCCTGAGGCATTACACCAGCGCGAGTTCGTAGACCCGCGTTCGCCCCGTGCGGCTCCGCCTCCCCAGGCGTTCCGGCCCGCAACGCGGTGCAAGCCTTCTCCGGTAGACTGCGACGGACTTCGATATTGAAACCGCCGGGAGGAAGCCCCGTAGACCGGTGCGAGCATACGTCACGCGCCGACACAGGGCGGGAAGCCGGACAGCAGGGACCTCAGATCGAGGATTGGAGAACGAAACATGAGCCAACCGATGCAGATGCAGCCGCTCGACCCCGAGGTGAAGAAACGCCTGATCAAGTGGGGAGTGATTCTACTCATATTCATGCTCGTCCTTTCTTTCGGCTCCGTGTTCGTTCGCTACATTGCGAACTACCTCTGGTACAAACACGACGCCGGCGCAGAGGTCGTCTATTGGACACAGATCCGAATCCGGGCTCTTCTGTTTCTGGCCGGCTTTGTCATCGCCACCCCGATCCTGATATTCAATGCCCGCCGGGCGCTCTCGGCAACGATGGTTTTCCTGCGCGAGCCGGATACCGGCGCGCAGGCGATCGTGCAAAACATTCTCAGTTGGGGCCAGCGCAGCGCCGGCCGGCTCATCTTGATAGCCGGCCCGGTCATCGGGTTCTTCTTCGGCCTGTCTCTCGCCGCGAATTGGAACGAACTCCTCCTCTTCATGAACAGCGCTGATTTTGGTCAGACCGACCCGATTTTCAAGATGGACTACTCGTTTTACGTTTTCCGGCTGCCGTTCATCCAGGCAATTATAGGCTGGCTCTTCGGCCTGCTGTTTATATGCGCGGTCGTCGCAGCCGCAATATACTTCGGCATACGCAGCCTCGCAGCGCTTGCGCGCCTCCCTATCACGGTGCCGGCTGTTCGCACGCACCTCTCGCTCCTGGCGGCCATGGGATTCCTTCTTGTCGGGCTGTCGCTATGGTTCGGCCGTTATGACATGCTTACCGAAATCGGCGAGCGCTTCACCGGCGCGGGCTTTACGGAACTGCAAGCGCTGGGAGCCAAGAACATCACATGCGTCGTCCTCTGGATAGCCGCCCTCGCCGCCTTACTAAATACTCGCCTTTGGTCACCGTACGCCGGAATCCTTGTAGGAGCCGCGGCATCCGCCTTGGTCTTCATAGTGGGAGTGCTCATTTATCCGGCGATTCGCGATTCCATCGACGTCAAGCCGAACGCAATTCGGAAGCAGGAGCCGTACATCGTCCACGCAATCAAAGCAACGCGCTGGGCGTATGGACTGGAAAACATCACGGTGCGCCAGTCCTCGTTCGAAATCAGGCCCTCGAAAGAGGCCCTGCTGGAAGCCGAAGCAACACTGGACAACATGCGGCTCTGGCACCCCGAGATCCTGCGCGGGCACGTTGACAGCCTTCAATCCCTCCGGGACTACTACGCTTTCCAGGATATAGATGTAGACCGCTATATCATTGACGGGAAGCAGCGCATGGTCATGATCGGAGTGCGCGACCTCTCTGTCGAAGGTCTCGACTCAACCCGCCGCAACTGGCAGAACCTCCATCTGCAGTTTACGCACGGCAACGGCATCGTGGCCGTGAAAGTTAACGAAGTGGATGCATCCGGCAGACCCGCATACCTGCTCAAGGACGTTCCACCGACGGGGCATCCCGACATGGTGATAGAAGAACCGCGGATCTATTACAGCGACGCGCGGGTTTCGGGTTTCGGCGGAAGGCTCAACGCGGGAACCGCCCGCTCGCCGGAGGACAGGTACGTCCTTGTTCGGTCCCGCCTGCCAGAGTTCGACTACACAGCAGCCGGAGAGACCGAGTACCGCTGGACGCACGACGGCGGCATCCCTATAGGGTCCATTTGGACTAAGTTCCTTTTCAGTGTCTACTTCCGCGATCGGGAGATATTCTTTAGCGGAGACATAACCGATGAAACCCGGCTCCTCTGGCGTCGCAACGTGATCGTCCGCGCCGGGCACATCCTTCCCTGGATAACGTGGGACCTCGACCCATACGTCGCTATCGTCAACGGGCGCCTGATCTGGATTCTCGACGGTTATACAGTGACCGACGCGATCCCTTATAGCGAGATGAGAGGGAGCCGGATAAACTACATCCGAAACAGCGTCAAGTTCACGATTGACGCCTATACCGGCGAATGGAAGGCGTACATCACCGACGCGGACGATCCCATCCTAAAGGTATACGATAAGATCTATCAAGATTTGCTCACGCCCGTATCTGAGGCCGGGGAAGCCCTAAGAAGGCACTTCCGTTATCCCGAAGACCTGTTCGCTCTCCAGAGCCTGCAACAAACTCGATACCACGTCACCGATCCGCTCGAGTTTTTCCGGGGTGAACGGGCATGGCAAATATCCGAACAGTCAAGCCAGCAAGGAACCGCCGTGCCGATCAGGCCCTATTACGTGCAGATGCGCCTGCCCGACGAGCAGAAAGACGGCTTTCTGCTAATCCTCCCGTTCAGCCCCGTTGGACGGCCCAACATGATCGGATGGCTTGCCGCGTATTGCGACCCGGAGGATTACGGAAAACTCGTTCTGTATCAGTTCAGCCGTACCGTCACAATAAACGGCCCGGCGCACTTGGAAGCGCAGTTTCAGCAAGACGAACAACTTAGCGAGAAGATGACGCTCCTCGGCCAGGGCGGCAGCCGAATCAGGCACGGCAACCTGCTCGTGGTGCCCATCGGCAACAGCATCATGTATGTGAAGCCGCTCTTTCTGGAGTCTGAGATCAGTGGGATCGGCCCCGTGCCGGAACTGAGACTCGTGCTGCTTGCTTACGGCGACAAGATCGTGTTCGCCGATACCTACCCGAGGGCCCTCGAAATGCTGACCGGCACGACGATCGCCGAGATTGCCGCACGGCGGCCCGAAGGACTGGGGACGGAGCCGGGCGGGGAACTGCCGGCCGGTCCCGTGGAGGGAGTGCTGACCGGTGCGGAGGCGCGGGAGGCTCTGCGGGCGTTCGAACAAATGCAGCAGGCGGCGCGGAGCGGCGACTGGGCGGCCTTTGGCGACGCGCAGGAAAGGCTTGGGCGATTGCTCCGCGAAGCCGCCGGCGCGGGCGAATAACGGATGGATCAGACCGTCAGAGCCACGGAACTCGACATCGAGTCGCACGGCCTGGTGCTGCCCAATGGTTTGCGCCTACACCACGTCAAGGTCAGCCTGCCGCAGACGACCATGCAGTTCTCGCCGTTCGCGTTCCCGGAAGGCAGCCGTATGAACGTTGAGGTCGTCGCCACGGCTAACGACCTGCAGAACTATCTGAACGAGAAGAATCCGGGGGGGCTGTCGAATTTCCGCGTGACCGCGGAGGACGGGCAGATAAGGGTCGTCGGCGTTATGCGAATGATCCTGCCCGTAGAGGTCGGCGCTCTAGGGACGCTGGAGTTTTCGGACGCGCGGCTCAACTTTGTACCTAAACGCGTGGAGATGGCCGGCGCGAAGGCGCCCGCCGCGCTGGTCAAAGAACACCTGGACAAACTGAACCCGCTTATTGACCTGAGCGGCTGGCCCGTGGAGACGAATGTAAAGGAAATAACGATCGGGGGGGGCGAAATCCGCCTCTCTGCCTCCATCGTCCTGACTGCCCCAGTCCCCCGGCGCGAGCCGTGATTCGCTGTCGCCGCCTTTTCACCGGAACCGTTGCAGTGTGACGACTGAAGCGCCGTGGAGTGCGGCACTTCAGTGCCGCTTTCGTATCGCGGCCGGCCCAACGGAAAGGGAGCGGCAATCTGAGAGTCCCTCGTCTATCGTCTGTCGTCTGTCGCCGGTTTGCAGTAACATGGCTTTGAGGGCATAGATGACGGAGCGAGACAAGATCGTTCACCTGCTTCGGCGGTTCGGCCTCGGCGCCGCCCCGTCCGAGGTGGACGCGTACGAGAAGATCGGCCTCAACCGGGCCATTGATGACGTCCTCGACTTCGAGAAGCCGGAGTCTCGGTTTCCGGTCAGCCCGTGGGAGTTTTTCTTCCAAGAGGACGGCCAGGTCCAACTGAATGCCAACCGCCTGGCCGGATGGTGGGTAATGAGGCTTATCCACACCGACCGGCCGTCGCTCGACAAACTCACGATCTTTTGGCACGACCACTTCGCCGTGAGCGCGCAAAAGGTCGAATCCGGCGTGCTGATGCTATACTACCTGGAAACGCTCACGAAGCATGCGGGCGGCGCTTTCCGCGATCTGCTCGGTGCCATCACGAAGGACCCGGCGATGATGCGCTGGCTTGACAGCGAAACCAATATCAAGGGGAATCCGAACGAAAACTACGGCCGTGAGTTGCTTGAACTATTTACGATCGGCATCGGCAACTACACGGAAAAGGACGTTCAGGAAACGGCGCGCGCCCTTACCGGGTGGAGTCTGCGAACCGTCTTCAGGCAGGGCGACGCCGAATCCACGCGCCGGCAAATCGTTAATTCGATAACTAACGGGCCTCGGCTCATCACAGCCGCATTCAGCAGAGGCTTGCACGACGAGACGCAAAAGACGATTCTCGGAAAGGCAGACACCTTCGACACGGAGGGCGTATTGTACTTTCTGGCTGGACGTCCAGAAACTGCGCGGTATATCACCACCAAACTTTGGGAGTATTATGCCTATCCGAATCCCGAAAGAGTGATCAGTGACCGGTTGACGCGCGTCTTTACGGACAGCAAGGGAGATATTAAGTCCGTGCTCCTTTCCATATTGAACTCGGATGAGTTTTGGAGTGACAGGTGCGCCCGCGCACTCATCAAGAGCCCTGTGGACCTTACCATCGCATTCATCCGACAACTCGAAATCTCGGAGCAACTGCTGGAGGAACGCGATACGAACGCGACCGAAACTACACCGATACCCCAATCCATCATCGGGATCGCAGGCGCCCTTCTAAACGCCATGAACAATCAGGGCATGCTTCTTCTCTATCCTCCGGACGTCGCAGGGTGGACGTGGGGCCAAGGGTGGATCTCCACCAACAACATGCTGGAGCGAATTCGTTTTGCCGACCTCGTCGCTGGCCCCAGCCCCGGGCAGAGTTTGGCGAACGCCGTCCGGTCGGACATGCTGAAGCAGGGCAAGCGGCTCACGTCCCGGGATGTTGTGGACGTAGTCCTCGAGCGCTTCGACGTGGATGCCGCCGATGGGCAAGTGGAGACCTTTGTGCGGGGGCTCGTTTCGGGCGGAGGAGTGGCGGGCGTGATGGACCAAGAGAATGGAAACACCGCTCTACACCCGCTCATCAAGCTAATCTTCGCGATGCCCGAGTTCCACCTCGTCTGAGCGCGCGAGGCCCTCTCCAATCGGACTATCACATGGCCTGCCGTTAGCGCACAGAGGCGTCAAAGGCCTCCTTTCCGGCCACCCATGGCTCCCTGACGAAAACAATCGTGTCACCGTTAAGCGTTCTCCTCTCGATGCTGGGCATGGCCGCGAAGTCAGTAAACGTCCACGAGACATACTTCTTCTATTTGAAGTCCCACTCAGTGCAGGAGACCTCAGTCATGGTCATGCCAATCATTTCTGAGGTGCCGGACATCTTCAGTAAATTGCCCTCCCAGTCGGCCTTATTCGAGCCTTTTATCTCTTCTTCCATGCCCGGTCTGATCCAATTCATAGAACCTTGTATGATTATCACGCTGCTGAAGGTGTCAATAGATCAGAACCGGGCTAAAATGGAGGACGCTATGGCATGGATCGAGACAATCGGCGAAGGCACTGCGAAAGTGGAACTTGCGGAACTGTACGAACAGAGCGCCGATCCCGCTACCGGCCGAGTGGACAACATCCTGAAGGTCCACTCGCTGCACCCGGCGGGCCTGAGCGCTCACCTCGCTCTTTACCGCGCCGCGATGGAGGGCACAACGAAATTGCCGAGAGTCGAGAGGGAGATGATAGCCTCGGTTGTGAGCGGGATAAATGGATGCGAGTACTGAGTTATCCACCACGGGCGCGGTCTGCGCCGTTTGCTGGAGGACGACAAATTGGCCGCACGCATAGAGGCAGACTACGCCACGGCCGGCCTCGAGCCGCGCCGCCGTGCGATGCTCCGCTACGTTGACAGACTGACGCGGACTCCGGCGCAGATAACGGAATCGGACGCGGCGTCTCTGCGGGACGCTGGATTCGCCGATTCCGACATCCTGGCGATAGTGGAGGTCGCGTCATATTACGCGTACTCAAACCGCATCGCGAACGGCCTCGGCGTGGAAATGGAGGAATAGAACCAGCCCATCCACAACAGGAGGGGTCGGCCGGTAGAGGTCGAATCTTATGCCTGAGGAACCGATACGGGAGACGAGTCATCGTGATGTGTAGGGGCGTCCTGGGCGGCCCAATGATGCGTCCTGCAAACCTGCGAGGAATCCAATGTGTCGCATCTACACGAGGAGCGGCAACGCAATGAACCGGACCAGCACCATAAGGAGGGATAGAGAAAATGCCGACGTACATTCTTCTCGGCAAGTTCACCGATCAGGGAGTACGGCACATCAAAGCATCGCCGGATCGCGCCGGTGAGTTCAGAGAGGCAGCCGCCAAAGTTGGTGTGGAGGTAAAGGCGATCTATTGGACGCTCGGGCAGTTTGACGTGATCGCGATCGTGACCGCGCCCGACGAAGACGCCTGCGGCACGCTGATTATGGACCTCGCGGCGAGGGGCAACGTGCGCACGCAGACGATGCGCGCGTTTGATCAAGAGGAGATGAGGCGTATTCTGGGCGGGAGCCCATAGCGCGGTTTCCGGCGCCCTCAGCCGGCCCGTAGGCAAGATAGGGTGCGCGGTGGCATATAGTCTCTCGCTGGGCCCTACGTCCCACGCCGCCCTCATCAACTGCACCTGTGCACCTGCGACGACGGGTTTCCGAGCGCGAATCGGGCCTACGGCAACGGAAGGCCGAAAGACTCAAGCGTGTCTTTCAGGTGCACGACGCGCGCCGCGTCGTCATCGGGAAGTTCGAACGGGCGGCCGCGGCAATCTATGATTACGCCTGCGACGCCGCCCTCGACCTTGGCGGTCCGGCGGCGGCTCTTCCCCGCGCCGACATCGAATCCCCGCGACGGCTCAAGAGTCACTTCGCGCACTTCCCCCAATTCCGACGGGATCAAACGGATTTCACCGAACGGGATCTCCTCATTGATTCCGTCGCCGGTTATCTTCAGGCACGGTTCGCCGGGCTTGCCTAAGCCGGTGGGCGCGACGCACGTCCCGATGCGAATGAGGCAGTCGCGCTCGAAGACCTCATCGGCAGCGTCCGGGTGATGCTCGGAAAGCACGCCCAAGTGCGGCATCATAAATATGGAGTCAACCGTCAGCATTGTTACGCCCTCCGGCTGATAGGCGTCGATCAACATAAGGGCGCACTGCTTGCGATCGGGCGCGTGGCTCAAGACCCCCCCCGAACCAATGATCATGTCCAGGTCCATCAACTTCACGAGTGTTTGTCCGCTCGCTTCCTGCACGAGTGCCTCACCCACGGTTCGCTGAATCTGGACGCCCTTAAGGCCACGCGCGAGGGTCTTATGGTGAGCCAGAGCCAGTCTCAGCGCCTCGCGCGCAACTCCGTGCTCGATTAGCAGGTCTTCATAGGTCTGCGGAATGGTCGTGGGGCGAATCATTTTGTTGCGCAGACGATTGCGCAGTTCGAAACTTTCGATATCGAAGGGCAGCCACCGCTTGATGTTGTTCACGCCGGTCTCCTTCAGCACGTTGCAAATCGAATAACTGAGCCCCAAGTTTGCGGAAACCGTGCGATTGTATACGCCGGAAAATACGGAGAACGTGTCCGTCGTCGCTCCGCCTATGTCCACGCCCAACAAGTTGATCTTGCGGCTCTTGGCGTAACTCTCCATCAGCCGTCCCACGGCGTTAGGCGTGGCCATTATCTCTTCGCTCACCCACTCCAGAAGTTTGCCGTATCCCGGCGCCTGCTGCATCACGTGTTCGAGGAACAGTTCGTGGATCGCCTCTCGGGCGGGCATCAAGTTCTCGCGGTCGAGCGTCGGTCTAATATTGTCAACGATCTGAAGGTCGATGTTTCCACCGATTTCTGCTTTCACATCGTCGCGCGCTTCTTTGTTTCCGGCATAGATGACCGGCAGTTGCATGTCACCGAAACGCGGCTTAGGGTCGGCGCGCTTCACAATCTCCGCAATCTGAACGAGGTGGTCTACGGTGCCGCCGTCGGTGCCGCCCGACATGAGGATGATATCCGGGCGAAGCTGGCGCAGCAGGTCAACTTTCTGATACTCCTTTCGTCCGTCATCCACGGCCAACGTGTCCATTAGTATTGCGCCAGCGCCCAGCGCGGCGCGCTCGGCGCTTTCGGCGCTCATCGCCTTGACCACTCCGGCCACCATCATCTGCAGGCCCCCGCCGGCCGACGATGTGCTCAAGTAAAGGTCGGACGCCTCATGTGGGTCGTTGCGCCGGTCCACGATTTGGCCATCCTTGAGGAGCCGCCACACGCGGCCATCTTTCAATAGGGTCCGCTTCGCTTGCAGTTTCGCTTCTGTTATCTCCTCCAGTTCGCGCACGGAGTTGAGCACACCGACGGTCACGTCTTCAAACGGCCTCTCGACGGTGGTGGGCGCCTCGCCGCGCGCGACCAGGCGGTATTCACCTTCCTCGTTCTTTTCGATGAGGATCGCTTTGGTTGTTGTCGAGCCGCAGTCGGTGGCGATGATTCGGCGGATGTCTTGGGCCATTGTCCCCCCTGCGTGAGATCGGCCCGGGGCCGTGCCCCAAGCCGCCGCCCATTATGGCGCACTGTGGGGCCGACGGGGGGAACGTTTGGTTGCGCGCTCGTCTTCTCAAGGGCCGTGTATCCACTATCCGCGCTACCGCATTGTCCGAGATTGCGCCTACGACTCGCGGCAACTGGGGCGACCCTCTGTTGACGCGGTCGAATTGCCGTGCTGTTTGACGGGTCGCCGCTACCTGGGGTCGTCGAATTGCCGCGCCATTCAACGGGTCGCCGCTACCTGAGACCGTCGAGTTGCGCGCCATTCAACGGGTCGCCGCTACCTGAGACCGTCGGCCAGACGGCCATACGCATCGGCCAGACCGACGTCCTTCTCCGTGATCCCGCCCTCACTGTGAGTCGCAAGCGACACCTTCACCCTGCGCCACGTTATGAGCAGGTCCGGGTGATGGTCGCGCTGTTCCGCAAGATGGCCGCACCCAGACGCGAACAGAAGCCCGAGCGCGTAAGAATCGAACTCATAGGTCTTGGTTATCTGTCCGCCCTCAACCGACCAGCCGTCCAACTGCGAGAGCGCTTCGCGCAGTTCGTTCTCTGTCAACTTCGGCATATCGTTCTTCCTCCGATCGGTTCTACCCGACCGGAACGCGTCCATTCCACGGCCGCCTACTCCGCCCTCAATCTGAATGCCGGAAAACTTATAGAGCGTCTTCGGGCCGGAACCCCCTCGGCAGGCGGCCGAAATCCTCCCAGAAACCGGCCGCACCCCTCTGCTGGGAGCGCCATCGGGTGGGAGCGCGGGCGCACCCACCCGCTGATGTGCCTCGGCATTGCGCTGTTCGGCGGCCGGACCGGGGCGCTTGAGGCCGCAGCGAAGAACGAGGGTGTCGAATCGGCGGCGTGGACAGATTAGCCGGCCGTACGGAGACTCGCCCGCTCAATCTGCGGGGCGAAATCGTGTATGCTCAAAGCGTCATGATGCCCACGCAAGAATCCGCCAAAACCGGCTTGCCGTACGACCGCGTCTTCAACTTCTCTGCCGGCCCGGGAACCCTCCCCGTCGAGGTCTTGGAAGAGGCGCGCGATGACCTTCTCAACTATAAAGGGAAGGGCAAAAGCGTGATGGAGATGAGCCATCGCGCCTCGGAATACAACGAGATTCATGAAGAGTCGGTGGACAACCTCCGGAAACTGATGGAAGCGCCCGACGACTGGGCGGTGCTGTTTCTTCAAGGGGGGGCCAGCCTGCAGAACGCACTGGTCCCACTGAACTTGAAGAAGGAGGAGAAGATTCCCGACTACCTTGACACCGGGTTTTGGGGCCACAAGTCAATCAAGGACGCGAAGAAACTTGGACCGCTGCACATCGCCTATAGCAGCGAGGAAACCGGTTTCGACCGGGCACCGAAGAATGACGATCCGCAATTCAGCGAGGACCCTTCATACATCTATTTCACGAGCAATGAAACGGTCGGGGGCGTTGACTACTTGCGCGACCCTGATTTCGAGAGCGATGCGCTCGTGGTCTGCGACGCAAGCAGCAACATACTCAGCCGGAAGTTTGACCTAAGCAGATATGACGTTATCTTCGCAGGCGCGCAGAAGAACCAGGGACCGGCCGGCGTTGCGACCGTGCTCATCAGTCCACGAGCGCTGCACGTGGCAAGAGGGCAGGAACTGCCTCAAATGCTCAGTTGGAGCGACGCGCAAAAGGCCAATTCCATCCATAACACGCCGCCTTGCTTCTCAATATATATGTGCGGCCTCTATTATAAGTGGCTGATGAAAAACGGCGGCATCGAATGGATAGAGCCGATCAACGAGCGAAAAGCGAACTATCTATATGAACTGATTGACAACAGCGGCGGGTTCTACACAGGGCACGCCGTCGTCGAGAACCGCAGCCGCATGAACGTAGCGTTCCGCCTGCAAGGCGAAGAGTTGGAGAAGACCTTCTTAGAAGAGGCCGAGAAACAGGGGATGCAGACGCTGAAGGGCCATCGGTCGGTCGGCGGAATCCGCGCCTCCATGTATAACGCGTTTCCGGAAGAGGGCGCGACGGCGCTGGCTGGATTCATGAAGGAGTTCATGCAGCGCCACGGATAGACCTCGGTCCGCGCACTCCGAACGTGCACGGGCGACGGTGATTCTCGGCTAACACCCGTTATTGTTGCCAGGTTTCAACACGTATTGTTACGGGAAACCACGGTTTACGGCCGCCTGCGGACCCCACACGCGAACGGCTGTATTACACTGTACGTCAGCATAGTGAATCGGCGGCCGCCGGCAAGCAGCCGGTTGCATTCATTGATAGTGCGAGTTTCTCGAGAGGAGAACTATGTTGAGAAATACAAGATTTGGTAGATGCGGTGTCTTGGTCGCCGTGACGGCGGCGGCCGGCGCGGCCAATGCGCAAATCATTGCTGACTCGGTGGCCGAGTATTCCTCGGTCCAGGGACAGGCCAACTGGTACTACGGATACGTCGCTCCGGCGACAGGGCCCGGCTTCATCGAAATGACCCAGTTCCTCTCCGGTCGCTGGTATGTCGAGGATGGGACGTATTGGACGCGGTTGAGCGACGTGAGCGGCCACCCGAACGGGCCCGTCAGCGGGGGAGGCCGAACGCCCACCGAACACTGGTCGGTGCGCCGATGGATCAGCGAAGTAAACGGTGAGATAAACATCGCCGGCACATTGGCGAAGGAGAACACCGGCGGCGGTGACGGAACCATGGGCCTGGTTCTTGTGGACGGCGTTGAGGTCTGGTCCAAAGCCCTTGGCCCGGGCGATAACATTGGCGTTAACTACTCGGTCAGCGCAATCGTCAGCACCGGCGACACCATTGACTTCGTGATCGCGCCGAGGGCCACCGACTGGTACGATGCCACTACGTTCACCGGCACGATTGGCGTGGTCCCCGAGCCGGCGACGATCGCGGTTCTCGGCTTCGGCATCTTCGCCCTCCTAAAAAGAAGAAAGGCCTAATCCCGCATCCCTTCCATCTGGCGCGGTTCGGGCGGTTCGCCGTCCGCCCGCGCCGGCCTTTCTCATTCGCGCCTTGGCAGCCGGTCGTGCGGCGCATCGGGTGTCCCGTCTGAGGAGCCTTCCTTGCCCTAAGTTGCGGTCCGAGCGTACAATCTCCGTATGACGAAGACGGAGCGAGTACTTGCGGTTCTACGCGGCGAACGCCCGGACCGGCCCCCCCTCAGTTTCTGGCATCACTTCACGCCCGCTCAGTTTCGAGGCCAACCGGCCGTGGACGCGCACCTACGGCACCTCGGCACTTGGGACCTCGATTTTCTGAAGGTGATGAACGACACCGGCTTCCCTCGACCCGAAAAGGGCTGGGTGGCGCGGTCGGCGGCCGACCTCGCCGATCTGCCCGAACTGGACGGTACGGAACCGGAGTTCGAAGCGGAATATGAGGTGATCCGGTCCGTCGCGGAACGCCTCCAGGGCGACGTGCTCACGACCGTCACCCTGTTCAACGCTTGGACGACTCTCAGACGCCTGTGCGCCCCCCGATCAGACACGCACCGTCCGCCGAGTCTGGGTGTCTTCGACGAACGAGACCAAGTGATCACCGAAATGCTTCGGGAGGACCGAGCCGTCGTGGCGGACGCGTTGCAGAGAATCGGGAGAGCGCTGGCTCGGTTCGCCGCCGGCGCCATACAGGCCGGAGCAGACGGCGTGTTCCTTTCGGTGCGCGACGATTGGGTGGACGTTCCTCAGAATGGAACCGGTGCGTACCGCGAACTCGTACAGGCGACGGACCTCGAGATACTCCAAGGCGCCTCCCGCGGCCGCTTGAACATCCTGCATGTGTGCGGAAAGCCGCTCGACTTCGACCGCTTCGCCGAGTATCCGGTGCACGCAATCAACTGGGCTGATAAGTACGCAGGTCCGCGCATTTCGGAAGTCGTTCATCGGGCGAAGCCCGCCATCTGCGGCGGCCTGGACAACCTGAACACCTTGCCGAACGGAACGCCGGACGAGTGCGCCGAGCAGGTGCGCGACGCGCTGAGAGACGCCGGGGGCCGCCCGATCATCATATCGCCGGGTTGCACATACGATCCGGCCGCCGTTCCGGACGCGAACCTGCAAGCGATTGCCGGGGCGGTCAGAGAGGTCGCGTAACGCCGCGCGCTATCCTCGGTCCGACCAGGTAGAATCGCCCTACCGAAACACCGCCGCAGACGCGGCACTTATGTGCGGCCTTCCACGCGCCGAAAAGACACTCGCGGAGGCACGTGAAGCCGCGCGAAAAAAGGAGAATACCGATTGGCTGTGTCAATTGAACCTAAATCGGACCACTTCGACTTGACGGCCGCCGAGGCTGTCCATACAAACCTCAGCATCCCAGCCCTCGTAGAACACGCCCTCCGGAAGGGCGAAGGCGAACTCGCTTCGAACGGCGCATTCGTGACGCGCACCGGAAAGTACACAGGCCGGACCCCCCGCGACAAGCATGTCGTCCGCGAGCCCTCCACCGAGAAGGACATCTGGTGGGAAGGCAATCAGGAATTCGATCCCGTCCGGTTCGACGCGATGAAGGCAAAGGTGAACGACTTCATCCGAGGGCGGGAACTTTACGTTGTGGACGCTTTCGGCGGTGCCGACCCTCGGCACCGCATCAGCGCACGCTTCATCGTTCAGAAGGCGTGGCATGCGATGTTCGCGAAGACGCTCCTCATCCGGCCTTCGCCGGATGAACTGAAGACTTTCGACCCGCAGTGGACGGTCATTGACGTCTGCGATTACCTCGCAAACCCTGAAGTTGACGGCACGCAGAGCGAGGCGTTCATCCTGCTCAACTTTGCGCAGCGCCTCGTGATGATCGGAGGAACGGCCTACGCCGGCGAGATGAAGAAATCAATATTCACGATCCTTAACTACTTGCTGCCGTTAAAGGGCATTCTGAGTATGCACTGCTCAGCCAACGTAGGAGAGAAGGGCGATACGGCGCTGTTTTTCGGGCTCAGCGGAACCGGTAAAACAACTCTGAGCGCCGACCCGGACCGCAGCCTGGTAGGTGACGACGAGCACGGATGGACCGATGCCGGCGTGTTCAACTTCGAAGGCGGGTGCTACGCCAAGTGCATCAGACTGTCCAAGGAGAATGAGCCGCAGATCTGGAACGCCATTCGATTCGGGTCTGTGCTCGAAAACGTGATAGTTGACGACAATCGCGTGCCTGACTACGACGACGGTTCGATCACGGAAAACACCCGGTGCACCTACCCGGTTGAATTCATAGAAAGCGCCGTCATCCCCAGCATCGCGGGTCACCCTAAAAACGTCCTGTTCCTAACGGCTGACGCGTTCGGAGTGCTGCCGCCGATCAGCCTGTTGGACGAACGGCAGGCGATGAACCAGTTCTTGCTGGGCTATACGGCGAAGGTGGCCGGGACAGAGGCCGGCGTCACGGAGCCGTCGGCGACGTTCAGCGCTTGCTTCGGCTCGCCGTTCCTGCCGTTGCCGCCGAAAGTCTATGCCAAGATGCTGGGCGAGAAGATGAGGCGGCACGGAGCCAGGGTCTGGCTTGTGAACACCGGCTGGAGCGGAGGTCCGTACGGCGTTGGCGAGCGAATGGACTTGCCCCACACGCGGGCCATGGTGAAGGCGGCCCTGAATGGGGACCTGGACCGCGTCGAGTTTCGGCCCGATCCGGTGTTCGGTTTCTCCGTCCCACAGACTTGTCCCGGCGTTCCGCCCCAAGTGCTGAACCCGAGGGATACGTGGAAGGACGCAAACGCCTACGATAAGAAGGCCGCCGAACTCCGGGCCATGTTTGACGAACAGATTCGCAAGTTCGACTGACGACCGGCGACTTGCGACCGGCCGCTAATGCCGGTGTTGAGTCGTCAGTCGTCAGTCGCCAGTCGTAACTCGCTATGCCTGTCGCCGAAATAACTGTGCCGATTCTGTGGGGCATTGCCGCCGTTTCGGTTCTCGCCGGGGCGTTCGGGGCAATGCTGGGATTGGGTGGCGGCATTATCCTTGTGCCGCTCCTCATCGCCGTTTTCAGCGTCGAGACCGAGGCGGCCCGCTTCGCCAGCCTGGTAGCCGTATGCGTAACGAGCCTCGCCGGCAGTCTGGTCTACTTGCGGGAGGGCGTCACCGACCTTGTGTACGCCGGTTATCTCCAACTTCCGACGATTGTAGGCGCGGTCGCCGGTGCGCTAATCGGCAGCCGTCTCGACGCAACCGTGGTCAAGGTGCTGTTCGCGGCCCTGCTCCTGTTTGTCGCCTGGCGTCTATTGCGGGCGAAGGCGCTTCCGAGCGCCCGCGGCGCGAACCGAGGCCGTTGGATGGCGGCGGGGGGGGCGTGCCTCGGCGCCGGACTGCTCAGTTCACTTCTGGGCGTCGGGGGCGGGCTTATCTTTGTGCCCGTCCTATCACTGCTGCTGGCGAGGCCGCCGAGGGTCGCGGCAGCCACGAGCACCTACCTCATCGGGCTCACGGCGGCGGCCAGCGCGCTCATCTATGCGCGGGCAGGACAGATGGACGCGAACATAGCGGTGCCGGCGGCGCTCGGAATCCTTGTCGGCGCGCAGGTCGGCGCCCGCGTCAGCCGGTTCGTCCCCGGCCTGTTGCTGCGCCGCGTTTTCGCCGCCGTAATGTTGGTGAACGCCTTTCTCCTGATACAGACGGTGCTGCGAAATGGCTGAAGAAACAGAGGAACGGCACCCGTTAGGCCGGGTGACGCGGATGTGCGTGGGGGCGGGCCTTGCCCTATTTGTCCTCCTCGCCCTTGGGTCGTACTTCCCCTGGCCCGAGGGCTTCGTGGGAACGCTGAAGGCAGACGCGCTGATAACCACCTTCTACACGGCTCTGGCGGCGGCAGCGGTCGCGGGCGTAGAACTTATCTGCCGGAGGCACGTCTGGCCCGGGCTAAGTCTCTTGGCAGCCGTCGCCCTCGTCCTGCTCGCCTGGTTCTCCGGAGTGACGTTTTGAGGTCTTTCCGTCTGGCGGCTCACGCGAAGATAAACACGTTCCTCGCCGTCGGCCCACGCCGCGATGACGGACATCACGACTTGCGCACGGTTTACCAGGCGATAAGCCTCTGCGACGATGTTGAGTTCCGGCCGTCGGACCGTCTGGAAATCTGCTGCTCGCAGCCCGGACTCTCCGGAGAAGCGAATCTGGCCTGGAAGGCCCTCCGCCTTCTTGCAGAGACCGTCGAGCCGCCGCACGTTCGCATACACATTCAGAAGCGCATCCCACTGCAGGCGGGGCTGGGAGGCGGGAGTTCCGACGCAGCAGCAGTCCTCTATGGCGCAAACCGCCTACTGGATAACGTCTGCGCCGAGCGCGACCTGTTGACGATCGCCGCAGCGTGCGGCGCGGACGTCCCGTTCTTCCTGCTCCGAACCGCGCGCGCCCGAGGCACAGGCCGGGGAGACCGGGTCGAGGCGATCCCCGCGCCGTCAAGCCGGCCGATCGTGATAGCGAAACCGGCAACGGGCGTCCGAACCGGCGACGCATACGCTGGGCTCGACGTCCTGCCTGAGCGGCCATTCCTGGACTTTCCGGATGACGAGTCAGCCGCGCACAACGACTTCGACGCCGTTGCGCCGCTGGAAAGCGCACGCCTGATCGAACGCCTCGGCGCTTTGGGCGCCGAGTGCGCACAACTGTGCGGGAGCGGCTCAGCTGTCTTTGGTCTTTTCTCTCAAGACGCCCAGGCCGGGCTGGCAGCCGAGACTCTTAAACTGGAGTGCGCATGGACCCACGTCGGCCACACGCTAACTCGGATGGAGGGCCCCGAATGGACGCCGTGATCTTGGCCGGCGGCCGGTGTCCGGA
>JADFGT010000119.1 GCA_022567555.1 Armatimonadota bacterium | reverse complement strand
CCATCTCATTCAGGCCCGCCGCTCCGTGTACGGTCGCCGCGACCGGGCAGACGACTTCGCAAGGGGCCTTCTCGCAATGCATACACAGCACCGGCAAGTGGTGCACGTTAGGGTTGTCTAAGCCGCCCCGGTAGTAGCGATCAATGCGGATCCAGTGCATCTCGCGGCCCAGCTGGACCTCCTTCTTGCCGACTGTCGGGATGTTGTTCTCTGCCTGGCATGCGGTGACGCAAGCGTTGCACCCTGTGCAAACGTTTGTGTCGATCACCATCGCCCAGGCGTTGCCCGTGTATTCACGCTTGGGGTACATCGAGATGTCATGGCCTGCTTCATCGCCCCCGTCATGTTCACCGTTCGGGTTCTCGCGGAACTCTTCGATGAGTGCCTCTTGCGCCAGGTCCCGTCCCTCCATGTAGTAATGGTGCTGTGTGGTCGCCAGATGATAACGGCCGCCGGTTGCCTTCACTTCCACCCCTGACTCGAACCAGGGAGCATCCGCCGTGCGAATGGCATAGGCATTGAAGCCGACTCCGTTACCGACGCGGCCCGCGCGCGTCCGGCCGCAGCCGAGCGTCACCGTCAAGCAGTTGTCTGCGTGGCCCGGCATGATCCACACAGGGACGTTCTTCAGCGTCCGTCCGCCCACGTGCAGATCTATCAGCGGGGCGGTCGTCCCCTGGCCGGATCCGGTTTCCGGCACAAGATGCAGGTCCTGCGCGGTCTGGGGGCTGAGCGCCGCTACATTGTCCCAAGTCAGGCTGGTCAGCGGCTTTGGGAGTTCTTGCAGCCAGGCGTTGTTTGCGAACCGGCCGTCCCAGGAGCCCGCGTCGGGCTTGAATACAACTTCCAGGCCGCCGGCGCTCGCGGGCGGCGCGCCGATTGCGGTCGCCCAATCCGGCCGCAGCGAAACCTGTATAGCCCCTTCCGCCGTGTCGGGAATCAGTCCGTCGTGCAGCCACTTACGCCATGTCTTGTCAAAATCCTGTCGCGGCTCCTCCGAGGTCGTTTCGCTTTGGTCCGTGTCGCCAGTCCTCGTCCGCCAGTGCTCACGAACGATCTCCAGCCCGTCATCGGGCTGTCCCTGCACCGCCGCCAACAATTCATGCGCGGACTTGCCGCCCAAAAGCGGCTCGATGAGCGGCTGGATGATTGAGACGGTGCCGTCGTAGGCCCGCGCATCACCCCAGGCCTCAAGTTCATGCGCCATCGGGATGTGCCACCGGCAGAGCGCCGACGTCTCATCGTCGTACAAGCTAAGGTGAACGGCGAAGTTCACGCTCTTGATGGCCTTGCCGAACTCCAGGTCCGCGGGCGAGTTGAAAACCGGGTTCCCTCCCAGAATCAGCAGCGTATCAACCTTTTCTGCGCGCATGTCGCGCACAAGTTCGCGCAGCGATTCCGTCTGGCTCTGCGGGTTCGCTTCGACCGGATTCAAGTAAACCACGGTCCTGCCGACATTGCCGAGCGCGTCATTGATGGCGTGCGCCAGAGCGTGAACCACGGGCGGCTGGTGGTCCCCGGCAACGACGAGGCTGGAGCCCCGCTGCTGCAGTAGGTCGCGCGCCATGGCGTCAAGCCAGTTTCGATGCGCGTCCTCGAATGCCGAGCCATCGTCCACGGTCAACAGGTCGAGCCTCGCGGCCAGGGCTCGCGCAAACAGTTCTACATCTCGAGCCTGGATCGGCAGACGGTGGTCGGCCATACCGCCGGTTACCGTCGGCGTGCTCTCGACAGCATAGAGGCGATTCATCTCCTTCTTGTCCGCCCGCACGCGCCGCCGGTCTGAGAAATCGCGCGTATAACGCACCCTTCCGGGCCCGACGCTGAGGAAATCGGCGTCGAGCGACAGAACCACGTCCGCCCTATCGAAGCGATAGATGGGCTCGGCGTCTTCGCCGAAAGCGAGCCGCGCGCCGGCACGGACGTTATCGCGATTGACCGGTTCGTACTGATGCCACTTCGCGGACGGGAACTCGGCCAGCAACGACCTAAGTTGCGCGGCCAGGGTGGGCGAGGTCACGGTCTCGGTCAAGACGCGAAGAGCGGGTCCGCCCAGCGCTTTCTGCCGCGCCAGTTCGGTCCGCACCTCGGATAGGAAACCGTCCCACGTGCCCGGCTGGCCGTTATTGAGAACCTCCTGCGAACGGTCCGGATCGTACAGGCCCAGGATCATCGCTTGCAGAAATGCGTCGGTCGAGCCGAGGCTGGCCGGGTGTTCCGGGTTTCCTTCAATCTTTGTGGGCCGTCCCGTGTGGCTTTCAACGAGCACGCCGGTGGCGAATCCCCCCAGGGTCAAGGCGCTCGCATAATAGAGCGGTATGCCGGGGATGATCTCCTCGGGCGCATTCACATACGGCACGATCTTTTCGATCGGCCGCTGGCGACAGGCGGTGAGCCCGGCCAGCGCGAGGGATGCCGCCATCAACTTCAGAAACTGGCGCCGGTCCAGAGCCGCCGCCCAAGGGGCCGCATGGCGCGGGAACTCCCTCTCAATGAACTCTTGGAACTCCTTAGTGTCGGCTATCTCCTCGATGCTGCGCCAAGCCTCTTTTGCGCCACGCTGTTCCAGGCGCTTCCTAACCGCCGCTAAATCCAGGGGCTTGGAGCGACCGTTCCGGCCTCCATTATCAGCAATGAGTTCGGCCCTGCGAATCAGGAACGGCTGTTCGACCCGGTCCTTCTGCTCAGACACTTATGTCCGACCTCCCAAAGTCCCGGGGGCGCCGGACGGAGGCTGCTTCCGCGACCCATGCCGCTTCTCGCCCGGATGCCGGCGCGTCATCGGTGGCACACCCAGCAGTCCGCCAGCTGTTCCGTCCGGATGTCGTACTCCTTCACAAGCGCCCGTCCCACGCGGGCTTGCTCCTCCTTCGGCTCGTACTCCGGATTGAAGATCTCATCCGTCGGCCGCACGAACTCCTCAGGGTTGCGGTGGCAGTTGACGCACCAGGACATCTCAAACGCCAGCGATTTGAAGGTCAGGTTCATCTCATCCACACGTCCGTGACAGGTGTAACAGGAGACGCCTTTCGCAATATGAATGCTGTGGTCGAAGTAGACGAAATCGGGCACGTTGTTGACCCTGTTCCACCTGAGAGGAGTGTCGGACGTGAAGCTGTCCCTGATGGGCGCCAGCAGCGGGCTGTTCGTCCAGATCTGCGAGTGGCAGGTCAAGCACGTCTCCGTGGCCGGTATCCCCGCGAAACTCGACTTCTCGACGCCCGTGTGGCAGTAGCGGCAATCAATCCCCAACTCCTGCACGTGGTGCTTGTGGCTGAACGGCGCCGGCTGATCGAGTGCCACGCCTACCCTGTGGGTGTACGGAGTGATGTTGGCGCCGACCAGGGTGATTACCACCAGCAGCCCAGCGCCGAAAACTAAAGGAAGTTTCGCGATAACGTTGCTGCTCTTGCGAAAAACCTGAGGCATCCCTGTCCCTACACCTTCGGGTCCGCCCACACGTACCGGCCGGACCTTTCAACATCTGTACACCTGCGAAGACGTCGGGGTCTCTGAAAAATCATCAGCGCACTTTCTCCTCGCGGGTCGCCCGGCAGGCCGGGGCATGTGATGCGTCCGGAGGAGCAGCCACCCACTCAGTTGCCAGCACTCCGCCGCACGGTTCGTTGCCCAAGACTGAGCGCCTTCGGCGCGAAAGCATCCTTGCCGCGCACACTCAGCAAAGTATAAAACCCTATCTCATTAGCGAGAGTCAATAGCCAGGCTAACAATTTATGACTTTTTTCACAAAGTCCGCCATCTGAGCGCCTTTTCCTACGCAGAATGGGCCTAAGACGGGTACCAAAGATATAGCATTAGATAGACCAGAACGCCGGTGACGGACACGTACAGCCAGATCGGCAGCGTCCAGCGCGCCATTCGCCGGTGGGCGCTGAACCGCCTCTTCAGCGCCAGGCGCAGCGTTATGAGGGCCATGGGGACGATGGCGATCGCGAGGGGCGTGTGGGTGGTCAGGATCGTGAAGTAAACGGGACGGACGATGCCGGTGCCTGTGAAATGGGTCGTGCCCGTCTGAAAATGGTACGTCAGGTAGCCCGCGAGGAAGAGCACCGACACCGCAAGAGCCCCGAGCATGCAGGCTCGGTGGGCACGGACATTCTTGCGGCGTATGAACCCGAACCCCGCCAGCAGCAGCACGGCGCAGGTCGAGTTGAGCAGCGCATTCAGCGTAGGAAGGTGCTCCACCGAGAACATCAGCCCCCCTCGTCGAGCAGCGTTCGCGCGTCCTGGATCAGATCGCTTACGGACTCGGTCTCGGTTCCCCGGTAGTAGCCCCGGACGCGCCCGCGCCGGTCAATCAGGATGAACCGATCGCTGTGGACGAAGCCTTCCGGCACCTCGCTCGCGCCGAGGCTGAAACCTTCCCGCGACAGGCGGTAAATGGCCGATTGCTCACCGGTGAGAAAGAACCACTGTCCGGGTCTGGCTCCCAACTGCTCGGCAAAGCCACGGAGGTGTTCGAGCGTGTCGGTCTCCGGGTCAACAGTGATGGAGACGATCTTGAGGCCGGGGCGCTCGGCGAAGGCCGCCTGCACAACCTGCAGGTTCGCCTTCATGCTCGGGCAGACGCCCCGGCAGGAGGAGAAGAAGAAGTCTACGACCCAGACCGAGTCACGCAGGAACTCCGGCGAGACCCACTCGCCGGTGTGTGCGCGCAATTCGAAGGCCGCTACGCTGCCCAGCACCTCCAGCCTGCCTGTTGCGCCGCCGGCAAGTGCGGGCAGAGACTGCGCGGAGGCAGCCTGCCGCTCGCGCAGTCCGCTCAATCCGTAGAGCGCCGCGGCCGACAGGAGTGCGATGCCGAGAGCGACCCACATGAGGCGCCTAACCAGCCTTGCTTCACCCACAGTCATCATAGAAACACGAAAAGCGCAAAGAACACAACCCACACACCGTCCATGAAATGCCAATAGATACTGCTCAGGTCCACAGCCAGGTGGCGCTTCGCCGTGAACACACCCCTGTTAGCGCCGTAAAGCACGTATCCTATCCACCCCAGGCCCGCCAACACATGAAACGCGTGCACGCCGGTCAGGATCCAGAAGAGGACGCTGAACGGATTGGTCGGATCTGCGAGGCCCGCTTGTTGCAATTGAACCCAGGCGTAGGCCTGGCTTGCAACGAACAGCAGCCCCAACAGCAGAGTCACCGCAGCGTAATTGCGAAACTGTCCCTGGTTGCCTCGGCGGACTGCGCGCAGGCCTGCATGGCAGGTCGCGCTGCTCGCAAGAATCAACACCGTGCTGAGCCACAGGACTTCGGGCGCTTCGAACACGAAGTTCGGCTTCTCACCCAGGCGCGCCAAATAAAGGAGGGCCAATGCTCCGAACATCATTGAAAGCGCGCCCACTGCGAGCCACATCCCCAGGTGCGCCATCTGGAACGACCCATTTGCGCCGCGGCTCCCGCCGAAGTCGCCGCCGTTTCGGCCGGAGCCGTTCCCTTGGCCGGCAGATTTCCCGATGCGATCGCCTTTCCGCTTCGCCTTCAACATTCGTTTTCGTCTCCACTCCCACCGCTGGGGAGCGTCGTAGAGCATCACCAGGTGGCGACAGCCAACAGCAACAGTAGCGGCAGATATATGACCGAGGTCTTCAGAAGACGACGGGCGTTCACGTCCGTGGGAGCGCGCCAGAATCGCCCGGCCGCGCGGACCATCCACCCACCCAAGAGAAGAGCGCCAAGCACATAGAGCGCAGGCGATGATACGAGGATCCCGAACGCGGCCGTGAGCGGCAACAGCGCCAGCGAGTACTGCAGGGCGAGCAGCCCGGTCGCATTCCCGTCCGCCCGTGACGCGACATCCGCGGGGCGATTCCCACCGTTAGCCGCCGAAGAGAGGCCGGCCGGATAATCGAGTCTGTCGGAAGGTCCGCACCCCCGCTGAGACGCGGTACTCCGCTCCTGCCCGGCATTGAATGGCGCTGCCGGGAACGGCAGCATTCGGAAGCCGGCGGCCTGCAGATCGTCGCGATAGAGCCAAGCGATCGCCCAAAAGTGAGGAAACTGCCAAATGAATTGTATCGCGAACAGAAGGACCGCCGCGAGACCAATCTCGTTCCGCGCCGCCGCCCATCCGGCCAGCGGCGGGATCGCGCCGGGAATCGCGCCGACAACCGTGCACATGTGTGTCCTGCGCTTGAGCGGCGTGTACGCGAACGCATAGATCAGGATGGAAGCCGCGCCCAACGCCGCCGTCAGGAGATTGACGAACAGCGCCAGCAGCGTTAGGCCCAGCACGGCCCACACCACCGCGACGGCCAACCCTTCGCTCGGGCCGAGGCGTCCGGAGGGCAGCGGCCGGCCGGCCGTGCGGCGCATCTTGGCGTCGAATTCACGCTCAAAGACCTGGTTGAGCGCGTTGGCGGCGGCGATCACCAGCCAAGAACCGGCCAGCGCAATCAACCATAGCGACAGCGATGACCCACTGGGAACAGCCCAGCCCCCGAGCACCATGCCGGCCGCGAAACTCATCATCACCAGCGATGTCACACGCGGCTTGCTTAGGGCCAAGTAATCCTTCAGCCGCGCCGCCAAAAAAGGTGACCGGGCGCGAATGTTCTCCTGACGTGGCGCGTCGCCGTCGCCGGTCTCGTGCGGTGGTAGGCTTGGCTCTGTTACCGGCGTGTGGACGTGGGCTTTCACTGCGCTATCCTCATCATAACGAAGAACCGCATCATTCTACACGACCGAGCATTGTGAAAACGGGCAGCCCACGAAAAGAGAGTTCGCCGGCGCCGCCGTTAGGGGGAGGCCTCTCTGCGGTGGAGCGCATGCACGGGACTCGAGCGTGCGACGCGCTCGACGCCGACATCCAATGTCGCCGCGGCCGCAAGCACCAGGATAATCCAGAGCGCGTCGGCGAGGCAGAAGTGCAGGGTCAAATGGCTGGCCAGCTGATAGGCAACGTGTTCGCCTGGGGAGTCTTCGCCTGGTGCTTTGGATAT
>JADFGT010000118.1 GCA_022567555.1 Armatimonadota bacterium | reverse complement strand
CCTGCTCCCTCAAGGCCGACGAATAGGTTCCCAGGATCCGTCGTTCGGACTTGAACGCCGCGTTGAGGTCGAACCTTGCCTGGGCGTCCTCTGGCGCGTGGGCGAACAGCACGACCGAGCCGCCCGGGCGCGTCAGCTCGAGGCCGGCCGCGAGGGTATCGGCGCCGCCGACCGTGTCGAAGACGGCGCCGGCCCCGATGCCGTTCGTCGCGGCGGCCACCGAGTCCAGGGCTTGCCTCCCGGGCGCGGCTGCCTCCGCGGCGCCAAGCTTCTCCGCCATGGCGCGCCGCTCGGCAATGGGATCGACGACCGTCACGGCGACGCCCGGGGCGACGGCCTGCAAGACCAGCAAGTGGAGGAGCCCCATGCTCCCCGCGCCCAGAATCACCGCCGCCTCGTCCGCCCCGATGCCGGAGCGGTGGATTCCCCGCAGCACGCAGGCGGCGGGCTCCATGAACACCGCCGCCTCGTCGGCGAGGTGGTCGGGGAGACGACGCGCCGCGCGCGCCACCGCCCGGGGACGGACCAGGATTTTGTCGGCGAAGCCGCCGGGCTCCAGGAGGTTTTCCCGGAACGCCGCGCACATGGTCTCGTTGCCGGCCCGGCAAAGGAGGCATTCGCCGCAGGGAACGTGGTGCGGGACGACCACCCGGTCGCCGGCGCGAAACTTGGCGACCCCGTCGCCGGCGGCGATGACCTCGCCGACCAGCTCGTGGCCGAGGACGGCGCCGGCGGGGGCGCCGCCGGCGTCGAGCTTGAACAGGTCGGTCCCGCAAAGGCCGACCACGCGCAGGCCCAGCAGCATCTCCCCGGCGCCGGGCAGCGCTACCGGCCTTCGCTCCAGGGCCGTCCGATCGCCGCCGGTGCAGGCGACGACCTGGTGGCTCGTCACCAGGCTCTGATTACGGCCCTGATTACGGCTCTGATGACGCCTCGCCTGTTTGCCGCTTTCCGTTGGCACTCGCGATCACCGCGAAGTTATCGGCCCGAGGATCAAGTATGCAGCATCGGAGGCCCGCCGCCCACAGGGTTTCCGGGGCGATCGCCGATAAGCATTGGTGATCGTAGGGGGAGGTGGCGCGCCCGGCGGGATTCGAACCCACGACCCCAGGATTAGGAATCCTGTACTCTATCCGACTGAGCTACGGGCGCGATTCTCGGAAACACAGGTACTAGGCAGCTCAAGGCGGCTAGCTTCCGAGAAAGCCCATTATAATTTTTTCCAGTTTACTCACGTCCTTTGTTTGACATTCCCATATGACTAGAATCCGCCATCCCATATCCCTTAGCTTCGCTTGGTTCTTTTTATCCCTTTCCACATTTTGCTTTAGCTTTGGCCCCCAGTACTCCAACTTTGATTTTGGCGGTCTTGCCTTGCAGGCTTGCGCCGCATGCTGGTGCCAGAAACACCCATGGACAAATATTACAGATCGTCGCGCAGGAAATACGAGATCGGGCTTACCAGGCAGGTGCTTTCTATGAAGACGATAACGGTAGCCAAGACGATGAGCTGTTCTTCTGACAGCCAACTCAGGGGTCGTGTCTTTGGCCCGAATCGCTGCCATGATTTGGCTTCTTCGTTCCCGCGTGAAGACGTCCATCATTTGAAATAGTGGTTGCCGGCGGCGAGAAGCTGGGAATGAAGGTTCTCAACGGTTACCCATGGACGCTCGGCATGGATTATATCGTGGCAGTTGGGACATACCATCGCCAGATCTTCCGGTTTCGTCTCCGTGTCTGGCAAGAGCTCCTCCACGGGCGTCTTATGGTGAGCCTGGATCCGGTTCTCTCCCCGCAGCCCATAGAAGATTCCCGGATTAAGCCCGCAGCATTCACAGAAGAGGCGCCCGTGCTTTGCTTTGAACAGGGCCTTGGCCTTCCTCACGAAGGTGCGGTCTCGCTCGCGGTACGAGTGGAGCCGGGTCAGGACTCGCCCCTCTTTTCCCGTAATGTCCTCTTCCAGCAGAGTAGCTGGAAGCTCTTCAATCGTACTGATAGCAGCCGTGTTTGATTCGCCGAACTGTTGCACCTGTTGGGCAATCACGTTGTCGGCTGCCTGGCGGATCCAGATGCTGTTGGTGGCCGCAAGAACCGCATCGCGGTGCACCTCCAGGGCGCTCGCCAGCTCAGGCAGCTTGATGCGTATATTCGGGGTCTTGCCGATGTCCCTGGCAAGGCTGTCAAACCTCTTCTGAAGGTCGAAGGCGTTATCGGAATGCAGGATTCGGGCGCTCAGCGGCCTAAGTACGGCCGAACTTCCGTCGTCGGATACAATCTCGAACTTCATGTGAGAGACCACAAAGCTCTTGTTCTCAAGGGGCCACTCGACGGTCCCCGTCTTGTCTTCCCGAGTCGGGTCGGGCAGCCGAGCAATGGCCATGACAAGGGGGACCAGATGCAGCTTGGACCGGTTGTTCGGCTGGTCCTTGCGGAGCCGGGGCTTTCCCTGGCTGATGGTCCCGGTTATCTCCGCAGGGATATCGACCCCAAGTTGATCGACGCGGAGCGTAACGCGGCGGTTTACCAAGGCTTGCGAGGGAACAACCTCGTATTCGCCTCGGCCTCCCGAGGGTCTCCACCTGACGACGCAATTTGCCATTTACTACCGGCTAATGTTCATGTTATATTCTCCACGATGACTCCTGCTAGGCTAGAGCGTAAGTTCGTTCCTAGCAAGAACGGCGTGGCGTCAAGCCATCGCTAAACCGTTGACGGCGGACTCCGTATCTTGGCATATATGGAGTTCAGGTGGCGCGCAGACGCAATATCTAGGGGGAGAGTTCTTGGGTTTCACGGTTGCATCGTTCTTTTCGGGTATCGGGGGCCTTGATCTCGGACTTGAGCGCGCCGGCTTCGGTGTGACGTTTCAATGCGAGGTGAAGTCCTTCTGTCTCGATATTCTTGAGGAGCACTGGCCGGATACCCCCCGCAAAACCGACATAAGGAAGGTCGACCATGCAGATATCCCTGTTTCCGACGTTTGGGCAGCGGGATTCCCGTGCCAGGACCTCAGCCTTGCGAGAATGGGGACGCGGTCTGGACTTCGTGGAGGACAGTCTGGACTCTTTCACGACTTTATGCGCGTGGTTCGAGGGGGCATGCCAAGAGCAATTATCCTCGAAAACGTGCACGGCCTTCTCTCTAGCCACCGAGGGCGAGACTTCGACATCGTACTCAAGGCGCTGGACGAACTCGGGTACGGTGTGGCGTGGCGTGTGCTTAACAGTAAAGACTTCGGAGTCCCCCAGCAGCGCCGCCGCGTCTACGTTGTTGCCTTGCATCGAGACCCGGGACGTGCCGCAGAAGTACTTTTTGAGCCCGAATGCGGCGACTGGGATCCTTCGTCGCGCAGACCGAATGGGACGAAATCTCCTTCCCTCTTTCAGACGATCATTGGAGATACTCGCAAAGGCCCCCTCGTCAAAAGCATAGGCCACTGCATTTACGCCGAATCGGCCCGCCATACCGGGACCGATTGGTCACGGAACTACGTCTGGTACCCCGACGGACGAGTGCGGCGCTTTACTCCAAATGAAGTTGAGAGGGTTCAAGGTTTCCCGGACGACTGGACCTTGCCGAAACATATGGACGAGTTAGCAGCCGACAAGATCGACAGCCTTCGCTACCATGCGATCGGAAACGCTGTGACACCTCAGGTTGCGGAGTGGCTTGGGGGGCGTCTGGCCACTGTGCTCACCAAAGGTAAACTCGATACCCTCCGAAAGACAGCAATCAACGAAGTTTCTGAACCGGCAACTGTCGGAGCCGGGTAAATCTCACTCAGGTCCCCTTAGAAGGAAGTGGCGCGCCCGGCGGGACTCGAACCCACGACCCCCGGTTTAGGAAACCGGTGCTCTATCCGGCTGAGCTACGGGCGCCCGTGCCCGGCCTCGCCCGTCTATATACCACAGTCTCTGAATACCGCAGTCTCTGGGCCAAACCAGCGAGCGCCGGCTCGGTCGCGCCTTTAGCGGCCGAACAGGTTGCGGATCGGCACCGAATAGCTCAGCACCAGGGTCTCGGCGCCGGGGTTGCGGTCCCCGATACTGGCGTTCGAGATGTGGTGGAACATGAGCCCGAGGCGCGAGCGGTCGTCGAAGCGGTAGGCGATCTCGATGCCGGTGCGGAACTCGGGGACCGCGCCCAGGTCCTTGCCCCCGCCCCGGGCGTAGCCGCCGACCGCGAGGCTGGGGCTCACCACCCACCTTTGCCACCGGTGGCCGAGGAAGACGTCGACCAGGATGCCGCCATAGCCATAGACCGCCTCGTCGGTGGTCGTCATGATGCCGATGAAGGGCTTGAAGATCCACGCCTTGAAGCCCGACCGGTACTCCAAGGCGAAGGCGCCGGCCCGGTCCTCGTCCAGGACCACATCGAACACGCCGGCCTGGACGGCGAGGAAGTCCGGATCCTCGGCGCGCACGGGCGCCGCGGCAATCACCGCGAGCACGGAAAGGGCTGCGAGCGTTGGTCGACCGCGCATGCCGGGAAGGCGCCCCCTGGACAAAAAGAGGGGGCATCATACGGCAAACGCCCGGGCGCGCAAGACACTCGCCCGGCCGTGTCTCAGTTTCAACTTGTCGGTGATGGGTGGGTCTCGAGAACGTCCGGTGATGACCCAAAGCGGCCATTCAACGTGGCGCGGTTCTATGTCCCCAAATGACCCGAAGCCGTCATTCTCCAAGTCCGACGCGCAGTTGCCAACTTCATTTAGAGCTTCAGGAGTCCGCCCGACGAGAACTCATCGTATTTCGGTAATTCGTCGCTAAACTCAAACCATAGAACCCAGCGGCTGAAGAGCACGTACTCGGCTGGCACGGCCCCCGCGCAAGCAGCTTTCAATGGCGTTTCCGTCTGATGCTGAAGGTGGCGGCGCCGGCGTCACCACGTACGGCCAGGCCAGGGCCTTCGCCCGGTGGGCCAAACACTTGGTCAAGAAGCAGAAGGAAACGGGGTGGCAGGGACGGTGCGGCGCCTCGATAGGCGTCCACCGCGGCCGCGATTGTCGTATTGTGCGATTGTGCGGCGCCAAGTATAAGCTTTCTGGGTTAGCGCCTCGTGCGACAGTGGTGTTGCGCCTGACAAACGTGAAGGGGCTGCAGCGATGGCCAAGAAGCAAGCGCAAACCGATCCCACGTCGGTCAATCTGGTCGACAGAATCCAGAACAACATACTGGTGATTCTGATCACCTTGGGAGTCGCCGTCGCCAGCGTCACGGCGGGCGTGATGCACTACCTGTCCAACCAGCAGGAAAACCTGCTTCGCACCAAGCACGAAACGGCCGTTCAGAGCCTCGTTGCCGAACACAAGGAGGATCTCGCGGAGCTTAGGACCCGGCTGCAGTCGATCGAACGGAGGCTCGGTAACAACGACTTCTTCGACGTCCGGCAGTTCTTCCTCGACGATGCCCGCAAGCTGCAGCTTTCGATGAAGGCCCAATTCTACGGCGAGGCCGGATTCTATGCGCCGATTGACGAGACCCGCTGGCAGTACGTGACCATGTCGGAACTGGAGTTCGCGGGCCACATTCTCGGCAAGCAGAACCCCTTATACGCGATGCTCACGAGCATGGCGCCGCAGTCGCAGTCCTTCGGCACGGTGCACCTCTGGAAGGGAGTCGATGAGAAGCTGGTTGAGGGGCCGTCGCCGCCCATACGGCGGCTGTTCCCCTACATCTCCGTGCAGCGCGTCAGCTATGAAGACCTATTCGGCGAGATCCACAATATTGCCCAAGACAGGGCGGAGATGCTCTTCACCGCTCAGTCCGAGGAGGCAAGGCAGTTCAAAGAATTCGCCGCCGAGACCGCGGCGAAGATTTTTCGCGGCGATGCCGTCGGCGCCGCGCTTTCGGGCTACCTTTTCATGCAGGGGGTCATGACCAGCATGTTCTCAAATGCGAATTACTACATCCAGAACCTTCAGAAAACGGGCAACGTGGTCTATCTGCAATCGATCACCACCTTGAGCGACGTCACGATCGATGGCGAGCACTACGCCAACTACTTCGTGACCGAAGAAGTCATCATGATCTCGACGCCCGAGGCCTTATACTTTGTGCAGACCAGCGTTCCAAACCATGAGCCGGCGCCGCGCAACGAATACTTCGTCTGGGTCAGCGAGTGGCTCAGCGACTTCGCCGTGGTGGTCAAGTAGGCTCCTGCCTGGCGTCAAAGCCGACCTGACCGTGCGTTTCCTTCGACATTGTGATGCCACGCGCGCCGCCCGTCGCCGGCGCCGCCAGGGGCGGCAGCAGGCGGACGTAGACCTCGGCCGTCACTAGTCCCGCCGAGCGCGGTGTGACGGCCGTGTGCGTCGACGCCCATACGGGCCTGCAGGTTCTCCAAGTCGAAGTTGGGGAGTGCCGGATCGAGGGCGCAGGATTTCAGCGAACAGCGATTTGGGGATAGCGACTTCTGCGAGCTGGAATGTGACATAGCGACCGTGGCGCACCACCTTGGCGCCGCTCTTGATGCGCTTGTTTCGCGGCGCGCTGAGCGACCTGTGCTCGACTTTATTCACGGCACGGATGTCCCCTCTTGGCTACGAAGGGACCTTCGTCAAACTGAGACACTACCGCCCGGCCGTGTCCGACTCTTGAGTTTAAAGACTCTTGAGATCTTGTGAGTTAAAGACTCTCGAGACCTTAGACGACGAGCCGCAGGCGCCGGCAAAGCCGTGATATATTCGCCCTCAGGTAATGGCCCTCAGGTAATAGCTGACGTCGTCGATGATTGCCGTTTTCACCCTTGTGCTCTATCTGGGTCTTGTCCCGGCCGCCGGGGCGGAGGCCCTCGAAGCCGGCGGCCAGGCGACGGTCCTTGAGATCGTCGACGGCGACACGCTCATTCTCGAGGACCGGACCGAGGTCCGCCTGGCCGGCATCCAGGCGCCCAAATTGCCGCTCGGCCGGCCGGGTTTCGAGACCTGGCCGCTGGCGCGGGAAGCGAAGCAGGCGCTGGCCGGGCTCACGCTCG
>JADFGT010000043.1 GCA_022567555.1 Armatimonadota bacterium | reverse complement strand
GAATACGTGGCTGGCCGGGTCCATGCCGTCGGCGCCTGTGTCGAGATGATCCACATGGCCACGCTGATTCATGACGACGTGGTTGATGAAGCGCCCACCCGCCGAGGCCGCCCGGCTCCGTCCGCTCTTTGGGGCAACACGGCGGCGATATTGTCGGGCGATGTGCTTCTTTCCAAAGCGATGGAGATACTCGCGGAAGACGGCGATCTGCGAATAATCCGCACCGTGAGCAGGGCGGTCGTCGAGATGGCCGAAGGCCAGGTGCTTGAGGTGGAGACGCGCGGAAGGTTCGACCTTTCGGCCGATGAACATATGGATATTCTACGGCGTAAGACCGCGTCGTTCATGGCGTGCTGTTGCAAGGCCGGGGCGATGATCGGGGGGGCGGACCCGGAGACCGAGCGAGCGCTTGACGCGTACGGACGGGCGGCAGGCGTCGCTTTTCAGATTGCCGACGACCTCCTGGACTTCCGGGGCGAAGTTGTGAAAACCGGCAAGCGACGCGCGACCGACTTCTGCGAGGGAGTGGCGACTCTGCCGCTCATATATCTTCGCGACCGCCTGGACGCGGACGAACTGGATTACACGCGCAGCCGCTTTGGAAACGGGATCACCGAAAAGGAGATGGACGTGATCTGCGGATGGATGGAGGAGCGTGGCGCGTATGGGGCCGCCATGAAGAAGGCGCGCGCGTACGCCGCCGAGGCCCGCGCGGCGGCGTCGAGCCTGCCGCCGGGGGGCGCGCGCCGCCTGCTGGAAGCGATAACTAACTTCGTAGTGGCGCGCGAAGCGTGAAACCGTATCGCCTGTATATCTTCGACTTGGACGGTGTGATATATCGCGGCGGTGAGCCGATTTCCGGAGCGTCGTCCGCGCTTGAGAGGATTCGTTCCGGGGGGGCGGCGGTTCGGTTCCTAACGAATAACTCCGCGCAAACGCGCGCAGCATTCGCCGACAAACTGCGCGGCCTGGGATTCGCCGCCGAGCCTGAGGAGGTGTTCAGTTCGGCTTACGGGGCGGCGCGTCACGTGGCGCCTGGGTCTGCGTTCGTGGTGGGCGAGCCGGGGCTGAAGGCGGAACTGGAGGGGGCGGGCGCCCGGGTCGTTGAAGAGGGGGGGGCGGACTGGGTGGCCGTGGGCATTTGCCGGGGCCTCACTTACGATCTTATTGACGAGGCGCAATGGCGAATCCGCCGGGGCGCGCGGTTCCTTGCCACCAACATTGATTCCACCTATCCAGACGAGGGCGGCCGGCTGCGGCCCGGTGCGGGCTCTGTTGTTGCGGCGGTGGCCGAGGCCGCCGGCCGCCGGCCCGAAATCACCATCGGAAAACCGGAACCCGCGCTTGCTCTTATGATCCTGGAGGACTCGGGGATTTCTCTAAACGAAACGCTGCTGGTCGGCGACCGGCCGGACACTGACATCGAATGCGCCCGCCGCGTGGGATGCGACTCCGCGCTGGTTCTCACGGGCGTCACGTCGCGGGCCGATGCGGCGCGCGCGGTTCCGAAGCCGACCTACGTATTGGATTCGGTTGCGGGTCTCGCCGCCGAATAGGACCCGCTTCCGCCGCCGCCGTCCCGCGAGGCTATTGCGTTGTGATGGCCGAAGTGCTTTGGAGTGCGGCCTCGCCGGATGCTGCGTGCTGTGCGGCGGGTACGGTCCCTTGTACGGCCCTTTTCCGGAGACGCACCATCGGGGAGGGATTCCATGACTGAAGAGACAGGCACCGCCGAAGGCCCGGATGCGCCTTACCTCGAGTCGGCGGGGTTGATCGTCAAACGGATGCGGCAGAGCATGGACAGGATGGACCGACTCCTCGACGCAGCCAAAGAGGGGCGGCTTCTCGTCATAGACGAGGCCTGTAAGTCAGGGCTGGCCGCGGTAGCGAAGGCGTGGCAAGTGCAAGCCGGCATCGCCAGGGGCCTCGACCCTCCCGCTAAATATGCTAAGGCGCACGAAAAGTTTGTCGAGGCGCTTCACGCGTACGCGATCGGGGGGAGCCAGATGATGCGGGCGCTTGACGCGGGGGATATGAACCGGTTCGATGAGGCCGTATCCAGCCTCATGGAGGCCCTCGTGCTCCTTCGGTACTCGTCCGCTGCGCTCTGCGAGTCTTTCTGGCCACCGATCGGGCATCGCGGCCGCTTTTCATAGCACTTCCTATGACATCCTGGGAGGTTTCCATAGAAAGGCATCCGGAACGGCGCCGCAGGGCGGCAGCTTTGTGCAGGAACGAGGGCGTGACTGGTGAAATATGCCCGCGTAGGTCGCCATGAAGAAAGGAAGCAACACCGGCAGGATCATTGGATTCGGCGTCTTCGCCATATTCTTCACGTGGTGCTGGGTCTACGGTCCCATCTCCCGCCTTTTCCGAATTCTGGAACTTCGGGAGGATTTGCAACGTTTCGAAGACGCGCGATCGGGGGGGAATTCCGGGACTGAGGAGGCAGTCCCCGTCGAAGCCCCGGATGCGGCTTACCTCGACTCGGCAAGGTTGATCAGCGAACGGATGACCGAGAGCATGGACAGGCTCGACCAACTCCGCGCCGCAGCAGTAGACAACCCGATTCTCCGCACAGACGAAGCCTGGAGGTCACAGGTGGCTTCGGAAATGATGCTGTGGCAGGTGCAACCCGGCATCGCCAGGGGGATTGACCCGCCCGCTGCGTTTGCTGAGGCGCACAAAAAGTTTGTCGCGGCGCTTGACATTTACTCGATCGAGGGGGACAAGTTTATGCGGTGGCTCGACACAGGGGAACCGGCCGTGCTGCGTGAGTCCAGGTCCCGCTTCCACGAGGCCCGTACGCTCCTTCGGTCCTGGCCCGGTGAGTTTACCGAGTCTCGCTGACCACTGCCCGCGCATAGGCGCCGCTTTCCTTTCTTTCGCGGCCGACGCAATCCTGGGAAAAGCGGCGATGAATCGCCGCACTCCAAAGCGGTCGTCTCAACACGGTGCAACAGTCTCGTGGGATGGTGGCGGCATAAGAATCGCCAGTCGCCAGTCGTCAGTCGTCAATCGGCGCCTGGAAACGCCCTCCGCCGCCGGCCCGTATCCTTTCTAAGAAGATGTACGGCGGATGGTGGGTCTGGCATTGGCCTTGGTCCAGGCGGGAGCCGGATTTCCCGCACCTGGAGGCGTTTCTTGACGTGGAGATAACGCGCAGCGTGGACCCGCGTCGAGACGCGGTCCTTGCGCTCTCGGCCTCCGCCATCGCGCTTGCGGCGCCCGCCGCGATACTGCTGGCCTTGCTGGCCAGGCAGCCGCTGGCCGGGATGGTCCTCTTTTTGGTCGCTGCTGCGTTCGCGCTTGCGCGAATCCTACGGTTCCAAGCGACGCGAACCGAGGAGGAGCGTTCGCTCAGCCGGGCGCGGCGCGATGCCCGGGCGATGCTCTTACAGTTGTATGCGTGGAAGCAGCACGGACGGCTGAAGCGAATGCTGGGAGCGGGAGTCGGCGAACTGCTGGACCAGGGCGGCCGGTATTGGATGGAGTGCAGGGCGGCACTCGGTTCCGACGTCTGGAACTCCGCCGGCGCGGGCGCGCCTTGGGCCGGGGTCCGCGAGAGGGCGGTGAAGGCGATGGACGCGGCGATGGCGAGGCTGCTTGTTCTCGCAGGGTCCGCTAACTGCGCCGAGTCTGATTTTCTCTCGCCCGGCTACGACTCCTGCCACAAGATGGTCGAGGAGATGCGGCGGATGGCGCGGGAGGCGAGGCGCCTGACCGACAAACTTGTCGTCCGCACGGCCTCCGAATTCGCCGATTCGCCGGTCTCTGAGTTGCAGGAGGCCCTCGGCGAGATGCGCCGCCTCGAAGCCGCCGAGGACGAATTGGACCAACTGGACAACCTCGACTAAAAGACCTGGGGCCGCGCCGTTCGGATATGCTTTCGCTGTCTGATGGAAAGAGTCTGTTTGGACGGCGGGGCGCTGAGTATCGAGCAGGTCGCGGCAGTGGCCGGTGGCGCTCGCGTCGAGGTGTCCCCGGAAGCCGTGGAGAAGGCGAGGCAATCTCGCGCCGCTCTCGAACGCCTTGAGGCGGCCGGGGAGCAGATATATGGCGTCAACACCGGTTTCGGACCCCTTAAGTCTGAAATCATCCCTGACAAGGACCGCATTCGCCTCCAAGAGAACCTGATTCGGTCGCATGCGGCCGGCGTGGGCGAACCTCTCGGCGTTGAGGAGACTCGCGCCGCGATGCTGCTCACGGCCGCGTGCCTCCTGCGCGGACACAGCGGGGTCGGCCCGGAGGCCGCGCAACTTATCGCGGCTTGTCTCAATGCGCAGGTCCATCCTCTTGTTCCAAGCCGTGGCTCGCTTGGCGCCAGCGGCGACCTGGCGCCTCTTTCGCACATCGCTATGGGTTTGATCGGTGAGGGACCGGCGCTTGACAGCGGGGACAGCATCGCAGCACTGATGAACAGGGCCGGCATTGAACCGCTGAAACTCACCAGCAAACTCGGACTCTCATTGATAAACGGCACTCACGTGCACACAGCAATCAGCGCGTTGCTGATTGTTCAGGCGGAAAGGATCGCTAAGGCCGCAGACGTCGCGTGCGCCATGAACTTGGAGGCGATGCTCTGCTCTATCCGGCCGTTCAGCGAAAAGGTGCATGCGCTGCGGCCGCATCCTCATCAGGCGCGCGTTGGGCGAAACGTAACGAAACTGGTCAAGAACAGCGAACTGATACCGAGCCACGCAGGCTGCGGCGAGGTGCAGGACGCCTATTCGGTAAGGTGCGCGCCGCAGGTGCACGGGGCGGCGCGGCAGGCGATCGCCCACGCGCGCGAGGTGACTGAAGTTGAGTTGGGAAGCGTCACCGACAACCCGCTTCTGCTGGGTGATGATATCGTATCCGCCGGGCATTTTCATGGTGAGCCTGTGGGACTTGCTCTTGACTACTTCAAAATCGGCACGGCTGAACTCGCCGCCATAAGTGAAAGGCGCACGGAGCGCGCATTGAACAAAGAATACAATCGTGGATTGCCGCCTTTCCTGGCGCACAATCCGGGTTTGAACAGCGGCTTGATGGTTTGCCAATACACGGCCGCAGCGCTGGTCAGCGAGAACAAAGTGTTGTCGCATCCGTCATGCGTTGACTCAATCACAACCGGCGCGCATCAGGAAGACCATGTGTCTATGGCGATGAACGCGGCCTTGCATGCGCAAGACGTCGTCGCAAATACGCGGTACGTGATCGCCATTGAATTGATTGTGGCCGCGCAGGCTCTGGACGCGCGCAGAGAGATTCAGCCGCATGAACCGGGCGCGGGCGTCCGGGCCGCGTGGAGCGCGGTGCGCGAAGCGGTTCCATATGTGGAAACCGACCGCGCGATGAGCGAAGAGGTGCAGAACCTGGACCTCGGGCGCGTCGTGGAGGCCGTGGAGAGTGAGGTCGGCGGCCTGGAGTGAAGTTTCAAGTCAATCGCGAACTCCTCTACTCGCGCGGCGAGCCCGATGACCCTCGTCTGGGCGACGTGACGCAGACTCCGACCGTTCGCGAGTTCGAGAAGCGGGATTGGGACATTGTTCTGATAGGCCTGCCGGACGACCGGGGCATCGCCATGAACAGAGGCCGTCCCGGCGCAGCCGAAGGCCCGAGCGCTATTCGCAAGTGGTTCTATCGCCTGGTTCCGCCGGCCACGGACCTTAGGATTGCCGACCTCGGAGACCTCGTAATGACGGATAGCCTCGAGGCAGACCATGCGGCGGCGACCGAAGCGACCGCGCTCGGCCTTTCTCGGGCCAAAAGGGTCGCTCTCCTGGGAGGAGGTCACGACTGGGCCTTCTCCCCCATCGCGGCGCTGAAGCAGGCGGGCCGCACCGGGTTTATTAACCTGGACGCCCACTTGGACGTCCGCCCGTCCGCTGTCCCGCACTCGGGCACCTCCTACTGGCGGGCGCTGGAGGCGGGCGTACAGGGCGAGGACGCGGTTTGGTTCGGCGTGCAGAAGGCGTCGGCGGCGAAGATGCACAAGGAGTACGTCGAGGCCAAAGGTGGACGGGTCTTTTTCGGAGACGGTTCGAAAGGATCGGACCCGGAGGCATTACTCCGCGAGGCGAAGTCCCTCTCAGGGCGGTGCGATGCGGTGGACCTGAGCCTCGACATGGACGTTTTCGCCATGAGCGAGGCGCCCGGCGTCAGCGCGCCGCAGCCTGGCGGCCTCGAGGCCCGGACCGTCCTGGTCCTGCTGGGAGAACTCCTCCGGTCGGAGCGGGTCCGGACCTTCGGCATCTACGAGACCTCCCCGCCAAACGACGTTATGGAGATGACCTCGCGCCTGGCGGCGCGCTGCCTGTGGGAGGGTTGCGCGGGGCTGCGCCGAACTGAGTGACGCGGTCGTCCGCGCCCGGAAGCGGGCTATACTGTGCGCCGGAGGGATAGCGAAAAGTGGAGATCAAAGAGGCGATTCAGCACAACTATCTCGTGCGGGGTCTTTCATCCGATGACGTGGAGGCCATTGCGAAGCTGGCCGAGAAACGCTCATTTCGCGGCGGCGACACTATCGTGAGGCAGTTCGGGGCGGACAGCGACCTGATGATCATCTTGGACGGCTCGGCGCGGATAAACACTTTCTCCGGCGACATGATCGCCGAGGTGGGACCGGGGAGCCTTATCGGTGAGGTATCGCTGATAGACGACCAACCGCGTTCGGCAACAGTTGTCAGCGTCGGAGGCACCGAGACAGTGGTCATTCCTTGCGACCGGCTCAAAGCGCTGATGAACGACCGTCCCGGGATCGAACTGGTTATTCTTCGCAATCTGTCGAAGGTGCTCTGCTCGCGCCTCCGCAGCGCAAACGTCCAGCTCGATTCAGTGATGGCGAAGCCGTAGGGAGCGTTTACGACCGCGCTTTCACACTTTGGAGATGATCGGGTTCTTGTGAGCGACCGGTTGCCTGACCTCGACGAACTGTGGGACTTCGAGAATCCGGCTGAGACAGAGAGCCGGTTTCGGAAGGTCCTGCCCGACGCATCGGACGACCCCGCTTACGCCGCGGAGTTGCTCAGCCAGATTGCCCGCGCGGAAGGACTGCAACAGAAGTTCAAGGAAGCGCACGATACGCTTGACGAGGCAGAACGGCTGTCGAACGAAACGATGGTTCGCGCGCGCGTTCGCTGTCTTCTCGAGCGCGGCCGCGTGTACAACTCTTCGGGAAGCCCGGAGAGGGCGAGACCGTTCTTTCTTGAGGCGCTGAGTCTTGCGGAGAGGGGAGGAGAGGAGAACTTAGCCGTGGACGCCGCGCACATGATGGCAATCATCGAGTCGTCCGGCAGTCGACTCGAATGGAACCTTCGCGCCGTGAAGATTGCGGAGAACTCGAAAGACGAGAAAGCGAAGCGGTGGCTCGGAAGCCTATATAACAATATCGGGTGGACGTATCATGACGCTGGCGAGTTCGAGAAGGCGCTGGAGTTCTTCAAGATGGCGCTCGAGTACCGAGAGGCCCGGGGAAAGGCGAGGCCGATTCAGATTGCGAAATGGTGCGTTGCGCGGTGCATGCGGTCGCTCGGACGTGTGGAAGAGGCGTTTGAAGCCCATAAGTCGCTCGCGGCGGAGTTGGAGGAATCCGGCGCGGGCGACGGGTACGTTTTCGAGGAACTGGGCGAGTGCCTCTTGGCGCTGAATCGGGAGGCCGAGTCAAAGCCGTTCTTCGCCAAGGCGCACGAGGAACTCTCTAAAGACCCCTGGCTCTCGAAGAACGAACCTGAGCGAATCGAGCGTCTGCGTTCGCTTTCCGGAGGCGGCCCCTGAGGCCAGCCGCCGAACGTCGTTTCCCCGTCCAACCAGGGGGGGGCTTCCGGCCCCTTCCCCCTTGCGGGGGAGGGCAGGGTGGGGGGGTCACCTTTCGGCCGGCATCTCAAGACGGAGACAGATTAACTCCAGAACTCCGTGCACGTTATCCAGGACATCCGAATTCCAGAATCTGAGCACGGTGAGGCCTTGTGATTCCAGGAACGCCTGCCGGTTCGAGTCGTAGGTTTCCTTGTTTTCGTGAGCGTCTCCGTCCAATTCAATTATCAGCCTGCCGTCCGAACAGTAGAAGTCCGCGATGTAGGGTCCGATCTGCTGCTGGCGACGGAACTTGTAGCCCGCCAATCTTTTTGAACGCAGATGGCGCCACAGAAGCCGCTCTGCGGCTGTCGGGCTCTTTCGCATCTCCCGAGCGTGTTGCGTAAGGTGTTCCGGTTTCTTCGACATGCGGTGGTCTGCCTTTCGTCCCCCTCCCCCAACCCCCTCCCGCCAGGGGAGGCTTTCGAGACCCCTCCCCCCTTGCGGGGGAGGGCAGGGTGGGGGGTCACCTTTCGGCCGGCATCTCAAGACGGCGATCAGACGTCTTCAGCGCCCCGTACCTGCCAAAGAGCGCGATTTCGCAGATCGGGTGGTTGAACATGTCCCCGTGGTCGTGGTGGATCGCGCGCGCCTCCACCAGCGTCCAGTTGAACTCCCAGCCGCGCTCGTCGGCCAACTTCTTCGCCATGTTGAAGTTGTTGAACCCTCGCTCCCAGCGGGAGTCGCCCTGTTTGAAGGCAAGTTCTCCGCGAGGGAAGTATCTGCCGTGAATAACGTCGGTCGTTCCCAAGTAAACGGTGAGCGGCTGTGCCAGATAACGGCGCAACGCGTTGTCGTCGCTCAGCGGCTCCGGAAGTCCGCCCAAACCGTAAGGGTACGGCATTTCGCGCGTCGGGAAAAGATGAGTGCCCGGATTGGCGGACACGATTCGTTCAGCGCCGGTGTCCACGAAGCCGCTCATGCGCATAACGAACTGGCCGCCCGCGGAGTGGCCGATTATATAATGCGGCATGTCGGGCTTGCCTTCCATCTCTTTTATTTTCCCGGCGAGTTTCGGGATCATTGAAAAGGTCCATTCTTCGGACGCTGCGGCCGATCCGTCCTCTTTCAGAATGCCGCCCAGGTGATAGCGCTGATAGGGGAACCTCTCGTCGTCAAACTTAGGCGCAACTATCAGCGCTCTGAACCGGTCGCCCATCGGCGCGGCGTGGTCGCGGTATTCGTCGGCGTTCCGCAGCGTTCCGTGGAACACCATTATCATCCTTTCGCAGCGATACATATCGGGCTTATAAATGTAGACCTCGATGCTCGTTCCGCCGATGTCCACCTGGACCATCGAGGGACCGAACGGGATCGCGGCGGGGGCGATTGCGGCGACTGCGGTCATCAGAGTGTTCACTGGCGTACCTCCTGAGGGTACGGTTCGGCGAGCCGGCCCCCGCTCCTCCTGAGGATGGGGATCCTCTGCCCGACGTCGTATAATCTCCACATGCCCGCCGCTACAGCGGAAATCGCCGAGATTCTGGAATCCAAGGAGCCGATATACGTGCGTGCGCCGCGCGGGACCGAGATGCACTGCAAAGGCTGGGTGAAGGAGGCGGCGTTGCGAATGCTGCTCAACAACCTGGACCCGGAAGTGGCCGAAAAGCCGCTGGAACTGATCGTTTACGGCGGCAGCGGGAAGGCGGCGCGCAACTGGGACTGTCTGAAAGCCATTGTCCGAACGCTTACCGAACTCACGAACGACCAGACGCTTCTCGTCCAAAGCGGCAAGCCGGTCGGCGTAATACCCAGCCACGAAAACGCGCCCCGCGTGCTGATTGCGAACTCGAACATCGTTCCGCATTGGGCAAGTTGGGAGGTGTTCCGCGAACTGGACCGCAAAGGCCTGATCATGTTCGGACAGATGACGGCGGGTTCATGGATTTACATCGGAACCCAGGGCATCTTGCAGGGAACCTACGAGACCTTTGCCGCGCTGGCGAACAAGCGCTTCGGCGGCACGCTGAAAGGCCGTCTCGTAGTGACAGCGGGGCTCGGCGGCATGGGCGGCGCCCAGCCGCTGGCGATCACCATGAACGAGGGCGTCGCTCTGTGCGTCGAGGTTGATTCGGAGCGGATAGGCAGGCGTGTGGAAACGCGGTACCTGGACAAAAAAGCCGAAACGTTGGATGAGGCGCTGGCAATGTGCCGCGAAGCGCAGGAGGCGGGAAGGCCGCTCAGCGTCGGGCTTCGCGCCAACGCCGCCGATGTGATTCCGGAACTCGTGGAACGCGGCGTGACACCCGATGTTCTTACGGACCAGACCGCCGCGCACGACCCGCTGAACGGCTACGTTCCGAATCATTTCACATTGGAAGAAGCGGACAGAATCCGCCGAGAGGACCCAAAACAGTATCTGAGAGAGGCGAACCGCGCGATCGGCGAGCACGTGCGCGCAATGCTGGAATTGCAGACTCGCGGCGCAGAGACCTTTGACTACGGCAACAACATCCGGCAGGTCGCATTCGACAACGGCGTTGAAGACGCTTTTAGTTTCCCCGGTTTTGTTCCGGCATACATCCGTCCCCTTTTCTGCATCGGCAAAGGACCGTTCCGCTGGGTTGCTCTTTCCGGCGACCCGGAAGACATCGCAGTCATTGACGAAGCGATACTCCGCAACTTCGCTGCAGACGAAGCGTTGTGCCGTTGGATTCGCATGGCGAGGGAAAGGGTGCCGTTGCAGGGCCTGCCGGCGCGCATCTGCTGGTTGGGCCTGGGCGACCGCGCGAAACTGGGTCTAATCATCAATGACTTGGTCGCCAGTGGAAAAGTGAAAGCGCCCGTCGTGATCGGACGAGACCACTTGGACGCGGGTTCCGTCGCTTCGCCCAACCGCGAGACGGAGGGGATGAAGGACGGCAGCGACGCCATCAGCGACTGGGTGTTCTTGAACGCGCTCATAAACGCGGTGAACGGCGCGTCCTGGGTGAGCGTCCATCACGGCGGCGGTGTCGGCATCGGGTTCGCCCAACATGCCGGGCAGGTAATCGTGGCCGACGGCACGCCCGAAGCAGCCGAACGCCTAAAGCGTGTCCTGCATTCCGACCCGGCGACCGGCGTTCTTCGTCACGCGGACGCGGGTTACGATTCAGCTCTGCAGACCGCACGCACGAAAGACCTCCGCTTGCCGATGGGGGACACGTAATCCGCGGTATCCGACCATGTTCCTTTCGCGCGTGCTTCTGCCGATAAGATGGGCCAGCCTGGCGCTCTCGGCCCTGCTGTGCGGGGCGCTGTCTGTTCTGTATATCCTCCGGCCGGACGGTTTCGCGGCGATAACGATCAATCCGGTCTGGGTGTGGCTGGCACCGGGCCTCTTCCTCATCTTGCTCGGCTGGAGAATGTCCACAAAGCGCATCGGACTCGTCGTTTTCCTGATGTGGGTGCTGTTCATCGGATTGTTGGGCGACGAGCCTCGGAGTCTGATTAGGTCAGGAACGTGGCCGGACCCGGAATGGCGGGACGCGCGCGCGAGCGGACGGGCGTTGCGCGTGGTTTCGCTCAACTGCGCGGCGGGCAGCGCAGAGGCCGCGGCGGAGGTTATCTCTTATGAGCCGGACATCGTTTTGTTGCAGGAATCGCCGAGCCGGAGCGAGGTTGAGCGCCTTGGTGAGCGGTTGTTCGGAGATGAGGCAGCGGTGGTGTGGGGCGCTGACCCGGCCCTCATTGTTCGCGGCGAAGTTCTTGAGACCTACATTCCGCGCGAGTCCTTCTTTGTGCGGGCGCGCGTGCGTTTGAAGTCGGGACTCGAAGTGGAGGTTATCAGCACGCGCCTCACTCCGCCGATCATGCGCCAGGACCTCTGGTCGCCTGAGTGCTGGCGGGCGCACAGGGAGAACCGCGAAATCCGCCGCGAACAGATGCGTCTGATCGCCGAGCAAGTAGATTCGGTTTCCGAAGGCGTTCCGATAATCGCCGGTGGAGACTTCAATGCGCCCGCGGGCGACGCGGTGTTCCGGCTCCTCCGCCCGCGCCTGCGCGATTCGTTCAAGGAGGCGGGAAAGGGATGGGGGAACACGATGATCAACCGGATTCCCTTTCATCGCATTGATCAGGTTTGGATCAGCGACGCTTTCCGCGCCTCGGCGGTGGTGGCGAGGAAGACGGAGCACTCCGATCACCGGATGGTGGTCTGCGACCTGTTTGAGCGTGAGGGAGTCCGGACGAAATAGTGTGTGCTCGCCCAGGATAAGGTGTTGTCCGGAACGGTTCCCCTTGGGTTTGAAGGTTTCGGGCCGGGCTTCATCGGCGACCCAGTGGGAAGCTTAAGGAGGGGTTCCGGGTGCGCGTCTTCGCCCGACCTACGGCGAGGCGGCCTTAACTGCCTGCGCCACCCGGAACCGCGTTCTCCGGCCGCTCTGACCGGAAGTGCGCGCCAGGCGTTGCCGGCCGCGGATGCCGCGCAAAAAAAGCGGGCCAGCCATTGACAAGCCTCGCCGCCGGCGATAGACTGGGGTGGTTACGGGTAAGGAGGCCCGGTCCATGAGAACGATCTGGAGCGCGGTGTGTGCCCTGCTGCTCGGTACAGCGATGCCGTCGGCGGGCTGGGGGTTCGAGGTGGAGATCGTGGTTGAGGGCGGGAGCGGCGCCATCTACCCGATTCGCTGGGGTCAATCCGATACGAACGACTTGGTGACCCCGTACCCGAGATGGGAGAGTCCGTTCTGCGTGAAGAAGGGCAGCAAGATCGGCGTGCGCATAGTGTGGGAGTTCGCCGAGATCAAGGACGATTGGGCCGTCGTCTGGGAGGAACTTTCGAGCAAGGTTGTCCCCCTCCAGTACTGGAATGACAACACTTGCATTCAACGCCACAGCTATCATCAGCCCAATGACGTGCACTGGTTTGTGGACGATGCGGATCAGTGGCCCCAATGGGCCGATTACAACATCCCGGACTTCATCGAGTGGGCGTTTCTGAGGGGCGACCTCATCAGCCTGAATCCCATGGAGGGCCCCGGCGGAGCGGCGGCGTACGAGTCCGACGTGTTTGTCGTTCTGGACCAGCCGCAGGCGCCGATGGATCCGGCGTGGGTGTCGGTTCTTCAGGTAAGTTGCAAGTGGGCGCGAACGTCGGTGAGCAGCCTCGGCGCGAGTACCGTGTTGACAGTGACGTTGCACGGGCTCGGGGAGTACAACGGTGGTTATCCCGGGTATACGCGATACGTTGAGGGTTCTGAGGACGACGGCGAGTGCTTCTTCTTGAAAGCATTCATAGACAGGCCGAACTTCCCGTGGGGCCAATGCAATGACTTCGCGGACTTCCTCGACTGTCTGATCACATCGGTCGGGGCGTATGCGGCGACAGCGCAGCGCACCAACCCCCTGGGATTGGGCTGGTGGTTCCGTACAAACTTGATCAACCCGGCTGGGCCCCTCCCGCCCGTTCGGACCGACTGGAACTATCATCAGTTCGTTCTCACCCCTTTCAGCGGGCCGAGAGTCTGGGACGGCTGCGTATACTTCGAACCCCCTACGACTCCCGTCGGCTGGCCTTTGGGCTGGCCGATTGACACATATTACGGAGGGGCTCTGGACGTTGGCCTGGTGGAGAAGTACGAGGTCGGCCAATGGCAGCCGACTCCGACGGCCGGCTTCGTGCCGGAGTTGCACACCGAGACAGGGCTGCAGATTCCAGCTTGGCCGTTCTGTGACCATTAGTCGGATGGGTGCCGTGTATCTACCAATGCCAAGCAAGCGACGCATCCAGAAGCAAGGGAGGCAATCGTGATAAAGTCGGCAACCGCAGCAATACTGGCGGTGTTCGCAGCCGGTCTGCTCGCATACGGCCATGCCTTCGACCAGCAGTATGTGAAACACTACGCTCTAATCACAGTTCACCAAACTGGCCGGACGCTGGGTTTCTCGCCGGAGGACATGGAGTCGTTACTCTATCCTCCGGGCGGGATTCCTGGCTATCTGGCGGTCCCTAGATACAACTCTTCCAACGGAAAAACGTACCATACAACAATCTACCTGGATGGTCTCCACGGCGGCTCACAGCCGTCGATGGGTAGCAGCATCATCCGGTCTTGGGGTCCTGCTGATGGGCGAAAGCGCGGCGTCTCGGCGGATGTTGCCTTGTGTGAGACGCCGGACGGTGCCCGCCGACGCCTCGATTCGTTCGGGCAACTGACGTCCACCCCACTCGCCTACCGTTCCTATAGCGGGCAGATAATAGGTGTTGGTTCGTGGAGCAATCCACAGTTCGGTGGGATGATCGCGTTCGCGGTTGGCAGGATGTTTGTGGTTGTCCACGTGTCGGACGCCGAGTTGTCCCGCGCGGAGCGCGATACATCGGCCGAGGCGGTCGCGCTCAGCCTCGAATACGCCTATCGCGGGCGGCCTGACCTGCTGTTAGGCGTGGACCTCCCGAAGCGGCCCGAGGTGCTTGTCAAGGGTGAACACGGTCGGACCGAGATGCCGGTCCTGACGTACAACGGCCTCACGTGGGCGCCGCTCGAACTCTTCAAGGCGGCAGGCGCGAGTGCATCGTACGACTTCGCCAAGAACGTCGCCAAACTGGCGTACGGCGGGCACCGCCTGACGCTAAAGCCGTTCGACAGAAGCGCCACCGCGAACGGAAAAGAGTTGGACCTGCCCGCCCCCGTGCTTCTGTGGCAGGGGCAGCCGATTGTGCCGCTGCGTGCAGTCGCCGAGGCGCTCGGGTTCGCGGTTGCCGCCGAAGAGGGCCGCATAACTCTCACGCCGCCGCGTTAGCCGCAGAAACGTGCCGTCCCGCCGCAGGCCGCCGGGTGACTGGAGTGCCACAATCGGCGCGTGGACGGAACGCTGGTCATCGCACCCATCGGAGAACTGCACACGATGCAGGGGCCGCCGGGACCGCGCAAAGGTACGGCGATGCGCGAGACCGGGCGCCTGCATAATGCCGGGCTGGCGGTCCGCGATGGCTGCGTGGTTGCGACGGGCGAAGCGGACGAGATCGTCCGGAGTTTTCCCGGCTGGCCGAGGCTTTCGGCCGAAGGCCGTCTGGTCACTCCCGGCCTGGTGGACTGCCATACGCACATCGTTTGGGGCGGCGGCCGGCCGGACGAGTTTGGGGGGGGAAGCCGGGGCGAGACTTATGAAGAGATAGCGAAGGCCGGGGGGGGGATTCTGAGCACGATGCGCGCGACGCGGGCGGCTTCGGTGAAGGAACTGACCGATGGGATTCTCAGGCGCGCGGAGACGACCCTTGCGTGCGGCACAACGGCGCTCGAGATAAAGGTGAGTTACGGTCTTTCTTTGAGAGGTTGCAAGAAAGAGTTGGACGCCGTTGCCGCCGCGAGGAAGCGGTTGCGTCAGCGTTCCATCGTGACTTTCATGGGGGCGCACGCTCTGCCGCCCGGTTACGGGCGCGGCCGGTTTTTGAGTCTTCTTGAGAGCAGGCTGATTCCGATGGCAGCGGCGCATCCCGCAAGACCGCAATTCAACGACGTGTTTTGCGAAGAGGGCGCGTTCACGCGGGAAGAGTCGGAGCGCGTTTTGCAGGCCGGGATAGATCACGGCTTGACACCTAAGGTACATTCAGACGAATTCAAAGTGTTGGGAGGGACTGAAACGGCCTGCCGTTTGGGGGGGGCGAGCGCCGACCATCTGCTGGTCAGCGGCGACGAACAGATAAAAGCGCTGGCCGAGTCGAACACGGTCGCGGTCACTCTGCCCGGCGTTGCGTTCTATCTGAACAAACCTTATGCGAACGCAAGAAAGATGGTGGACTCGAACTGCGCGGTCGCGGTCGGAACAGACTGGAACCCCGGGTCGAGCATGGTCTGTGCGCTTCCGTTTGCGATGGGGTTGGCCGTTGCGCGCATGGGTCTGACGCCCGAGGAGGCGTTGTGCGCTGTCACCATAAACGCGGCGGCGGCGCTAAGACCGAGGCCGGATTTGGAACCGAAAGCGGGGCGCGATGAACTCCCGCAGGAGCTCGGTACCCTCGTTCCGGGCGCTCCCGCCGACTTCTGCATCTGGCCTTGCGAATCTCTGGAGGACCTGCTGTATCAATACGCGTTCATACGTCCGGAATCGGTGTTCATCGCCGGAAGAAACCAGTTGCTGAAACTGTTCCGCGAGACATGGAGGAGAATGGACGAGGCTGTGCGAGAGGTTGCATCGTGGTCGAAGGGCGAACGGCAATGAAGTTTGACCGCGTGGTGTGCTTGGTGATGGACGGTTGCGGCGCCGGGGCTGCGCCGGACGCCGCCGATTTCGGAGACTCGGGCGAAAACGAAGGGCACACTTTGCGCAACGTTTGGAACGCGGCCGGAGGGTTCGACACTCCTCTCTTGCAGCGGCTCGGCATCTTGGCGGCCGCCGGGATAGAAACAGGGGGGGGCGTGGAGGCGGCCTACGGGCGCATGCGCGAAATCAGCATCGGCAAAGACACGGTTACCGGCCACTGGGAGATGATGGGGATTCATTTAGAAAAACCGCTTCCGCTGTATCCAGACGGCTTCCCTCCTGAGGTCATCGGCGAGTTTGAAGAGCGAATCGGGCGTGGGTCTTTGGGCAACTTCCCGGCGAGCGGCACGGAGATTATTCAGCGATTGGGCCCCGAGCATATTTCCACGGGGATGCCGATCGTTTACACGAGCGCGGACAGCGTTTTTCAGATGGCCTGCCACGAAGATGTCGTTCCGGTTGAAGAACTGTATCGTTTCTGTGAGATCGCGCGCGAGATCCTGAGAGAGCCGCATAACGTAGGGCGCGTCATAGCAAGACCGTTCATCGGAACGGCGGACGCGGGCTTCACACGCACCGGGCGCCGCAAAGACCTTCCGCTCGAACCTCCGCGCAACCTGGTGGATGTGATCGCCGAACGGGTTTGCCCGGTATTCGGAATCGGCGTTGTTCCACAGGTGTTTGCGTTTCGCGGGTTTAGAAAGGTGAAGCGCACGCAGAATAATGCGGAGCATTTCGATATGCTGATGGAGGCGCTCAATTCCGATGCGCGTTTCATTTGGGCGAACTTCGAGGACTTCGACATGCTGTACGGCCACCGGAACGACCCGGAGGGCTTCGCGAAATCGCTGGAAACGTTTGACGGTTACATCGCGGAGACGCTCGGCCGGCTGCGCGAGGAGGACCTGTTCATTCTAACCGCCGATCACGGCAACGACCCCACGACACCCAGCACCGACCACAGCCGGGAGTATGTCCCCATCGCCCTCTGGAACCTCGGCATGAAAGGGCCGGCGGCGCTCGGCGACATGGACGGCTTCTGGCATGTGGGCGCCGCCGTGGCCGATGCGCTCGGACTGCCGTTCGAGCGGGCGAGCAGCCCGCTCGCGGTTCTCGGCGCCTAACCCCGCAATCCTATCGTTGCAGAAGTTTCGGGTCGGCGGAAGACTCCGCAAGGGCAATGTTGTGGGTCTTCGACAGAACCTAAACCGGGAATCCCGGCTGGAACAGAGGGCAGGTCTTCGGGTTGATCCGAAGATCGTGACCGCCAGCCGGATACTTCAGCTCCAGAGATACGAACTGGAGCAGGCGATCCGCCAAGAACTGAACGACAACCCGGCGCTCGAACGGCTCGATGACGAACCGGAGGTCTTTGACGAGGATGAACTGATCAAGGACCTGACCGGAGAGGCCGACCTCACGCCTTCCGAAGAGTTCGATACTTATCCGGACCGCGCCGTCAATTCGGATGGCCAAATGGACTGGGTGGAATTCTTGGTGGCGCCGGTCTCTCTGCAGCACCACCTGGAGGCCCAGATGTTGCCGGCGGTGGGGCCCGAACGGGTAGCGCTCGCGCGGCACGTCATGGATTGCGTGAACCCGAACGGTTATCTGGACCTGCCCGTTGAAGAGATCGCTCTGCTGGCGAACGCAGACCTGGACGAAACCAGAGAGGTAGTCGAGGCCCTACAGGCGTGCGACCCGCCCGGCGTCGGCGCAGCAGACCTGCGGGAGTGTCTGGCCCTGCAGCTGCGGCACCCGGAGGACGACGCGGACAGGGTGGCCAGGGCCGTTGTCATGGACCATTGGGACGCGTTGTTGTCGAACCGGCCCGGCGTAGTGGCGCGGCGCCTGCGCGTGCAGCGGTCGCTCGCTGAAGAGGCGTTCGAGCGAATCTCGAATCTGAAGCCCTATCCCGGCGAAGCGTTTCTCTCGGATTCGGCGGCCTATCGTCCGGAACATGCGGCGTCGGTGGAACCGGACGTCTTATACAGGCGCGACGAGACGGGAACGCGCATCGAGATCCGAGGCAGCGACGCGTCGGAGTTCGCGCTCAATAGGTGGTACAAGGAGAGGTACCGCCTCTTGCGTTCAGAGCCGCACCGCATGACTCCCGAAGAACGCAAGCATGTGAAGGAGTATGTGGGCCGGGCGGTCAACTTCATCCGCGGTGTCCATCAGCGCAAAGTAACGCTGCTAAAGATAGGGAGCTACTTGCTGAAGGAGCAGGCCGGTTTCATCTCCACCGGCTCATACCGTTTTCTGAAGGCGCTGACGCGGGTGCAGGTTGCGCGCGCCGTGGGTCTGCACGAAAGCACTGTTAGCCGAGCCACCATGGGCAAGTTTGTGCAACTCGACAACGGCGAAACGGTCGCGTTCGAGGTCTTCTTCAAACCCGCGCTGCGCATTCAGAAGATGATCGAGGAGATACTGTTGCAGGAGAACCCGAGCCGGCCGCTTTCCGACCGGCAGATCAGCGAGATCCTGAAAGAGCGCGGTGTGAAGGTCGCCCGCCGCACCGTAACCAAATACCGCGAGCAGATCCGGCTGCTTTCGAGCCACCGGCGGCGGACGGCTTAGCAGGCCGGCCGCTTGGCGTTCTTCGTTTGACGTTTTCGTCGAACTCCTCACGGCCAACGGCAAACCTGTTGCGGACCCGCCGCAGTAAACTCGGCGCATGGCGAGGTCTGCCGCAACCAGGACGCGAGGTGCGGGCGCGGCATGAGGCTGACGGTCCTGCACACGAGCGACCTACACGGGGGTCTCGATGAAGCCGCCGCCGGGCGGCTGGCCGAACTCGCCGCGCAGGCCGACCTTTACTTCGACTGCGGGGACGCCGTGAAGAGCGGCAATGTTGCCATCCCCTTTAGGCCGGACCCGGTTTGGGAGCGCCTCGCCCGTGCGGGGTGCCGCGCCGGCGTTCCCGGGAATCGGGAGTTTCACGTGTCATCGGTCGGTTTTCGAAAGAAACTGTACGGCTGCGGGCACCCGGAGCTTGCCGCCAACCTGCGCTGGAACGGCCGGGCGCGGAGGCCGCTCCAGCCGCACGCTTCGAATACCGAGTTTCGCCTTCGCCCGAACGACCCGCTGCCTTCGGGGATGCGCATCGGAAGGGTGGGAGTTTTCGGCCTCATGGTTCCCATGGTGACGCCCCGGATGAAAGCCCGCTCCGTGAGCGCGTTTCTGAACGACCCGCCGGTCGAGGCCGCCCGCGCCTGCGTGGAGGAATTGCGGTCCGGGTGCGACCTGCTCATCTGCCTCTCGCACATCGGTCTTAAGAATGACCGGCGGCTTGCCACGGAGGTCGCCGGCATAGACTTGATATTAGGCGGCCACAGCCATGACGCCCTGGATGAGCCGGAGAGGGTCGGCGACACCTGGATATGCCATTGCGGTTCGCACGCGCGGTTCGCCGGGCGCTATGTGTGGGATGGCGGCCTGACTAACGCTCACATGATCCGGCTCGGCGCCCGGAATTGAAACCGCCGCAGTTGCGGCCCCGGCCGCCGGGCGAGATGGTTTTTCGAGGGTTTCGGATATCCTATGCACCCCATGGAGCCTTTCCTCGGAGACGAGCCGCTCGGCTGGGCCGATTTGTGCGACGCGGCCCTGATGGAGGACGTGGGCCTCGGCGACGTCACGCGGTTCGCCGTGCCCGAAGAGTCCAGATCGGAATATGAGGTCGAAGCGCAGGCCGAAGGCATCGTTTGCGGACTGGGCTTCATGCACGACCTGTTCGTGCCGCTGGGCGGCTCGGAGCCGGACGAGTATGGCGAGCACCGGCTGGTTGACGGCGACAGCGTAGAGCCGGGCACGGTCGTTTACGCCGGACGGCTGAACAGCCGCGAACTTCTGAGCAACGAGCGGGCGGCGCTAAACTTCCTGATGCATCTCTCCGGCATCGCGACGCTTACGTCGAAGTTTGTTGAGGCGGTGAGGGGAACGAAGGTGAGGATTCTGGACACGCGCAAGACGCTGCCCGGCCTCCGCGCAATTCAGAAATATGCTGTCCGCGTGGGCGGCGGCCGCAACCACCGCATGAACCTCTCCGACGGGGTTCTCATCAAAGACAACCACATTCGCGCCGCCGGCGGGATCTCAGAGGCGGTCGCCCGCGTGAGGGCGGGGGCGCCGCACACGATGAAGATAGAGGTCGAGTGTGAAACGGTGGCGCAGGTGGACAGAGCGCTCAGCGCCGGAGCGGACATTATCCTGCTCGACAACATGGCCGCCGGCGAGGTCGGGGACGCCGTGAGCATCTGTCGCGGCCGCGCGCTCCTGGAAGTCAGCGGCGGCGTGAACCTGGAAAACGTCGGTGAACTCGCACAGACCGGCGTAGACTTTATCTCCGTCGGCACGATCACCCATTCGGCCGTTGCGCTGCCTTTTCATTTGGAAGTGCGATGAAGCCGGTTCTCGATTCCGAACGAAGACTGCTCGAATTTGAGTCCCTGCCTTCCACCCAAGAGCTGCTTAGCGAGCGAATTCGAACGGGTGACCGCTCTGTCGGCGTTGTTCTCGCGTTCGAGCAGACGGCGGGCCGGGCGAGGCGAGGCAGGTCTTGGTACAGTCCGGCGGGCGGCTCGCTCTCGCTGTCGCTCGCGCTTTTCGACTATGCCGGCTGGAGCCGGCCGGAGCTGCTCGGTATGGCTGTCGGGCTTGCAGCCGCGAGAGCGCTGGACTGCCTGGTGGCGTGGCCCAACGATCTTGTGCTGGGCGATCCACTGGCAGCCGAGCGGGGCACTCTGTCCGGCGATGGAGTGCGCACGGCATGGGGGAAACGGGGCCTGCGGAAGATCGGGGGCGTTCTAACGGAGATGATCGCCGGCTGCGATGGGCGGGAGGTCCCGGTGGTCGGTATAGGCGCAAACCTGTGCGTGCGATCTTTTCCCCACGAACTGAAGGGGATCGCGACGTCGTTCACCTTGGAAGGCCGCGCGGCGCCGAGCCCGCGCGAAGCCTGCGACAGGATATTGAAGGAGATCGAGGCCCTGCCGGAACCTCACTCCTGGAGTGTGCTCGCAAGCGGCTGGGCGGAGCGGGACGCGACGCCCGGTAAGAGATACCGTCTGCCGGACGGCAGGGTCGCTACGGGCGTGGCGATCAACGCGGCGGGATGGCTGATCGCCGACGCGGGCGGCGACGTCGTCACGGTGCCTTCGGCTGAGGGGTTGTTCCCGCCCTGAAGGATCTATCCGAGGTGTTTCTTGAAGAACGCCAGAGTCTCTTTCCAGGCCTTGCCGGCATTCTCTTCATCATAGTTCGGGTTGCTCGGGTTCGCAAAAGCATGGTCGGCGTCATATGACCGCACGGTCAGGCTCTTCCCGGCCTTCTTCATCGCTTCCCCGAACTGTTCGACCACCTGGGGATTGATCCAGCCGTCGCGCTTCGCGAAGATGCCGAGAACCGGCGCCCGGAGAGACTTCAGCCTGGCCGCGTCGGTTTCCGGCATGCCGTAGTAAACCACGCACGCGCTCACGTCAGACCCGCCGAGCAGCGCGGCCTGCAACGACCAACCTCCGCCGAAACAGTAGCCGATAGTTCCCACTTTGGGCAGGTTGCGTCCGAAGAGTTCGCCGCGAACGATGCGGTCCGCGGCGGCCCTCACTATCTCGCGGGCCGTTTCCTCCTCCACCTCCTGCATGTACCGGGAGGCGTCCTGGCGGTTGGCGGCCACGCGGCCTCCGTACAGGTCTATCGCCGCCACGCCGTAGCCGGTGGCGGCGTTGAGGCGCTCGGCCTCCCGCTTGATGTGGTCGTTGAGGCCCCACCACTCATGGATCATGATGACGGCCGCCTGTGAGCCTTCCGCCGGCGGCACGATGAACACGTCAGCCTTTTGGCTGCCGTATTCCAGTTTGCTCATCCTGCCCTTCTGCGGGCGATAATTGATGACCTTCGGCGACTCGTGAAAAGCGACGAAGGCGGGGTTTCCGCCCAGCGCGGCGAAGTCGGCGCAGCAGGAGTTCTGGGACTGGACCGAGACCATGCAGATCAAGACCGTTAGCATGGCGAAAGAATAGCCCAAGACGTGGGGGTTGGTGCGTGGGAAAGGACTCGAACCTTCACGCCCGTTGGCGTGTGCAAAGGCACCTCGAGCATGCGCATCTGCAAGTTCCACCGGCTACGCCGGACTGACCCTATCTCGTCATCTCACAGCACAGGGTGTTCGTACAGTATCGGCCCTGTGCAAGAGGTGTTGTCGCAACTCTTATCCAGGGGGGTTCGCGTGTGTGTGCTGGCGTCGGCGCAGCTGAAGACGTCGCAGTATTCATCTGCGAGTCCGTACACGCAAGCCCATTGCTCCAACTCGAACTCGTGCTGCTCCAGACGATTGCAGGGGCCATCTCCGCAGCCGAGCGTGAATGCCGAGCACAGCGTGCGCTTTATGGTGCCGAACGTCCCTATCTGTTGCTACGTCCCTCCCGGCTGGCCCAGGCACGAGCATTGGCCTCCCGGTTGCGGACAGGCGCCTTCGACGATGACGCGGTAGGTGCGCGCCTGCCCGCGACCGCGCAGATTCGGTCCCAGGCCCAAACGTCAGCGGGCCGACGGAGCGTGAAAATGGTTGGTGCGCGGAAAAGGACTCGAACCTTCACGCCCGTAGTGTGGGCACATGCACCTCAAGCATGCGTGTCTACCAATTCCACCACCCGCGCACGGGGTAAAAAGTATACCTACCGGCGAGGGCCGCCGCCTTTTTGGGCGAAACCTGAGTGATCTGCGAGGTTTTGCCCTAAGGAAAGCTCGAGAGGATGCCGAAGATTGGGTTAGAGGCCGAGTGCCGAAGGCAGAAAAAGGCAATCCCCCGTGTGGGGAGCGCAAAGCCACGGGCCGTGAGGATCGCCGGGTCGCCTGTCAGATCTTGGGACGTTGTCCCGGAGGAATGACAGCATGAAGGTATCCGAAGAGCAGGTCCGGAAAGTTATCGAAGCCCAAAAGCCACGACAGCCCGGGCAGGAATCCAAGGCCGTTTTTGAGACGGCAACCCTCTACGATGAAAAGGCCGGCCCGCCTGTTGCGGACGACGCCCGCCTGATCCGCGAGGTCCGCGACCAGGTGATGGCGATGCCCGAAGTCCGCGAGGAGCTTGTGTCGGAGTTGAAGGCGCGCGTCGAGCGGGGCGAGTACCACGTGAGCGCGGATGAGATCGTGGAGGCCATAATTCGTCGGGCGATTGCCGACCGGATGCGGTAGGGTTTTTTCAGTAAAGGGCTCTTTTTGGCGACGGCCGGCTGTCTGCCGGGGCCCGAGTGCCGAAAACCGCAATCCTCTCGAAGTAAACTCCCACCGATGGCCGACAAGATGACCGCGCCGAAGGTCCGCAACATGAAAGGGAAGCGGATCGTGTGCCTGACCGCCTACGACGCCCCAACCGCCGCCATTGCCGACGCCGCCGGAGTGGACCTCATCCTCGTGGGCGATTCCCTCGGCAATGTGGTCCTGGGCTATGAGAACACTTTGCCCGTTTCGCTCGGCGAGATGGTTCATCACACGCGGGCGGCGCGGCAGGGCTGCAAACGCGCTCTCCTGGCGGCCGACATGCCGTTCGGCACCTTCCAGGCGAGTGCGGAGGACGCCGTGCGCTCCGGGGTGGAACTGGTGAAGGCGGGAGCCGAGGCGGTGAAACTGGAGGGGCCCTACGAGGACGGCATAGAGGGCCTGGTGGCGGCCGGAATCCCCGTGATGGGGCACGTGGGCATGACGCCGCAGAGCGTGAACGCTTTCGGCGGCTACCGTGTGCAGGGGCGGGGCAAGAAATCCGACCTCGTTATTGACGCGGCGAAACGGATTGAAGATGCGGGTGCGTTCTGCATCGTGTTGGAAGTTATCCCGGCAAGTGTCGCGGAGAAGATAACCGAAACGCTGTCCATACCGACCATCGGAATCGGCGCCGGGCCGTTTTGCGACGGTGAGATTCAAGTGTTTCACGATATTCTGGGTCTCACGTCCGAGCCTCCTCTCAAGCACACGCGCCATTTCCTAAACGGATACGAGCAGATGGTGAAGGCGATAGACTGCTATGCGGAAGGAGTTCGGAAGGGAACGTTCCCGACGGAGGAGAACAGTTTTTAGCGGCGATGATATCCGTTAGGAAGATAGGTGATCTGCGCGAGGAGATGCGTTTGTCGGAGAGGCCCGTCCTGTTTGTTCCTACGATGGGCTTTTTCCACGAAGGACACCTCAGTCTTATCAAGATTGCGGCTTCCGGCCGCGAAGGCGCAGCATTTCAG
>JADFGT010000117.1 GCA_022567555.1 Armatimonadota bacterium | reverse complement strand
TCATGACGTAGATCTCCCAGTTGCCGTCCCGGTAGGAGCTGAACGCTACCTTCGACCCGTCCGGGCTGAACGCAGGAGCCCAATCGAACGCAGCGATATTCGTCAGGTTCGTCAACCCGGTGCCGTCCGCATTCATGATGTAGATCTCACTGTTGCCGTCGCGCTTGGACGAAAACGCGATCTTGGCTCCGCCTTCTTCACCCTCAAATATGCCGCCTCCTTGCAGGAACGGCATAGCCGCGATTGCGGCCACAACGACTACAACGTTCTTCGGTCTTATCTGTTCTCACCAACTTCCCTTAACTCCCTCAACTCGCCGCGTGTTGAGGGAGTTGAACCGTACGCGGACGCCTTACCCCTTCTTCCGGAGCGGGAAGGAGGGATCGGAATCGAAAGCCGAGTTATTCGTTAGCCGCATCACTCCTGTGCCGTCCGCGTTCATGATGTAGATCTCATAGTTGCCGTCGCGGTTGGACTCAAACGCGATCTTCGACCCGTCAGGGCTGAACGCAGGTGCACGATCGTAACCCGCGTTATTCGTCAGGTTCGTCTGGCCAGAGCCGTCCGCGTTCATGACGTAGATGTCAGTTTCGCCAGCGCTGTATGACGCATACACGATCTTCGTTCCGTCAGGGCTGAACGCAGGGCTGTAATCTAAAGCCGCGCCATTCGTCAGCCGCGTCTGGCCTGTGCCGTCCGTGTTCATGACGTAGACATAAGATTCGGCAGTGAAGTTGACGATAAAGACGCCGGTCGGAACCCTGCTGCGTGCAAACGCGATCTTGGACCCGTCAGGGCTGAACGCAGATGGAATATCAATAGACTTGTTATTCGTCAGTCTCGTCACACCTGTGCCGTCAGCATTCATGATGTAGATCTCATCGTCGCTGTCGCTGGTGGATAGAGGCACCTCCTCCGCGTTGCGGTCGCGATTGGACGTGAACGCTATCTTCGATCCGTCAGGGCTGAACACTGGGTGGCTATCAAAAGCCGTGTCATTTGTCAGCCGCGTCTGCTCAGAGCCGTCCGCGTCAATGACGTAGATCTCAGAGTTGCCGTTGCTGTCGGACGCAAACGCGACCTTCGACCCGTCCGGGCTGAACGCAGGAGCCCAATCGAACGCAGCGTTATTTGTTAGCCGCGTCACTCCTGTGCCGTCCGCGTTCATGATGTAAATCTCAGAGTTGCCGTCGCGGGTGGACACAAACGCGATCTTAGTTCCGGCCCCTTCGCCCTGAAAGGTGCCGCCTCCTTGCAGGAACGGCATAGCCGCGATTGCGGCCACAACAACAACACGCTTCGGTCTCATCTCTTCTTGCGAACCTCCCTTATCTCGCCTCCGCATCCCCGGAATCGGAGGCTCAACTCTTTCTAATTCTACCCCGCCACAGCCGCGCTCACAGTCTCCCTGACCGGCACCGGTTCGGAGCGCGTGGGGACCCAGCGGCCGATGAAGTGGACAGGTTGTCCATCCGTCCCCATCGCCAGATGCGGAGGGTTCCGGATTCAGGCCTGATGGACTCGCCGCCGCATCCCCGGATGCGGCGGCATTCGACTCCCTGAACACCCCGGCGTAGCCTGATATTGAGGCAAAGTGAGGTTTTCTCTCTCAAGACCTCGAGTGGTCTCCGAGAGTCGGGGGGATTCCCGCGGGATTCAGGGGAATGCGGTCGAGAATCCTGGGAATATTTGAAATATTCACCTCTCTACTCCGAGCAGGCACCTGCCTACTCCGAGCATCCCCCTGCTTACTCCGGGTAGGCACCTGCCTACTCCGAGCATCCCCCTGCCTGCTCCGAGTATTCCCCTGCCATTCGCGGTGCGTCCCCTGCCTACTCCGAGCATTCCCCTGCCTACTCCGAGCATCCCCCTGCCTACTCCGAGCAATCCCTTGCATGCTCTGGGCATTCGCCTGCCTACTCGGAGTATCCCCCTGCCATTCTCGGAGAGTCCCCTGCCAATCTCGGAGAATCCCTTGCCAATCCGAGACCGGGCAGGGCTCTTGCACTACAATGGGCTCGGCGTGCGGATTCTCAGATGCGCAGCGGCCGGCTTGTTAGTAGGCGTCGTACTCGGTGGCCTCGCGGCGCTCATGGCCCTCCAGACCATTCTGTTGGCGAGCGCCACGTGGCGTGAGGCAGGCGTGTTGGTTCTACTGGTTGCAGGACCTACCGCGGTTGCCGGAGCGGCCGTCGGCTGGCTAACGAATGCATATCCTCAGCAACCGGAAACCATTGGATGCGCTCGGGCGCTGCCGATAGCAGTCGGGTTCATGACGGGATTGGTATCTGGAATTGCTGTCATCGTCGCTTTGATCTGGCCGTTCGATCATCTTGTGGCAATATCGGCCGGGTCGTTCTGCGGGATGTACACGGGCGTTTGCGGGGCACTTACTGCCGCCATCGTCGAGAAGATACAGTAGCCCACCCGCCCATCGAGCGAGCACTCTCCGTACTCCGATCCTGGAGGCATGAATCCCGCTCTCGTTTAGGATAGACTTCACAGCATGGGACTCCTTTTAGCCGTTCTCACGCTCAACATGGTGCAGGTGGCCGTGCCGGTCGCGCTGTTCGACGGCAAGAGCCTCGCGGGCTGGCACATGGACGTTCCCGCCCTGGACGATGACCCGGACGGCGTCAAGCCGTTCGTCGTCCGCGGCGGGATGCTCGTCAGCCTCGGCACCCCCCCCGGGCATCTGATCACCGACGCCTCGTATCAGGACTACCGGCTGGTCGTCGAATACCGGTTCTCCGGCGAGGCGGGCAACTGCGGCGTTTTGGTGCACACGTCCACGCCGCGCTTCCTCGGGAACATGCTCCCTAAGTCGCTGGAGGTGCAGATGATGAGCGGCAACGGAGGCGACTTCTATCAGCTCGGCGAGACCATCACTCAGCGCGGCGCGTCGGGCGAGAACACCGGGCGCCGGCTCCCGAACTTCACCGACGATTCCGAAAAGCCGGTGGGCGAATGGAACCGCCTGGTCATCGAGTGCCGAAAGGACACGGTCAAGGTGTGGATGAACGGCGACTTGGTGAACGACGGGACCGGATGCTCGGCCGTGAAAGGGCAGATCGCGCTGCAGTCGGAGGGGTGCGAAGTGGAGTTCCGGAAGGTGGAGTTGACGAAGCTGGGGTGATCCGGCCGCGTTACGACGCACCGCGATGGGTGGCGCCGTGCGGAGCGTACGCGGAACCGGCATTGGCTCCACCCAGAATCCGAGCATAACCTGATGTTGAGGGTGCCGGCGGATCTGCATTGGCCTGGTCACTTCCACGTCACGCTGCGCGGCGATGTGGACGCAAAGAAAGTTTGTCGAGGAAAAGGAACCCGGTAGTTTGACTAGGCACCAGACGGTTGCTGGGCAGTATAATGACGCGTGTCCCTCCCGGCCGGAGCGGTGCATTGTGTCGTTCCATTCTAGGCCCGAGGGGTCAAATTCACTCGAAGGGAGGAGTATATGAGAGCTCTAATTGCAGCGGCCGCAACCTTTGCGACAGCCGCGATGTCGCACGCCATCGTTTTCCCCACCACGGCACACGTGACGAACAACTTCATTCCATTCGGCTCCGGAACGACGACGATGCACCAGGTTTTTGACGGCAACCTGTTCCTTGCTCAGACCGGCGGACTGCCGGCCCTGATCACTGACATAGGCTTTGCACCGGGACTGAACGGAACGTTCAACCTCGGCGTGCTGAACGTGAACCTCGGCTATACGAACCGCACGCCCGGTGTGGGCCCGCCCGCGGGACTGGATATTCCGATCGCAGGCGGTGGCGGCCTACCGAACGCGAGCGGGGCAATGACGCCCTTCTTCTCGGACGCGGCCTACAGCGTCACCATCGCAGCGGCCAACTCCAATAACTTCTCGGAGATGGTACTGACCGGGACGACGTTCCTGTATGACCCGGCTCAAGGAAACCTGCTGGTCGAGATCGTTCTGCCGAACGCCAATAACACCGCGCTTCACGTGTCTCGTACGTCAGGGAGCGCAGAGTCTTCCCGGGCGTTTGACACGTCGCGGTTCGGCAGTGGGACTTCGCCCGGAACGGCAACGCGAATGGACTTCACGTTCACCGCTGTTCCCGAGCCGGGCACGATGCTCGCCCTGGGCGTCGGACTCGCTGCGCTCGCCACGAGGAGGCGGCGAAGAAAGTAGAAGAACAGAGCGGCCCTGAGACTACGCCGAGCTGCCGGGGACTGGGCGCGCTGCGCCTGGGTTTTTGAACGGCGTCCGGCTGGATGTATACAACCCCCAACCCGCCACCCGTCGGGTTGGGGGTTCTCTTAGGTGTTGCTGCTCACTTGGACGCCTGAGATACGGGGCTCGGCGGACGGCCCAAAGTCACTGCGCGCCCTGACTTGATCGGTGTCCCCTTCCGCGGCCGCGATGTGTGACGTCGGGCGGAGCGTCCGCGGCACCGGCATTGGCTCCGCCCAGAATCCGAGCATAACCTGATGTTGAGGGTGCCGGCGGATCTGCATTCGCCCGGTAACTTCCTTGTCGCCCTGCGCAGGGATGTGGACGCAGAGAGGACTTCACCACTCGATATGCGCGGTGCCGCCGCTCTTGCTGCCTCCGCGCACGTACCCAGTTGATTTGCCGCACGCCGGGCATGAACGCCCTTTCTTGTCTAAGAGGGCGCTCACCAAGAACACCTTCCCGCACACGGGGCAACAGAACCCGGCGTTATTGCCATGCCAATCTTCGTCGCTCGCCAGCTGCTCAGGTTTGAGTTCTCGCTTCGGCATCCGTCCTTCCCTCAAGCGGCCCCTCGTCTACGGGGCCCGTAACGGCCATCGTACTGCTCGCCGAGGCTACCCACCCGCTGTCTCGGAACCCGTCCGGATGACGGTTTCCAAGCCTCCCGGCGTCCTCGGTTGGCCGCTCGGCCCCTAACGCCCTTGCCTTCTGCGCGGGACCGGCTTCACGACGTCCCTTCCGGGCCGCCTCGGCGCCTCTTTGGGCGGGATGAAGCGGTCGGTCTTGGCTTCTCGGTCCGTTTTTCGCCTTCCACTTTTCTTTGCCATGTCTTCTCCATCCCGCAGCCGATGGCGGGTTGAGGCTTCCTCTACCCTGATTCTACTATCTCCATGCCCCAATCTGGCCCGCCCACGAAGTGGGACGGCGCTGGGCGCAGGTCTGATGCTTCTGCTGACGCGTCGCGGAGAGCCAAGTAGCCGGCTGATCGTCATATTCCGTTTTGATTCGTGTCCCCCAACCCGGTTTCTGCGGGTTGGGGCTCTCTCTAAGGAGATGCTGATCGGGCACGCCTCCCCCCTCGTCCGCCCGGGACATGAGTTCGGGCGAGGAGCCCCACGCCCCGCCCCCTTCGCCCGAGGCCCGCGCGCCGGAGAGACAGGGGGTGGCGGCAGGCATCCCGGGCCTCGGCAGGACCGGGCGAGGCGGCGTAATCTCGGCTCCGCGAGGTCAACCGGCGTAGGCCGGGAACCGTTCGCCCGGGAATCCCGTACTCCTTAGCATCATGAAACTTCGCAGACTTTCTGCCTTCGCGGCGGCGACAGCACTCGTCGGCGCCGCCGGTGCCCTCGCGTTGGCGCCGCACTTGCCGGAGGGAGCGACTGCTCCCGGCTTCGGCGGTAAGGCGACCGACGGCAAGGAGTACTCCCTGAAGAAGATGGTGGCCGAGGGAACGGTCTTTGTGGTGTTCTGGAAAGAGCGCTGCCCGCACAACCCGCGCGCTGCGCCCATGTTCAATGAGCTCTATAAGGTTTATGAAGGCAAGGCCAAGTTGATCGGCGTAGTTTCCGCGTCCCCGGACGGCGCGAAGAAGTGGTCGGACCGGTTCAACGTCACCTATCCGTTGCTCTCCGATGGGGCCAAAGAGGTCATCAAATCCTACAAAATGAAATACTCGATCGGCACAATGCAGATCGCCCAAAACGGCAAGATCATCAAGGTCTTTGCCGGCTACGGTAAGGCGGAGATGGAGTCGTTGAACGAGGCCATGGCTGAAGCGGCTGGAACGAAGCGCAAGGCAATTAACCTTGACAGAGCTCCTGGGCTTGTCACATGGGGGTGACCGTACTGAACTGATTCCCCCGGTCTGGGGGATTGAAGACGGAAGCCCGAGCACACCGCTCGGGCTTCTTGCCGTCTTTTGATGGCGATCCCGTCTGCGGTCATCCGGCCGTACGTGTCAGACTTCCCGGCATGAGCGAGCGCGCGAAGGCGTTGCAGACGATACCGAACGTGGGCCCGGCGATTGCCCGCGACCTTCTGAAGATCGGGATTGAGGAGCCGGACGATTTGAAGGGACGCGATCCGGACGAATTGTTTCATCGGCTGTGCGCGCTCGATGGCCGGCGGCACGACCCTTGCGTTCGAGACGTGTTCGCCGCCGCCGTGTCGTTTGCGAACGGCGAGCCCGCGCGGCCGTGGTGGGAATTTTCGAGGGAGCGCAAGGCCCGCGAACGCCGCGAATGATCACGCCGAGGAACCGATAACACTGCTCCGGCTCGTCGATGCGGATGGTCACATCACCATGAGAGACTTCGCGCTCGCCACTTCTCACCTCGATGTCGAGCGGGCTCGCTCCGGGAATGGGTGACAGAGTTACGCCGGCGACCCCGCCCGGAGCCACCTCCCTGGCGATCCCGACGTGGGAGAGCCAGTCTCCCCGATTCGGTGTCACCTCCACGTCCATCCGGACGTCGTCGAGGCCGAGCGCCTCGATCAGCGATTGGCCTGCCGAAACCTCTCCGGACAAGAGCATGATGCCTGATTGATCCCGGCCCAAGCCGAGCTCCTTCTCCGAACAGAGCATCCCGTTGGAGTACTCGCCTCGAATCTTGGCTCTCTTGAGCTCGAGTCCGCTGGGAAGCGTCACGCCTACAGGCGCGAACGGGTAATACCCTCCCTCCTCGATGTCTGGCGCGCCGCAAACGACCTCCACCACCTCGTCGCCGCTGTCGACCTCGCACAACGACAGACGCTCCGCGTTGGGATGGCTTCGTACCGTCTTCACCCTGCCGATGATCAGG
>JADFGT010000042.1 GCA_022567555.1 Armatimonadota bacterium | reverse complement strand
TCACCTGAACGCCGAGGCCCACGACCAGAGTCTCAGCGATGGGAGGCACGGTGCATTAAGGTTTCGCGCCCCGCACATCTTGGTCCTGCCTTCGGTTGCTGCGCTGCCCCGCCTTCGGGGAACCTCCTGGCTCCGCGACAGTCCCCCTCCCCCAACGCCTCCCGCCTGGGAAGGGGAGTTCCGGATTCCCGTCCCACGTGCGAGATAGGGTCATCGCATGCCAACAGCGCTCACCTTATGCCAGCACCGTTTACGTTATTCCAACACCGTTCCATCCGGCCTCGGCCACACACACACGTTCATCACCTTCAGAGCCACTGACCGGTGGAAGGATGGTGGCAGAAGAAACGCGGGTGTGCCCTTAGCCGAATGACGCTGTCTCCCCCAACGTCGGAATCTCGGTTTCCCAACCGAGGCGGTCTTTGATCTTATCTTGCAGCGACGCCTGCGCCGGAGGTTCGCCGTGTACGATGAATGTTCGCTTGGGCGGCCGCTTGAAGTGTGACAGCCACGCGAGAACCTCTTCATAATCCGCGTGCGCGGAAAGAGACAACAGCGAATGCACTTTCGCACGCACCTGGACGTCGCGGCCCATTATCTTGACCACCTCCGCGCCCTCAACCAACTTCCTTCCCAACGTCCCGGCGGCCTGATACCCCACAAACAGAACCATGTTCTCCGGTTTCGGCAGACGCTTGGCCAGATGGTGCAGTACGCGCCCGCCGCTCGCCATTCCGCTGCTCGAAATGATGATGCCGGGACCAGCGCGCAAGTTGAGCATTTTGGATTGGTCCACGTGGCGTACCAGGTGCACCTCTGCCGACTTCAGCGGGTTTTTTCCTTCGTCTCGCAGTTGCGTCATCTCCAGGTCATGGTCCTCTTCGTGCCGGGCATAGATGGCGGTTGCGTCCACGGCCATCGGACTGTCCACGTAAACCGGGATCTCCGGGCACTCGGAGCCCGCCTCCAGTTCCTGAAGATAATAAAGCAGGTCCTGCGTGCGGCCGATGGCGAACGACGGGACGACCAACATACCGCCGGTTTCGCATACGTGGGAAAGCGCATCCTTCAACTGTTCCCTTATCTTCACTTTCCTGTGCAGGCGGTTGCCGTATGTGCTTTCAATCAATAAGTAATCTGCATTTTCCACAGGCTCCGGATTGCGAACTATCGGCATGTTCGGCCGACCCAGGTCGCCGGAAAAGAGAATCACCTCGCCGTTCGGAAGATAAAACTCGATGAACGCCGAACCCAAAATGTGACCGGCGCGGCGAAACCGAAAAGAACATCCGCCGCCCAATTGAATCAACTCATGAAACGGCTGCGGATGCAGCAGTTTGCAGGTGCGACGAGCGTCCTTGCCCGTATAAAGCGGAAGAGCAGGCTTGTGGCGGCTGAAACCCTTCTTGTTTGCATACCTGGCAAACTCTTCCTGCAGACGTCCGGCGTCGGGAAGGCTAAGGCGCGAGATGCTGCTCGTCGCCTTGGTGCAATAGATCCTGCCGCGATAGCCCTGCTGATAAAGGCGAGGGAGCAGGCCAATGTGGTCAATGTGCGCGTGCGTAACGATGACCGCGTCAATGTCATCCGGCGAAACTGGAAACGGCCGCCAGTTGAGTTCGCGCAGTTTGCGCGGGCCCTGAAACATCCCGCAATCAACCAGAAAACGCTTCTTGCCGACGGCCAGCAGAAACTTGGAGCCGCTGACCGTTTCGGCGGCCCCTAAGAATTGAAGAGTGACGCTCAAGGCGCGGGTCCCTGACTCCCTCCACCGGCCTCTTCCGTCACGAATTCCCTCGCCGGTTTCGACAAAAGAAAGGCGAGCCACACGACGCCGACGACCACCATGAAGATGGAGACGAAGTGCGCCGCGGTCAGCGGGAGGTCTTTATACGGGTCCGAAGTCGGGCCGATGCGGAAAAACTCATAGATAAACCTCACGACGCCATACGCGACAAAGGCCAGCGCGATGAAGGTCCCGGGCTTCCACTTCGGCGACGCTGACCTCCACAGCCGGCGCTCATAAAGAAGAAGCAGCCCGGCGGCGGCCCAGTGCATCAGTGTGGCGTACAGTTGGGCCGGATGCGCGGGGCCGGGCGCGTCGGGAAAGTGGACCGCCCACGGCAGGGCACACTCGCCGCCGTAGCAGCACCCGTTGAAAAAGCAGCCGATGCGCCCCACTCCGATAGCGATGAGCGCGGGCGCGGCCATGAGGTCGAGAGCGACCACAGGGCGGACACCGGCAATTCGGGCCCAGATGAACAGGGCGATCAGCCCGAACAGGAACCCGCCGAAACTGGTCATCCCGCCGTCCCACAATCTCATGATTCTGACCGGTTCTGCAGCGTACTCCGGCCAGTCTTGGGCCACGTAGGCCAAACGGGCGCCGACGATGCCGGCGAGCAGCATCCAGGTGCCGAGAGTGGCGACGCCGTCAGCGGCGATGCCGAACCTCCTGGCGCGCCTGACCGCGACCCACCAGGCAAGCAGAACCCCGACCATCAGCATCAGGCCGAAAGTTCGAATTGGGAACCCGAAGACCTTGAACAGTTCCGGATACATCGCCCGAAGTCTACCGGTGCGAGGCCCCCTCCGCCCTGACAGGCAGGTCTCGTCCGACCTATCCAACGAGGCGAGGGCGCGGGCGACCCCTTGACACGCCGCACCTGCGGGCACCATAATTGGCACTCGCGTCTTGAGAGTGCCAACTCCCCGCGCCATGCGCCACGCAGGGCGGCCGAGCGGGCGCCTCACACACAACTGATAGGAGGAATCGAAACAGGCCATGAAACTGAGGCCCATTAGCGACAAGGTCGTCATCGAAGTTCTCGAAGAGGAAGACAAGACTTCAGGCGGCATCTACCTTCCGGATACCGCGAAGAAAAAGCCGCAGGAGGGAAAGGTGATCGCCGTCGGACAGGGCCGCGCCCTCGACGACGGCACGCACGCCCGAATGACAGTCAAGGTCGGGGACCGAGTGCTGTTCTCCAAGTATGGAGGAAACGAAATAGACCTCGACGGAAAAGAATACACGATCCTCGAAGAGGACCAAGTGTTTGCGATCATTCAATGAGAGAAGTTTGGCGCTTGAAATCTAACGATTTACGGCCTCCTTCACCATCACGGTAGGCCGAACGAAAGACTACAGACGGTAAACGACAGACGAACAACGGAGGAATCAATGGCAGCAAAGCAATTGCTTTATAATGAGAACGCGCGGCGCGCGCTGGAGCGCGGCGTCAACAAGGTCGCCGACGCAGTGAAAGTAACCCTCGGCCCCAAAGGCCGCAACGTCGTGCTGGACAAGAAATGGGGCAGCCCCCAGATAACCAAGGACGGCGTAACGGTGGCCAAAGAGATCGAACTTGAAGACCCGTATGAAAACATGGGCGCGCAACTGTGCAAAGAGGTCGCCTCAAAAACGAACGACGAAGCGGGCGACGGCACGACCACCGCAACGATCTTAGCGCAGTCAATGGTGACCGAAGGCCTGCGATATGTCGCGGCCGGCGGCAACCCGATCGCCCTCAAGCGAGGCATAGAAAAGGCGGTAGAAAAAGCCGTCGCCGAGATCCACAAACTGAGCGTCAAGGTCAAAGACAAGGAGCAGACGCAGTTCGTGGCCGCAATCGCCGGAAACGACCAGGAGATCGGTGACAAGGTTGCCGACGCCATGGAGCAAGTCGGAAAAGACGGCGTGATCACGGTCGAAGAGAGCAAAGGCCGCGACACGACGCTCGAAGTGGTCGAAGGCATGCAGTTCGACCGGGGCTACATCAGTCCCTACTTTGTGACCGACCCGGAACGCATGGAGGCGGTTATCGAGAACCCCTACATTCTCATCCATGAGAAAAAGATCGGCAGCGCGCAAGACTTTCTGCCGTTCCTGGAAAAGGCCGCCGCCGCGCGCCGACCGTTGCTCGTGATCGCAGAAGACATCGAGGGCGACGCGCTTGCGACTCTCGTTCTCAACAAGATTCGCGGTGTGATTCAGGCCGCCGCGGTCAAGGCGCCCGGGTTCGGGGAGCGCCGCAAGGCAATGCTCGAAGATGTCGCGATCCTGACGAACGGCAAGCTCATCAGCGAAGAGCTCGGCGTGAAACTGGAGAACGTAACCCTCGAAATGCTCGGCACCGCCAAGAAAGTGGTCATCACCAAAGAAGAAACCACCATCATTGAAGGCGCAGGCAAAAAGGCCGATGTGATGGGCCGCATCAATCTTCTCAAGAAACAGATCGAAGACACGGACAGCAGTTACGACCGCGAGAAACTGCAAGAGCGGCTCGCGAAACTGTCCGGCGGCGTGGCGATCATCAAGGTGGGCGCAAGCACCGAAACGGAACTGAAAGAGAAAAAGCATCGCTACGAGGACGCGCTCAACGCAACAAGGGCAGCCGTAGAGGAAGGCATCGTTCCCGGGGGGGGCGTCACGCTCCTTGCCGTGGCCGGGGCGCTGAAGTCGTTCAAGCCGGAGAACCCGGACGAGCTGACGGGCGTCAATATCGTTCGCCGGGCGCTCGAGGACCCACTCAGGATAATTGCCGAAAACGCGGGTCTTGAAGGCAGCGTGATCGTGATGAAGGTGCTCGAAGCCAAAAAAGGCTACGGCCTGAACGCGGAGACCGGGAAGATAGTGGATATGACGAAGGCCGGAATCGTAGACCCGGCCAAGGTCGTGCGCTGGGCGCTCCAAAACGCGGCCTCCATCGCGGGCATGCTGCTCACCACCGAAGCGCTGGTGGCCGAGAAGCCGGAACCGAAGAAGAACGGCGCGCCGGGCCCCGGCGGCGGAGGCATGGACGACTTCGGCATGTGAGCCCGGAGCACGGACTCGAACCCGTTCAAGAGAAGGGGCTTTCCCGGCGGAAAGCCCCTTCCGTTTGTGGGGATATGCCGGGGCGTTGAGCGAGAAACGTGTGAACAACTCGACGCGGACCGGGCAGATGCTTGTCGTCTTGCTTGTCGCTCGCGTTAGATGACCCGATCAGAGCCCTTGACGCCGGTGTTAGGCTAATAAACGTAAGCGTCTTCAGTTTCTTTCAGGATCCAAATAGTGAAAACGGCCAACAGGATGTCGAATATGGAGTAAGCGATACCGCCCAGTGTGGATCCATCGCCAAATGAAAAAATGAGCCCTATGCCTCCGAAGACAATCCGGATCCAGCAAATGACCCTGATAATGCTGGGTCCCCAACTGCGCCGCAGCAGAACGCCCAGCCCGGCTGCTCCGTAGAGCAGTCCGACCAAGCCGATGCAAAAGCCAAATGCCGCAAAGGGTCCGGGCACAAGAGCGGATCCGAGAACAGCGGTAATGACAAGAAAGGCGCCCTGAAGCAGCCACAGGGAGCCGATTATATAGGCGACCACATACTTCCATGACGCAGTGCCTGAGCCGGCCCGCGTGTGGCCGCCGCCGCCACGCGGATAGGGGCTCATCGGCCGCGGCCTGGGCACGTTCGACAGGTCGGCCCCGCAGAACTGGCACCGAACGCCGGCCCCGGCAAGTGTCTGCCCGCATCTTGGACACGTTATCATTCCGCACCCGCGGCAAACTACGAAAGTAGTCCGCCCCGCGAGCGTCGTTCGACACCTGTCCGGGTATCCCTGCCGTCAGGATTGCGGCGACCCGTCGGCCGCGGCTTCGATCCACTCCAGTTCCATCTGGATCAGGTCCATTCTCTCATCGGCCTCCTCCAAAAGGGCCTGCCGGGCAGCGCTTGCTGTTTCCTGGGCAAGTTCCAGGTCGCCCTCCGCGCATTGTATCGCCGCCAGGGCACGCAGCCGCTGGGCCTCCAGTTTTGCGGGCTGCTTCAACGCCTCTTCATAAACGGCGCGTGCGCCGGCTGCGTCTCGCTCAAACCGCGCCTTCGCGTAGGCCGCCTCTAATAGAACCACCGTTGCAAGCAGCGCATCGATCAAGCGCAGTTTCCTCGATGTTTCGGCGGCTCGCTCAATGTGTTCCTGCGCGGACGCGAAGTCTCCGGTATCGAGAGCGTACAAGTAAGCGAGAAAGTCGGCGCCCACATCCATGGACGAACCGTCCCTCGATTCGGCGTTCTCCTTGACCTGCTCTCCATCACAGTCCCGCGCCCGGGTGCCGGAAGCAATGTGAGCGCCAAGTGACAAATGCAGCTCCAAGCGGCGAGCGCGCCGCTTGGAGAATATTGATAACAACAGATAAGCACCATCGCTCCATTGACCCCGGTATCGAAACGGCACGATGCTCGACATCGCGAATATGGATGCGATAAATGCAATAAACAACAGGAGTATCCTGATTCCATCGACGAGGGAAATCCCACCATCGCTTTCGAACAGCGGCCCGAAGTCTGTACCTGCAATTAACACGGCCGCGAGAGTAAGCCATTGGAATACCGCGCTCGCCACCGGACCACCCATGATCATAAATCGAAATCGCGGCAGTATGCGCTCCGTCGATGGAGGCACCATGCAAGTCAACCCCCACTGGTCCCCTGCATAGAAAAAGCGATGCCCTCGCTGTGTGCGGCGCCACCCGAATGGCCCGACCTGGATGTAGACGAACTCGAAACCGGCCCACTTTCCGGCAACTACGTGGCCGAGTTCGTGCACGGCGATAATCAGAAGAAAGATGGCGAAAGTAATTCCAACTATAATCGGTAGTGCGATCAACATGACAAAGAACAATTCGATGCCCACCGATGGCTCGGTTATCGCCCCCAACGAGACGGCTGCAGCGGCACAGATACCGAAGAGAATGCCCAGCATCAGGCGGTATTTCTTCAGGTACGCCTTCATTCGGTTATCACGGCCCCGCACACCTTGCTAATCGAGCACCGGCAATTCCAGTTGCCGCTCCGTCAGCCACTCGCACCCGTCCTCTGTGACCAGAACCATCTCCTCGATTCCCAGATAGCCTCGGCCCTCGACCATCACGCCGAGTTCCAGAGTGAAAACCTGGTTCTCTTGCACTTTCATATAGGGCGTGCGGCCATACCGATCCCACTTCGGGCCCAGAAGCGCGCCGCCGTCGTGCGCCGTCCGCCCGACCTGGTGGCCCGTTGCGTGGCGGTACTCAGGAAATCCCGTCTCCTTCAGAAAACTCCTCGCCGCCTCGTCCACCCGCCACCCGAGCGCGCCCGGCTTCAGCGCCTCCGCGCCGGCCGAGATCGCGCCGGTCACCGCGTCGAACGCCCGCGACACGTCTTCGGGAAGCGACTCGCTATCGTCAATCGCCAATCGGCTGTCGTCTATCGCTCCGGGCACAAGCCAACACCTCTGAATGTCAGAGCAATAACCGTCCTTTTGCACTCCGAGATCAATGTGCAATATGTGCCCCGGTTCTATCTTAATCTTTGCTGAAGGAACGCCGTGGCCTATCATCGAGTCGGGGCCGGTGTTCACGATAGGGTCGCCGTGCTTGTCCCAAGCGTAACCCATGCCACGCTCCTCTATAAGACGCTGGATGAAATCATATAATGCGCGCTCGGTCATGCCCGTCTTCGCGTGGCGGCGCACTTCACTGAAGATACGGCCGGTTTCGGCGATGGCCGCGCGGGTCCGTGCGATTTCGGTAGGCGTCTTCTGCGAGCGAAGCGCTCCCGCAATGTCCTCGCCGCTAACCAAGCGCCCCTCAAACCGCGTTTCGTCCAGGTACTCCTGCAAAAGAAGGTACATGCCGTGGGATAGGCCGTCCGCCTTCGGGTCGCTGGTAGAGAAGTTGACGGCGATCTTCGGCCACGAGTGCTCCGCAGGGATCAGCCGCTCCAGCGTTTCCAGAAGCGGCCCACGAATCCCCTCGTCGTAAGGGACGACCTCGTCCCAATCGCCCGACGCCTCCAAAGGCTCGGCGTCATAGTTGCCGACGATAGCGACGCGCTCGCCGGTCTTGGCGATGATGAGCGCGCTCTGCCAAGTGAGACCGCCCTCGATCAGCAGCGGAAGGACCGGATCTCCGCCGTCAGAGGTCTCGCGCACGAAGGTCAGCCACAGGTCAACCCCTGAGTCCTTCACGAGGGCCTGCGCCTGCCGGATTTTCTCTGCGGTGATGCCGTGCATATCAGCACGGATTGTAGCCTGCCGGCTTAAGAAAGGGCCCGCCTTCCGGCGGGCCCAAGGGGCAATGCCCCTGTCTTGCCTACCTTCACCGATCAAGTGAAGCCTTGTCTGCGTGAGGGCCGCAACCCGCTATTGTACAACCTCCACCAATTCGCGCAAGTCCTCGGACGTGACTTCGCGCTTCTGGTCCGCCACCTCAAGAAACTTGTCATAGATCTTCTCGAACCGCTCCTCGGGAAAGGCGAAGCCCATCTCCATCAGGCGGTGCCGCACACCGTGGCGTCCGCTCCTGGCGGTCAAAATGATCTCGCTCGACGCCGCTCCTACGAGGTGGGGGTCAATTATCTCATAGTTCAGCCGGTCTTTCAGGACACCGTCCTGGTGTATGCCGCTGCTGTGGGCGTACGCGTTGGCGCCGACGACCGCCTTGTTGCGCTGCACCAACATGCCGGTCCTCTGGGCCACAAGCCTGCTCACGGCGAGAAGTTTGGTTGTGCTGATGCCGTGGTCCACCTTGAAGAACTCCCTGCGGATGGTCAGAGCCATAACCACCTCTTCAAGCGCGGTGTTGCCGGCCCGCTCGCCGATGCCGTTAACGGTGACCTCCACCTGGCGCGCGCCGCTCAATACGCCCGCGAGAGTATTCGCGGTGGCCATTCCCAGGTCGTTGTGGCAGTGGCAACTTATCACGGCCTTGCCGGCGTTCGGAACGTTCTCTATGATCCCCTTTATCAGGCTGCCGTACTCGCTCGGGAACTTGTACCCGGTCGTGTCCGGCACGTTCAGTACCGTGGCCCCCGCGCCGATGACGGCCTCGGCCACTCGATAGACGTACTCAGGGTCGGCCCGGCCCGAGTCCTCCATGAAGTACTCAACGTCGTCGGTGAACTTGCGGGCGAGTTTGACCGCCTTCACTCCGGCGTCCAGCCCCTGCTCGCGCGTCATGCGCAGTTTCTTTTCGAGGTGGATGTCGCTCACGCCCAGGCCGGTGTGAATTCGCGGCCGCTCGGCCGGTTTCAGCGCGTCGGCGGCCACCTCGATGTCTTTCGGGACGGCGCGGGTGAGGCCGCAGATGGTGACGCCCTTCAGTTCCTTGGAGAGGGTCTGTACGCTCTTGAAGTCGCCCGGGGAACTGACCGGGAAGCCGGCCTCGATGATGTCCACGCCCAGGTCCACGAGCGCGCGGCCTATCTCCAGCTTCTCGTCCATGTTCAGGCGCACGCCTGGACTCTGCTCGCCGTCCCGGAGCGTCGTGTCAAATATGTAAACTCGGTCTGCCATTGTCGTAATCCTTTCCTGCCTGATAAGATTATACAGCGGAACGGCATCTCCTGGCCCACGATCCGCATCCTCGGCCCACAATCAGGGCCGGAGAACGCAGGGGCGGCGCTCTTCTCGCTCCCGCGTCCCTTCCACGGGACGCGGCAAGGGAGCAAACCTCCTCCCCTGCTTTGCGGGGGAGGGTTGGGGAGGGGGTGCCGGACGACTGAATGCGACAGCCCCGGCGGAACGGTCGCGGCAGCCGAATACTTCGTCGGCTAACGGGGCGGCGTGAGGGTTATGCGGCCCTCTTCGGCGGCAACCGTGAACCCGAGCGCCTCCGCGACCTGCCGGAGGGGCACAATCAGTTGCCCTTTGTATGGGAACACCGGGCGGTCCAACTTGACCTTGCCTTTCGGGGTCTCCATCTCCCAAGAAAGCGAGCGCAGAGTCACCGAGCGCCCGCCCGCAGTGAATGTCACAGAGAAACTGTCCGCACCCTCTGTACGCGTGCGTACGCCCAGGCCGTCGAACAGTTCAGCGGGCGCGACCGCAACGCCGACGAAGCCCGTGGCCTCTCCGATCGAAGCCGGCCGCCCGGCGAGGTATACGGGTGTGCGTTTCGAAGGCGAGTCCACGAGTATCGGATCGAGAAGGATTCGGTAATCAATTCCCCACGCGATTGCCTCGAGCTTCGCCTTGTCCACGCTTATGGTGGTTGTGTTCCGATGTACATGGCACCCTACGCGCCCGCGGCCGAAACCGATCTGGAAGGTCTCGCCCACATCGAGCACCGAGTGCCAATCGCCGAGAGACAACCCTGAAGGAAGCGGGCCGTACGGTTGCCAGTAGTGGGCCCCGGGCGCGCTGTTGAGAGTTTCCTCCGGCGGAGCGGTTTTCTCTTGCCTCGTGGGGCGTATTACAAGCCTCACTATCACCCTCTCGAAGGGCCTATACCGCGACGGCGTACCGGGGGGGGGCAACAGATTCGCCGGGATCCTCGGAGGGTCCTCTAACTCGAACTCGGCTACTGTTCGATAGGCGCGGCTGGCGCTCGTTCCGTCGTTGCCGATGCTCACGTGAGTATGACTTCCCGTGTCCTTCCCGGGAATCGCAGGCAGACCGGGCAACTCGCTCGGACCGTAGAACAAACTTAGAACCGTTTGCCATTCTATGTCCGTTCGCTTCGGCTCGAGTATCACTCTATAGGAAACCCCGTTCCACGGTGACTTAGTTACCAGGAACGATTCCCCGCCCTCCACGCGAGTCGTCAGCGCCTCGCGCGGCGGCGCCGGCGTCCCGGATGACTGAGCCGGCATGGTCGAGGCTACAACTGCAATCAGCGCAATGTGCATCATCGTGTTCGTCTCCTTCGGAAAAGGCCCTTAGGGGGGCGGATCGGCTGTCGTGAGAATCGGCAGAAAGCCGCCTGGCGGGGAGCCCACCCACGGGTTGCCTGGGTCGTCTACGCCAACTTGCGTCTGGGTCAGAAGGCCGTCCGAAATCTCATACCTGCGGAAGTACTCAACGAGCCTCCAATCGTACTGGTCGAACTCCATCCCGAAAGCGAAGCCGTCTGGGGCCGGAGTCGTGTAGTAGGCGGTGGGATCCCAGACCAACGAGCCTACGATACCGAACTGGTGGTAGGTGAAAGTTAATTGAACCTGAGGCCCTGTGGGGGTGTACGGTGCCTTTATAAGAAAGTTAGTGAGGAAATCCCACCAGGGGGGATCTTGATTCTGCAGTTTATGCCTGAAGGCGAGCGTGAGACTGTACGGCCGTTGAGCCTTCATATCATACGCGCCCACGCTTGTGACCGCGCAAACCAGGAAGTCGGCGAAGTCATTGCACATCCCGGTCAGTGGTCCAGCCTTTCCTGTCTTCGTCCGATCCAGAAAGGCTTTCAAGTAGAAAGTCTCTTGCGTATCCGATGCCGTTAGCGTATACCAGGGCTTGCCGGTCACCGGGTCCCCGAACGGTTCATACTCCCCTTGCTTGAGGAATTCAAGGGCCAGGGCACCCGTGGCGGCAAGGGGCACATCCGTAGTCCGACCCCACGTGCAGCTGACCTGCAATACGGAAACCCATGCAGGGTCCATCGGCGCTTTCGGCTGGTCCAGAACGACAAACACGTCAGACTCGTATGCCGCCGATCCGCCGGCGCCCTCCGGGGGATTCAGGAGGACGAGGTCGCCGCTCAGGAACGCCCACTCGATGAAGTCCGGGATGTTGTGATCGGCCCAGTCGGGCCACTGCCTCGCATCGTCCACAAACCAGTGCACGCCGTCGTGCGGATGATAGCCGTGGCGATCTATGCAAGTGTTGTCATTCCAGTACTGGAGGGGGACAACCTTGCTCTCAAGTACCGCCCAGACGACGGCCCAATCGTCCTTGATCTCGGCGAACTCCCACACTATGCGCACGCCGATCTTGCTGTCCTTCTTCACGCAGAACGGACTCTCCCATCTCGGGTACGGGTTCACCAAGTCGTTCGAATCGGATTGACCCCAGCGAATCGGGTAGATGGCGCCGCTCCCGCCCTCGACCACGATCTCCACCTTGAACCCCCAACCCGCCGCCGGCATCGCTGTGCCGAGTAGCAGAACACACCCCGCGCTCCAGATCGTTCTCATGGACCGGGCCTCCTTGCTTGCAGACACCTCAGTGTATCACCGGCGGCGAGGCTTGTCAAAGGCTGCCCCGTCTTCCTGGCGGGCGACGAGTCGGGGTTCGGCGCCGGCGGTCAGTTCATCGTGGCCGGCGGCCGGCATATCTTGAACCCGGCGCTCCTGACCGACGAGGGCTGATGGAGACACACCGCTCCGAATCACGCCGCATCTGACTGAAACGAACTCTCTCCTTCTATCGTCTGGTATTAATGCCGGGGCCGGTGCCAAGGATGGCCGCCGGTGGGGTGCGACGCTGGAAGGTCCATGAGGTCCCCTGCGTTTTTTCAGCGAGCATCCGAGAATAGATTACGTGGGACCCGCAGCCCAGGCTGGCGCGGACTGCCGCGCATTCAAACAGCTGAGGTGAACCAAGGATGGATTCGCTACAAAAGAGGGCCCTCGACGTCGTAGGAGCCCTTGCCGGGTTGCTGATTCTGGCCCCTCTCTTCGCCCTCATCGCCGTCGCTGTCAGGGCTGACTCGCCCGGTCCGGTCCTATTCCGCCACCGTCGGATCGGGCGCAACCGGAAACCGTTCTGGATGCTGAAGTTCCGCACGATGGTCCGGGACGCCCTGTACCTCGGTCCTGAGGTCACGACCGCTAACGACCCGAGGGTCACGCGCCTCGGGCGCCTCCTCCGCAGAACGAAACTGGACGAACTTCCACAGTTGGTCAACGTCCTTCTCGGGCAGATGAGCCTGGTGGGACCGAGGCCGCAGTCGTACAGTTTCCTCCCGTTTTACAAGGAGGAAGACCTCGACGTAATACTGAGCGTGCGGCCGGGCATCACCGGCCCGACCCAGCTCTGGCTGCGACATGAAGAGGAGATCCTGGGTATGCACGACGACCCGCTCACCTTTTACACCGGCGAACTCCTCCCACGGAAGATAGAATCAGATAGGCGCTATGCGACCGGCCGCAGCATGGCGGCCGACGCCGGCATTGTGGCCCGGACGCTGAAGGCCGTCGTGAGTCTTCGCCCTGCCGATCTCCCGGAACGGGTCGCAGAGGTCTCCGTACCCGCTGTACGGTCTCTCGAAAAGGTCGGGTAGGGGAGCGAATCGGGTCTGGCATTCGGACGTCTGGGCGTTCGCAAGCTCGGTGACTCAGCCGCGCCTATCGTCTATCGCCTGTCGCCTGTCGCCTGTCGGCATCCTATACCCGCAGAAGACGCGCGTACTCCTCCAAGACCCTGTCCTTTTGAAACCGGCTCTCGTAAATATCGCGTGCGCGGCGCCCCGCCACGCGCAACTCCTCCGGTTCCTGAGCCAGCCGGCGGATCAGGTCGGCCAACTGGGCTCCCGTGCGCACGTTCCAGCCGCAACCACCGTCGCGCACCAGGCGGGCGATGTCGGCCTCCGGCGCCATGAGCGTGATGAGCGGCCGTCCCGCTGACAGGAACGTGTAAGAGCGCGACGGAACCGCCAGCCGCTCCAGGCCGGGCTGCAGCGCCACGAAGCAGGCGTCTGCGGCGGCCACGATATCGCGAAACCTCTCCTGCGATTGGAACGGCAAGAAGCGGATACTCTCCAGCCTCTCCCGCTCAACCCGCAAAACCAGCGCCCGGCGCTTGGCCCCGTCACCCAAGAACAGAAACCTCACCGGCACGCCTCGAAGCAACGCCGCCGCATCCGCTATCGGGTCCAACGGATGCATGATCCCCATGTTGCCTGCGTAGAGCAACAGAAGGTCCTCCTCGCCGACGCTGAGTTCCGTCCGAATCGCGTTCGATCGCGGTTGAGGCTGGAGTTCGGGGCGCGCCCAAAGGGGCGCCACGCGGACGCGCTCTGCGGGCACGCCCTTTTCCTGCACGAGCGTGCGCTTCATTCCCTCCCCTAACACCACAATCTCATCAGCGTGGCTCATGATGCGGCGGTGGGATGCGTCCCACATCTTCACCAGCGGTCCCGGCAGTCGCAGCCAGTTCGTGGCCACGAGGATATCCGGATGAATGTCCTGCGGCGCGTACACAAAGCGAAGGCCGTGCCGCCGGGCCAGCCTGGCGCCGATCCGCCCGACGAGAGGCGGATTGTGGAACGTGAGGACCGTGTCCGGCGACTCCATTTCAACGATCTCCTCGGCGACGCGGGCCGCGCGCCTAAGGAACCGGACGTAACCGCGAAGCCGTGTGCCCAAACTCTCACGGCCGACCGCCCGGCCCATCGGCACCCGGCGAACCTGCACACCGTTTCGCGCCTCCCCGAGCGGCGCCCTTTCAGCCGAGGACGTGTAACTCGGTTCGCCGGCCACGACGTAAACCTTCACACCTCTCTCCGACATGCTCTCGCAGATGTCGGCGGCCAACTGGCCCGTAGCCGCCACATCCGGGGCGTAGTACTGGTTCACAACCAGCAGTTTTCGGCAGCGCTTCTCAGTCACAGCACGTTCCCGTCGAGCATTTCATGCCGGCCCCGGAACCGCCGCATTCTCCCGGTACCATTCGATTGTCATTTTCAACCCTTCCCGCAGCGGCGTCCGGGCGGCCCATCCAAACAGTTCGCGCGCACGGCGCGTGTCCAACTGACGGCGCGGCTGGCCGTTCGGCTTCGAAGTGTCCCATTCAATCACGCCGTCGAAGCCAACCATCTCAGCGATCAGTTCGCTGAGCGCCTTGATGACGATCTCGTCTCCGGTGCCGAGATTAACAGGTTGGCCGCCGTCATACAGCGCGGCGCCCCGCAGGACCCCTTCAGCTGCGTCCCTAACATACAGGAACTCGCGCGAGGGGCTGCCGTCGCCCCAGCAGACCACCCGTCGTTCGCCCTTTCGCCGTGCGGCGTCGAACTTTCGGATAAGCGCCGGGATAACGTGGCTCGTTCTTAGGTTGAAGTTGTCGCGCGGGCCATACAGGTTCACGGGAATCAAATAGATCCCGTTGAATCCATACTGCTCACGATACGCTTGCAATTGCACAAGCAGCATCTTCTTCGCCAACCCGTATGGCGCGTTCGTTTCCTCGGGATAGCCGTCCCACAAATCGTCCTCCCGAAAGGGCGGCGACGCGAGTTTCGGATAACTGCACACGGTCCCAACCTGAACGAACTTCCCGACACCCGCCTTCCGCGCCTCTTCAATAAGGTGAATCCCCATCACGGCGTTCGCGTAAAAGAACCGCCCCGGTTCGGCCCGATTCGCACCGATGCCGCCGCAGACGGCCGCCAAGTGGATCAAAACGTCCGGCGCTTCCTTTTCCAACATTCGCGCGCAGCCGTCCGGCCGAGTGAGATCATAGTCGCGGCTGCCCAGAAACCGCGTTTCGGCAATCCCCAGGCGTTCGGCAGCTTCGCGCACGTGAGAACCGAGAAATCCGCTGCCGCCCGTAACGACGACCCGCTTGCCGGCTAAGGCGTCGCGTACGCCAAGCATGAGGTGTCCACACCGGCCGCCACTATGTCGGCCTCGAGCATAATGCGCACGAGTTCATCGAACCCGACAGCCGGCTGCCAGCCGAGTTCTTCACGCGCTTTAGAGGCATCGCCCACCAGGAGGTCCACCTCGGCGGGCCTGAAGTAGCGGGCGTCTGTCTCCACATATTGCTTCCAGTCCAGGCCCACAAGACCGAATGCCCGCTCAAGAAAGTCGCGGACCGAATGCGCTTCACCCGTGGCGATCACAAAGTCCCTCGGCTCGTCCTGCCGGAGCATTAGCCGCATCGCTTCAACGTATTCCGGCGCATAGCCCCAGTCCCGCCGCGCATCAATGTTTCCCAAAAACAGTTTGTCCTGCGTTCCGGCGAGGATGGCCGCTACGCCGCGCGTTATCTTGCGCGTCACAAACGTCTCGCCCCGGCGCGGGGACTCATGATTGAACAGGATGCCCGTGCAGGCGAACAGACCGTAACTCTCGCGGTAGTTGACGGTCATCCAGTAGGCGTACGCCTTTGCCGCCGCGTAAGGGCTGCGCGGACGAAACGGCGTCTTCTCGTTCTGGGGCGCCGGGGCATTGCCGAACATCTCGCTGCTGCTCGCCTGGTAAAAGCGTGCCGGAACCTCAGTCTCGCGAATCGCCTCCAGAATGCGAAGCGTGCCCAGTCCCGTCACGTCGCCCGTGTACTCGGGCATGTCGAAACTCACACGGACGTGGCTCTGTGCGCCTAAGTGATAGATCTCATCCGGTTCTATCCGGGCAAGCAGCCGCGCCAACATCGAACCGTCGCTCAGGTCGCCATGGTGCAAAAAGAGCCGCGCTTCCGCATCGTGCGGGTCCTGATAAATGCGTTCAATCCGGCCTGTGTTGAACGTGCTGGAGCGGCGTATGAGCCCGTGCACCTCGTATCCCTTCTCCAAAAGGAGTTCGGCCAAATAGGAGCCGTCTTGGCCGGTTATCCCGGTGATGAACGCCTTCTTGGGCCTTCCGGCGTACTCTACAACAGCCCGCGGAGTGTCCATGTCTACCAAATACAGACGCGGGCGCACGGCGTCCGGCCGTGCGATAATCGCAAAAGCGGGCGAAACCGATGACGATCGTGCTCAGCATTCTGGCGGCCTACTTGGTCGCGTTGGTTCTGGTTGCGCTCCTCTTTTTGCGGCCGGCCCGCTCACCGATCTTCCTTTCACCCGCCGCGCTCGGTGCGCCGATGGAGGAAGTTGAATTTGAATGCGAGGGGCTGGCGCTGCGCGGCTGGTGGGTCCCCCATGAAAAGCCGTGCGCCGTCGCGATCATGTTGCACGGGTATCTAATGAATCGGGCCGAGAACGCCGCGCTCGCCGCCGCGCTTAACCGGCACGGGTTCGCCTGCCTCCTCTTCGACACGCGCGCAAGCGGGAAGTCCGGTGGGAGGAGCGTAGGCCTCGGCTGGCGGGAGCGGAAAGACGCGCTGGCCGCCTGCGGCTTCGCCGCGCAGAAGGCGCCGGGCGTCAAGCGCGTGCTCTTCGGGGTGAGCATGGGAGCCGCCGCCGCCGCCTTCGCCCTCGCGGAGAAGCCGGACGCCGCCGACGCGCTGATTCTCGACAGTTGCTATCACGGCCTCGCGTCGGCGGGCATCGGTTGGTGGCGCTTCCTGGGAGGATGGACCGCCGCAGTCCTCCTTGCGCCGGTCCTCCTCGTCGGGTGGCCCATTTCAGGCGTCAACCCGTTTCGAGTAAACGTGGGCCGCGCCCTTAAGAGAGTCTCGAAGCCCACACTCATCCTGCACGGCCGGCGCGACATCCTTGCTTCGCCGCGTCACGCCGAAATGAACTTTCGCGCGGCCGCCGGTCCGAAGAAACTGACCTGGTCGAACAGAGCAAGCCACGCCGAGATGCGCTGGATCGAACCGGAACGGTACATGCGCGAGATGCTCGATTTCATGGAGGCGGAAGGGGTAATCGCCCCGAGCGGCCAATGACCGGCGGCGTTCGTCTGGAATAGCGCGAACGGATGAAGCCGCTTCTCAAACACACGCTTGCATGGACCTCGTCGCCGTGGGGGCGCGGCGTGATGGTCCTTCTGCTTCTCACGCTCGCTTCAGGCCTGTCGCGCACGCCCGCCGGCCTTGCCGCCCTCGCGGCGGCCTTGCTGCTGGGATACGCCAATCCGCGCCTCGGACTGATGCTCCTCTTCGGCTCGGCGTTCCTGCCTTACGTGTGGGGCCTGCCGGTCACAGCGGGCTTCGTAGTCATCATCGCACTCCTCCCCTCTCTGCTCGTGGGCTGGCGTGAGACGCTGTCGCACATGCCTCGGCAGTTGGCGATGCTGCTGGCGCTTCTATTCGCCCTAATCATCGCCACATATCCGTTTCACAAGCCGATTGACCTTGAACTGCTTGCCTTGGGGTTGATCGGCCTTTCGCAGGCCCTGCTTTTCGCTTCCCGCTCGACTGCCCGCGCAACGCACATCGTGCTGGACCTCGGCCTAGCCCTAACGGCCGTGCTCTTTCTTCCGCTGATCACAAACTCGATCCTTGGGTGGCACAGCCCGTTTTGGCTGCCAAGCCACCTCGGCGACATGCTCCTCGGCCGTGTCGCTGTGGGGGTCACCGAATTGAACATGCTGGGGGCTTACGTGGCGGCCGTTTACGCCGTCTATCTGTTTTGCGCCAGGCTCCGGGGCAGGTCACGGTCGTTCCACCTCCTGTATGTGCTTCTCGGCCTCGTGCTCCTGTTTTCGTTGAACGCCATCGGTTCGCGGGCGGCGATGGCGATGGCGGGCCTGGTTACGCTGGCGGCCCTGGCCTTGGCGTACACCAAGGCCAGGGCCGGACAGGACAGCCAGATGCATTGCTGGCGGTGTGTCCGGGTCGCGGCCGCAAGCACAGTGCTTATGATCGTGCTCGTCTTTTCCGTGGCAACGGCCGCCGCCGGGTCCGGGCCGAAGGGAATCATCCGGCTTCTTGAAACGGCCGGGATGGAAGAGACGGGCCGCCCGAAATCGTTCCGCGACGCCGCGGACCGGTTGGATTCTGTCCCACTTGCAGGTTTTGACCTTGAAGAGTATGTCTCGAACGTCGCGCACCACACACCTCACAGCAGTTTGGCTGCGGGCCTCCTTTTCTTGGGCCTGTTTGTCAGCCTGGCATTGTACGCGCTGCTTCTGTTCCCGGTCTACGACACGCTTCTGGGGTCCCGGCTGAGCGAAGCGCCGGTTTTTGGCGTTGGCTTGCTCACACTATTAGCGACCACCCTGGCGATCCCACTGACATCCGACCGAGGCATGCTCGTGCTCCTCGGGGTCTGGTTCGCGTATTCCAAATTGCCGCGCCTCGGAGACGCGGCCGTGGCGACTCGGCGACGAATCGCCCCGTCCGTACCAGTGTAAGCCGATGAACCTGAAAACTGTCTTCCGCCCCGGCACCGCATGGCACGTCACCGCCTGGACAGCATCGCTGGCACTACTCGCGTTCGTGCTGGCCGGCGTTTTACCGAAGACGTACGAGTCGGACGCCGTACTGCTTTTTCCTTTGATGGGCCGGAGCAACCCCCAGACAGGCCGGGCTCTCCTCCCACCCATTCCGCAGCCGAGGGAGGGAGCGCTTCTGCTTGAAGGCCAGATCTTTCTCCCGACAGTCGGGACATCGCCGAACGCGGTCATCGAAATAGTGACCAGCCGTGCAGCGGCTGCAGAGATCGCGGAACGGAACGCCGGGTCGCTGTTCGGCCACTCCCCCGACGACCGCGACATCGAGACGATGCGGAAAGCCATCGTCTACGAAGTGACGGAATCAGGCTATCTGCGTATGGGCTTCCGGTGGCGCGACCGCGCAGTATGCGTACAGGTGGTTTCGGACCTCATCGCGTTCGCCGAAGGCCGCGTCGCAGAAATGGGGAAGGAGTTCGCCAGCGAAAGCCTCGGATTCTTAAGAGAGGAGGTCGTCCGCCGGCAAAGTGACGTGGGCGAGAGAATGGCGGAGCTGCATGCCGCCCTGCAAGAATCGCCCCTGGCGCTCGTTGCCGGCAACCGCGCGGAATTCGTCGGCAAACTGTTGGACGCCTCCGCCGCGATGCGCAGTCTGGAAATAGACCTAACCGGACTGCGGGCGTCCCTGGACACGACGCTCCAAGCGCTTCGCCAGGCGCTTGAGGAAGGCGCCGAGGGAGAGGCCTACACGGCCGTCGCAGCTCAACTGCAATCGGACGTGGCCCAACTGAAGCGACGGATGGAAGAAGCAGCGGGCACGCTGTCGTCTGATTCGCCGGAGATGTCCCGTCTACAGCATCAGTTTCGCTCAGCGGCCGACTCCTATATTGAGGAATTGGAAAGAACAGTGGGCGCCGCCGAGAGCCGCTCGCTTTCTATAACGCTCGCCGAAGAAGCGCAGCGTTCCGGCCTCTTGGCCAAGATCAGGGCCACCAGAACTGCTCTTGACCGACTGCGCGACGAGAACCTGGAACTGGCGGGTCTGGAAATTGAGCAGCGACGCCTCAGAAGGGAGTTGGAGCGCGCAGAGAGGCAACTGGATCTCATGGTGAGTCAGTTGGCTCTGGCGCAGATCGCCGAGGAAAAACGATACAAGGCTTTCGTAATTGTTGACCCTCCGTATGCACCCGAGCGGCCCTACTTCCCGCGCCGAGGCCTTTTCACGGCGGCCGGTTTAGGCGCCGGCTTCTTTCTTGGAATGTTCCTTTACATCCGGCGCCTCAGCCACGAACTCAGCGCCGACTCGCCCGACTGACGCGACAGCCGCGAAACCAGGCGCAGACCTAACCTCCACCGGCGGATAAAACCTCAGGATCTTAGGCGTGCGCATCGCCGCAAGGATCTCCTTCTCGCGTCCGGCGATCTCCTGAAGCGTGACATCATGTTCAACCAACACCGCGATCAGGTCCGCGTCCCGGGCCATCTCGACCAGACCCGGATAGGCGCCTGCCTCTATCAGTGGGTCCACGGCTGTGACATCGTAGCCCTCGCTTCTTAGCAGGTCAACAATCTGACCTGCCGGCGATGCCCGCAGGTCTCTGCAGTTCGGCTTGAACGCCAATCCGTGCGCGACGATGCGCGGTTTCGACAGCCCACCCACCGCTTCGCGAATGCGCGCGGCGATTCTGTGAGGGCGTAGGTCGTTAATCAGCCTTGCGCACTGGATAAGAGTCGAATTGACACGATCCACCTCCGCAATAAACCAGGGGTCAACCGGGATGCAGTGCCCGCCGACGCCGATGCCCGGGCTTAGTATGTTCACCCTCGGGTGGTAGTTCGCCAAGCGGACGACGCGCATCGGATCAACGCCGATGCTCTCGCAGAGCGCCGCCAACTCGCTCGCAAAGGCGATGTTTACATCGCGAAACGCATTCTCGGCCAACTTGCATATCTCCGCCTCTACGTCGCTCGCGAGATGAAGGGACCCGTTCACGAATCGGCGGTACAGGCCGGCCGCCTTCTGGGTTGAGCGCTCGTCAACGCCGCCGATGACGCGCGCGTTCTCCGTGATCTCTTCTATCGCATTCCCCGGAAGCACTCGTTCCGGGCAGTAAGCCAGAAACAGGTCGCGTCCCACCTCAAGCCCCCCCGATTCCAGAATCGGCTTGACCGTTTCGCGCGTACACAGCACGGGAACGGTAGACTCGATAATGACCAAATTTCCCGGCTCCAAACAAGGCAGTATCGTTCGACAGGCGGCCTTCAAGTTACTGAGATTGGCGATTTTCCTTCGATAGTCTATGGGCGTCGGGACGCAGATGAAAAAGGCGTCCGCAGGCTCCGGGTCTGCCCCGGCTGACAACTTCCCTCGAACCTCGGGATCCTCAAGCAAACGATTAATGGAATCCTCTTCAACTCGAAGCGTTCCGTCGTTGATTGCGTCCACAAGTTCGCGCTTGACGTCCACGGCATGAACGGAAATCCCCGCCCGGGCCAACAGCACCGCCGTGGGCAAACCGACGTAACCTGCGCCGATGATTACGACCTTTTCCACTCTTTCCTTCATTCACTCCCGCCTATCACGTATTTATCGTTCGTTCCAACCGAACCGCATCAGCGGTTTAGCCACTTGGCCGGCGCGCTCCTCGGGTATCGCAAGCGCCATGAACGCCTCGGCTCGCCCGACCGGCCGCAACCTCTTTCCGCCCACGTCCCAAAACCTCTCATAACCGATCTCCTTCATCAGATCCACTAGTTCTCCGGGCGACGAACCCGCCGCGTTCAGCAACCTCTCGTTGACCTCGAACAGACAGATCGGCTTTGCCCACGTTAGAAGACGGCGCATCCCCCGCAGGGCGAAAGGTTCACAGCCCTCGATGTCAATCTTCAGTATGTCCGGGTCGGCCAGGCTCTCTTTTTCGGCCAGTTCGTCGAGCGCCTCGACCGGGACCTGTGCGACCACATCTTCGCTGACGGCGGTCGTCGCGCTAACCGAGCCGGGGCCGAACGACCCGCCCGAATGCAGTTCAAGCATCCCGCCGGTCTCGCGCAGCGCAACCGGAAACAGCCGCGCCTGTCCGATCCCATTCAAATAGACGTTTCGGCGAAGGTGTTCGAAGTTCGGGGAGTAAGGCTCGAAGGCATAGACCGCCTTCGAGCCCGCCAGGGCAGCCAGCGCAGGGATCCCGATAGTTGTCAGGGCGCTCCTGCCCACGAAGGCGGCGACGCTTTCGACGATGGAGGGCTGGGGCAGTCCGGTGAAGCGAATCTCGATTGACGCTCCCGCCTCGTAGCCGCTGCCCCTCAACACCCGGTACTGGGTCTCGCCGAGATTCGTCACGTCGGGAAGCACTTTGCTGACGATGACCAAATGCTCGATTGGTCTGTCGGCCTTGCGGATGCTCCGCAAGGCGTATTCGATCACCAGCCGGCTGGGTGCCCTATCCGCCCAATTTTTTCCCCAGGCTTTCAGGTAGCTAAGGGAGAGTTCCTGCAATACCAATCCGCCAAATACTTCGTAATCGATTGTCCTGTCAAAGGTATGGGGCCGGATGCGGTAATCCTCATCCGCCAGTCGTTGCCGTCGTAATTCCAACTCCATGGGCTTCCCATCGCGGATGATGCGAGCGGTGATTACCGGATCGATGGTGTCGTTAATGGCGATGGGAAACAACACTGAGCCATACAGCGGGTGATTGATCGAACCCTCCGGATCGATCACGTAGTCACCGAGCTGTACGAGGATATCCCCCTCTTGCAATATGCCGGCACCCGTCCCTCCGGCGAAAACTTTGTTGACCAAGATCCCAGGGGCATCGAGTGCCAGTCCATGGAATTCGCGCAGCGCAGGCGCGTTCAGCCGCTGCCAAGAAAAGCCGCGGTGTGCGAATCCTTGGTACGGCAGCTTATTTGCAATCTGAATGAATAAGGCCAACGTGGGCGAGGTCGTCGCCTGGATTTCCGCCCTGTTATGGCTTGTCAAAAGGCCGACCAGTTCTCCGTTTACGGTCATCACCTCGGCCCAGCCGAGACCGGTCATGTTGGTGTTGCCCCTCATGATGGGAATTTCCATCGATCCGAAGCGGGACGAGGAGGTGCGAAGGTCAACCACTTCGCCCGAACCCTGTTCGAATCTTCCGTTGGCTCGCCAGCGGTTGATGACGAACCGGCCGTAAGTGACGGGCGCGGCGGAGAATGTGATCGGCACCAGTCCGGCCCAAAATGCGGTATCCGCGACGGTAAGGAGAGCCAAGTCCAAATCGTAGTCCACCAAGAACGGCTCGGCTTGGAAGTCCGGATACCGTCCGAACTTTCTTACCTGAATCAGTGTCGCGCTTTTGACCAGGTCCGCAGTGGTGAGCAGCTGCCCCGTACTCAGGACTATGGCATTGCCGAGCGCGGTGCTCTCATTTGCTTTTTGCCAGGGGATCGTCGCATCCTGTGGTTGGTGGGTCACGCGCACGCTCACGACGCTGCGATATTCTTCTCCGGTCTGGGCCTCAGCGACTTGCCAAGCCAGGATGCATGCGGGAATGGCCAAAAGGATGGCACGAAAAACCGCCGTCATGGAAGCCTCTGTTCCTGGCGTATCCCGTATGTATCCAGAATCACAGGGTGGGCCCTTTCGGCCTCCTCGCGGTCCAGTATGATCTTGCGCCCATCCTCCAAACCAATGACGAGAAACAAGGATTTGGAGTCTTTCAGCGCCGCGGGGATCATCTCGAGATCCGTGACCGGCTGTCCGTTCACCGTGGCCACAACCGTGTTGGCGTAACGGCGGTACGCGCTATTGACCTCGTGGGGCAGCACTCTTGAGATCAGGATCGTGCGTTTTCCTTCGAAATCCGGATCTTCCGCCGCGCGAAAAAAGTGGTTGTATAGCAAAGCCTTATCCGCATTTTGCCAATAGTTTCCGAATGTCTTCAAATATTCCTGATCCAATTCCATGAAAACGAGTCCCGCATAGACGACATAGCGGGGGAGTTGGTCGAACCGATAGCGGAGGCGCTCGGCTTCCGGAAAAGTCACCAATGGAATACGGATCGTCCGTGGGGCGCGATCACGCCATATCGCCAATTCGACCGTTTCTCCCAACTGCTTGTCCTCGGCCATCTGTTCCAGGCCGATCGTATAGCGGTGATAGTTGATGGTGCCATCGATGGCGACGGGGACACCATCTATCGCCATGATCACGTCGTTGACTTTGACGTAAGCATCCGCGGAGGCCCCCTTGATCAACCGGTCGACCACCACGCCGGTGGCCTCAGCGGGCAGGCCGAGATATTCGCGATACGACGGATTGATCAGGTTGCTCGTGATCATGCCCAGTTCACCGTAGCCATCGTAGGTGCCATCCGATATATCCTTAAGAAACCGCCTGATCACCGGCGTGGGGATGAAGAACCCCACATCGTTCAGCCGGGTATTGGTCTGGAACGCCACACCCACCACTTTTCCATCCTGCATTACCGGACCGCCGCTGTTGCCGGGATTGATGGCCGAGTCTGTCTGGATGCCGATGTGGGCGTCGGCTCCGGAATGCAGGTAGGTGATGAACTCTACCCGTGAGACCACGCCTTCCGTTCGCGATATCTTTTCTCCGCCCGCGGGATAGCCATACGTGCGCACCCGCGTACGAAGGGTCGGTAACTGCCCCAACTCCAGGGGGGCCACTCCCTCGTCGAATGCCTGATCGTCAACCCTGAGCAAAGCCAAGTCGGCATCATGTGCGATGAACTCGACTCGGGCGAATGACGGTGCGATCCGTCCGTTACGGCGGACGATGATCTGTTTGGCGTCACTCACGACGTGGGCGTTGGTCAAGATCAGCCCTTTATCGAGCAAGAAACCCGAGCCGGTGGCGTGGAGAATGGGCGTGCGTTGCCAGGGTGCGAACCAGTCTCCGCGTTGGATGGTCGCCTCGCTCAGGACCACCGCTTGTTCCACCTCCCGGCCTC
>JADFGT010000116.1 GCA_022567555.1 Armatimonadota bacterium | reverse complement strand
TCCACGCCCTTCTGCTCCATCTCCGGCTCGGCCGTGAAGAAAGACCCGGCAGCCTCAGCGAAATCCGACAGCAGTTTCACCCTCTCTTGCTCCAGCAGCAGTGCCCCGGCCACATAATCTCCGCTCTCTTGGCTAAAACCGTCCTGCAGAAGCGCCCGCGCAGGCTTCGATAGATACTCCTCATCGGAACTCGTCTCATCAAACTCTTTGACAGTCTGAAAGAGGTCGGCTGGCGATAGCGAACGTATGTAGTGCCCGTTCATCCATTGCAGTTTCGTGATGTCGAAAACTCCAGGCGAAGGTTGAATGCCCTCAACCGAAAACGCCTCCGCCATTTCGCCTAACGACATGATCTCCCGGTCCCCCCCCGGCGACCAGCCGATAAGCGCGATGAAGTTCGCCACCGCCTGTCCCATGTAGCCCTTTTCGCGATAATCTAAGCAGCGTGTATCTCCGTGCCGCTTAGACAGCTTCGCGCCGTCCGGACCTTTGATTACCGGCGCGTGCGCGAACACCGGCAGTTCCCAATCGAGCGCCTGATAAAGAGCCACATGCTTCGGGGTGGAACTGATCCACTCCTCGCCGCGAATTACGTGAGTGATCCCCATCAGGTGGTCGTCAACAACGTTCGCCAAGTGATATGTCGGCCATCCGTCGCTTTTCAATAACACCTGGTCGTCCACCAGTTTCCCTTCCGTTTCGATGCGTCCTCTCACCGCGTCGTCGAATGAAACCAGACCATCGAGCGGCATCGCCAACCTAATCACAAACGGCTTCCCGCCCTTCTCCCACTGTTCGATTTCGCCGCGGTCGCGGAATCTGCACCGGCGGTCATAACCGGTCGGCAATTTGTTTAGGCGCTGGTACTCCCGCATTTTTGACAGTTCCTCCGTGGTGCAGAAACACTTGTAAGCCGCGCCTTTTTCAAGCAGTTCGTCGCAGTACTCACGGTAGGTCCCCAACCGTTCGCTCTGGGAATACGGCCCGAACTCGCCGCCCTTCTCCGGTCCCTCGTCCCAGTCCATCCCCAGCCAGCGCAGGCTCTCCAGGATCTCCTCGACCGCCCCCTCCACTTCCCGCGCCTTGTCCGTGTCCTCGATGCGCACGATGAAGACGCCTCCGTGGCCCCTAGCCATCAGATAGTTGAACAGCGCCGTGCGGATGTTGCCCATGTGCGGACTCCCAGTCGGCGACGGCGCGTACCGAACCCGAACCATGCGACCGATGCTACCCGCAGAACCGCCGCAACAGGGGCCGCGAAAGGTACAATCCGGCCTGGGTTTGACGGTCTCGAGCCCAATGCCCCGCAGCGTCATGACAACCGCAAACTTCGCCAGCATCGAGAAGGCCATTCAGGACATCCGGGACGGGAAGATGATCGTCGTCGTGGACGATCCGGATCGCGAGAACGAAGGCGACCTCGTCATGGCCGCCGAGAGGATGACGCCGGAGGCCATGAACTTCATGGTCAGGCACGGGCGCGGCATCCCGTGCGTGCCGACCACCGCAGAGCGCCTCGACCAGTTGGGCATCGCGATGATGACCGAATCGAACACCTCGCGCCAGCTTACGGCCATGGCCGTAACCGTGGATGCGAAGCGCGGTGCGACCACCGGCACCTCCGCGCACGACCGGGCGAAAACCGTCCAACTGTTTGCCGACCCGAACACCAAACCTGACGACTTTGCCTGCCCAGGCCACATCATCCCGCTTCGCGCGGAACCGGGCGGCGTGCTCAGGCGCGCGGGCCATACCGAAGCGACCGTTGACCTGTGCGTCCTCGCCGGATTGAAGCCGGTCGGGGTCCTATGCGAAATCTTGGATGAAGACGGCACAATGGCGCGCCTCCAGCGCCTTGAAGAGTTCTGTGTCGAACACAAGTTGTCGCTCATCGCCATTAGCGACCTCATCGCATACCGCCGCCGGACAGAAAGACTGATCGCCCGCAAGGCCGGGCCGATAGCGCTTCCGACCAAGTACGGCGAGTTTGAACTTTACGCTTACCAAAGCGAATTGGACCCGACTCCTTACCTGGTCCTCAAGATGGGCGACATTGACGGCGGTGAGCCTGTGCTTGTGCGCGTCCACTCCAGTTGCATCACGGGCGACATCCTCGGCTCGCTGCGCTGCGACTGCGGTACGCAGTTGGAGCTCGCACTGCAAAAGATAGCTCACGAAGGACGCGGATGCCTGCTCTACATTGTCCAAGAGGGGAGAGGGATCGGCATCATTAATAAACTGAAGGCGTATGAACTGCAAGAGAAAGGACTCGATACAGTGGAGGCGAACGAGGCGCTCGGATTCAAGCCGGACTTGCGCGATTACGGCCTCGGCGCGCAGGTCCTTTCCGACCTGGGCATTCGCAGACTCCGCCTCATGACAAACAATCCCAAGAAGGTGGCCGGAATCGAAGGCCACGGACTGGAGATAGTGGAGCACATCCCTCTGGTCGCACCGCCCAATGAGCACAACAAGCGCTATTTGGAAACCAAGAGAGAGAAGTTGGGCCACTGGATTCCGGTCTTGAACCGAACTGATGGCGCAAACGATTGAAGGCCGGATGACCGCGGCCGGAAAGCGGTTCACGGTGATCGCATCTCGCTGGAACGAGTTCGTCACCAGGCAGTTGGTGGACGGCGCGCTCCGGGCACTGCGGCAAAACGGCGCTCAGGAGCCGGATGTAGTTTGGGTTCCCGGCACTTGGGAAATGCCGATAGCCGCCGCTCGCGCCGCGCAATCAGGCGCCGACGCCGTTATCTGCGTAGGGTGCATCCTTCAGGGCGCGACCGGGCACGCCCGGCAACTGTCTAATCTGGTGGCGGGTGCGCTGGCCGACCTCTCGCTGAGAGCGAAGGTCCCTGTAACCTGGGGAGTACTAACCTGCGAAACGCAGGAACAGGCCATAGAACGAGCAGGAATGAAACTGGGGAACAAGGGAGAACAGGCCGCGCTCGCGGCGATTGAGATAACGTCCGTAATAGAGCAGGTGCAAGGATGAATCGAGTCGGTCCATACGTTCTGATGTTCCTAGTCTGCTTCGCAGGCGTGTACGCCGCGCTCACGCTGCACGACCGTATGTCGCAAGGGCCGTCGGCGCTGCAGCAGTTAGCTGAAGCGGAACCGGTGCGATATGAAAAGACTCCGGGGCAGATCGCTTTCTCTGAGGCCGCACAGATACTGATGCCCTCAGTCGTGAGCGTCGAGCGCCTCCAAGCGCGCTCCTTTCACGGCTCGACGGGGGAACCGCAATTAGCCGGACTCGGTTCAGGCGTCATCATAACGCCCGACGGCTACATCGTTACAAATTTCCACGTTGTAGAAAACGCCGACGTGGTCACCGTGCACCTGCTGAACGGCGACGGTTACGAGGCCGAAATTGTGGGCACGGACCGACTGTCCGACCTCGCCTTGCTCAAGGTTGATACAGAGGGCCTGCCGGCCGCCGAACTTGGCCCGAGCGACGACCTGGTGGTCGGCGAGTGGATCATGGCCGTCGGTAATCCGCTCGGATACGAAGGGACGCTGAGCGTCGGCGTGGTCAGCGCCCTCAACCGCGACCTCGGCGGAAGCGGCAGCCGCTTTCCCCTGGTGGGCGCCATTCAGACCGACGCGGCGATAAACCAGGGAAATAGCGGCGGCCCACTGGCCAACATACATGGCCAGATCGTGGGCATCAACACCGTGATCGCCAGCACCGATCAGGGCAGCGTCGGCATTGGATTTGCCATTCCGTCCAGCCGCGTGAAGCGGTTCGTCAGCGACATCCAGAAGTTCGGCCGCGTGCGGCACCCGGACTTCGGCGTAACCTCATTCATGCATCCCTCCGCCCGCTTTCATCCAAGGTTCCGGATGCAAGTCGGCGAGGATCCGCCGCGCGAAGGCTTGATACTCGGCGGCCTGGCGCCGGAGTCGCCGCTCGAGCAGGCCGACATTGAACGATATGCCATCCTCCTCGAATTTGACGGCGCCCCCATCAGCACACTTAACGATTACTGGACCTTTCTGCTCAAGGCCGAGATCGGGCAGAGCGTAAAGGTTCGTTATTGGCAGCACGGAGAGTATGGTACGGCGACGATCACCCTCACCGAGATGAACAACTGACTCGCACGCCGCACTGAGAATGTCTCAGCACATAATGCAAAACAACATCGAAGAACTCAACCTTCTGCTGAACGCCCTGCCGCCCATCGTCAGAGAGCGACTGTCCGGCGCGCCCGACCTCGACAGTCTCGTCGAAGTCGTCCTCGATTACGGGCGGCCCGCGGAGCTCCGTTTCATGGACCGGTACGAACGACTCAAAGACTACTTGGTCAGCGAAGATGACATACGCTATGTGAGCGAACGGGTGAGCGAATTCGGCGGAGACAACCGTGCCGGCATCGAACGAACGCTGCACCGAATCAGCGCCATCCGCAATCGCCAGGGCCGCATCATCGGGCTCACGTGCCGTTTCGGCCGCGCCATCCTGGGAACGATTGACATTATTCAGGACATCGTCGAAAGCGGCAAGTCCATCCTGCTCCTCGGCAAGCCGGGCGTAGGCAAAACGACCAAACTCCGAGAGATGGCCCGCCTTCTCGCGGACGACCTGTCAAAACGAGTCGTCATCGTAGACACCTCGAACGAGATAGGAGGCGACGGCGACATCCCCCATCCGGCCATCGGTTCCGCACGAAGGATGCAGGTTTCAGACCCCTCGAACCAGCATCAGGTGATGATCGAGGGCGTGGAAAACCACATGCCCGAAGTGATAGTGATTGACGAGATCGGAACCGAGGCCGAGGCGTATGCCGCCCGCACAATCGCCGAGCGCGGAGTGCAACTCATCGGCACGGCGCACGGGCGCACCCTCGAAAACCTGATGATGAACCCCACCCTCTGCGACCTGGTCGGCGGAATCCAGGCCGTCACGCTGTCGGACGAAGAGGCCAGAAGGCGAGGCACACAAAAAACGGTCTTGGAGCGCAAAGCGCCACCCACGTTCGACGTGCTCGTGGAACTCATTGACTATGACCGCCTGGCCGTGCACCACGACGTTCAGACAACCGTGGACGCCATCTTGCGCAGCGTTGTGCCTCAGCCTGAAATCCGTGTGCGCACACAGGCCGGCGATGTTGAGGTCTTGCAGGAAGAGCGTACGCCCGAATCGCGCGAGGCCGGTCCGACCCGAAGCGCCGCGCACCTCCGCCCCGCAAAGCCAGCCTCCGGCGCCGTCGAGAAACGAACACAGCCGGCCCCTCTTCCCCACATCACACGCATATTCCCGTACGGAATCGCGCGAACCCGCCTCGAGCGCGCCATTAGGGAACGTCGCGCCCCCGCCGTCATCTCCAGCGACCTGGCGGACGCAGACGTCGTGATGGCGATTAAGAGCTCTCTGCAGCGCAGACCGGGCCGTCTGCATGAGCGGCTCGGCCGGAACATCCCGACCCATGTGGTCAAGAGCAACACGCTGGCCCAGATTGGAGCGGCGCTCGACGATATCCTGGAGGGAGAGGGACAGAACGGCGACGGCGAAGAAGGCGCGCGCACGGAGGCGCTCGACGCCGTCGAATATGTCCGCTCTAAAGGAAAAGCGCTTGAGCTCACACCGCGCCCCATCGCTTTGCGAAGGGTGCAGCACCAACTGATCGAGACCAACCGGCTTCGCAGCGAAAGCGTCGGCAAAGACCCGAACCGCCGCGTGAAGGTTCTGCCGGTGAGGCCATGACCGGCCGTTTTATCACGATCGAAGGGGCCGAGGGTGCGGGCAAGTCAACCCTCGCCCGCGCGCTCGCCGACCGCCTCACGGCCGATGGCCGCCGCGTACTCCTCACCCGCGAGCCCGGCGACGGCCCCATCGGCCCCGCAATCCGCGCAACCATAATGACCGACGCTCCGATGGATGCCTGGACCGAGGCCTTCCTCTTTTTGGCGGACCGCAGGCAACATTGCGAACAGGTCATCCGGCCCGCTCTCGCGGAAGGGCGTTGGGTCCTGTGCGACCGCTTCGCCGACTCAACACTTGTGTACCAGGGCTACGCCAGGGACCTGGACCGGGATGCCCTGCAGCGACTGAACCGGATAGCCGCGTTCGGCCTGAAGCCGGACCTAACGCTCCTCCTCGACTTGGACCCGGAAACCGGCCTGAACCGCCTCGACATCAAGGACAGATTAGACCGCGAGCCCGTGGAGTTCCACCGCCGCGTGCGGGAAGGGTTCCTTCGGGAGGCAAGCCGCGAACCTGAGCGGTGGAGAATCATAAACGCAGCCGAACCTCCCGAAGCGCTCCTCGAGGCGGCGTGGACGGCGCTCGAAGAACTGCGCGTCGCGGCACGGTCATAATGCTTGGCCGATAAGGAGGAACGACCATGAAACTCGTGATTGCCGTCGTTCATAACCGGGACAAGAACAAGGTCGTGGAGGATCTCGTCCGAGCCGGATTCAAGTTCACGATCATCGGCTCCACGGGCGGGTTCCTGCGCGAGGGGAACACCACCTTTCTTATCGGGGTGGACCAGAGCGAACAGAGCGCCCTCCTCAACCTAATTCAACACAATTGCAAAACCCGCGAGCAACTCGTAAACGTCCTGCCTCCCGACGCGTCGCAGGTCGGGACGTTCGTGCCCAGCCCGATCAAAGTCCCGGTCGGCGGGGCCATCGTTTTTGTGCTAAATGTCGAACAGTTCGAGCGTTTCTGAAGCCGCAAGCCGCCGCGCGCTGGCACTGGTCCGCTCAGTTGCAAGGTGCGAGGCGCCGGTTCCCGTCCTGATTACGGGAACCGAAGGGGCCGGACAGACCGAGGTCGCCGAGACGCTCGCCGCCGCGCTGCTCTGCCTGAACCCGGATGACGGAACCGCATGCAATGACTGCGTCGCCTGCCGCGCCAGAGAGAGCGGGATGAGCGCCGACTTTCTTCACCTGCAACCCATCGGGCTATCCGACCTGATTCGGGGTTGGCGGATCACGCCCAGCATGAAACCCCCATCCAAGGAGGAGGAGAAGCAGGTCAAAGCCCCTCCGATCCTCGAGTTCCTTCGCGTCGGCCCGTTGCAGGCGCGAAACAAGGTCGTGCTCATTGAGCGTGCGGACCGAATGAAGCAGGAGGCCGCCAACGCTCTTCTGAAAACTCTCGAAGAGCCGCCAAAAAACGTGGTCTTTATACTTGCGACAACAGGGAGAGGCAAGGT
>JADFGT010000041.1 GCA_022567555.1 Armatimonadota bacterium | reverse complement strand
CCTCGTTTTTCTGATTAAGGGGGACGACGCCTTCCTTCCAGCCGGCCGTGTTGACAACGACGCAGAACTCGTTCCACGGTGCGGCAAGCACCTGCGTCTGAGATAGGTCGAGGCCGTCCGTTCCTTCGCCGGCAAGGCCTGCATCCATCAGAATGCGGTTCACGCTCACGCGCCTGCCTACGCCTTCCATGCCGTGGTCGCTAACCAGCGCGACGATCGCTTGCGGTCCCGCCGCGGTCATCACATCGCCCAGCCATCGATCGGCGTATTCATAAGCCTTCGCGTATACGGGCCAAAGTTTCCCGGCCAACTGCGCGCTATATTTGGGGCTGTTAGGGTCCAGCACTCCCATCAGCAGATGCCCCAGCGAGTCGAGCGCGGGCGTGTAATGAATGACAAGGTGCGGCTCGAAGAAGTCAATGGCGTGCCTAAACCCGGCGCCGAGGCGCTCGAAGTCGCGCTGAATCAGCCGCAGGAGGCGGTCTTCCGCCTTTCCGTCGCCCCCCATCCAGTATGTCTTTCCCAGTTTGCCGTTCGCATACAGGTCGGAAATGGGCAGGTCGTGAAATCCGCCGGTCGCGTAGACGTACGCCTGTCCGCGCGCCGGACCGAAGTGTCCGCTGAACGCGCTGCATGCGCCCTGATAAAGCATGAAATGAGAAAGGTCGGGCGCCAAGTCCAAAAGGGTAAAGGACAGCAGGCCCCAGTCGTCGCCGTCCCGTATCTCGATCGGTGCGCCGAAGTCTGTAAGAGGCATCCGCATGTATGTCGCAAACGACGCCTGATCGCCGTCCAACCGAAAGATAATGCATTCGCGGAATGAACCCTCATCGTCGCGTGGGAAGAAGGCGGCGAACTGCCGGTCGCGGATTGTGAACTGAAACTCTTTGCCCGTTCTTGAAAACCGTTCGGCCTCTTTCAGCTCAGCGTCTTCTGTATAAACAGTCGGAGACGCAAGCCTCTTCTCGAAGCCGCTGAAACTGTGGAATCGGGAAGGGTCTGCGCGGTATGTGTGCCCGGCGTCTTCATCCTCTTTACGCGATTTCGCGATCGTCGCAAGAAACGGGTCGGGCGGAAAGGAGTGCGTGGCCGAGAGGACCGCGACGCTCTTTCCTTGCAGGAGCGCCGTCAACCAGATCGGCTCCACGCTGAGCGCGGCGCTGGAGAAGCCGCTCTGCGTTTCGAGAACGGTGTGCCGGGAGCGGGGAAGGAGCGGCACGGCGTTTCCGGTGACGCCGCTCTGGTCTGGGTACGCACCGGTCCAGATGAGCGAGTGGCCGACGGCGGTCTTGGTCGGCGGGGCCATGATGACGCCCTCGGCGTGAACGCCCTCCGCGCGCATCTTCTCCACGTTCGGCAGCCGGCGCTCCTGCAAGAGCCGGTCCACCACCCAGTCGGCGGCCCCGTCCCAACTGATGATGACGAGGCGGCTCCCTTGGGCGAAGATCACGGGAGCGGCGAGAAGCAGGGCAAACGAGCAGAACAGTCGGCGCATGGGGCGATTGTAGCGCAGTCCGTGCACCGCAGCCGACTTGTCTACACAAGAATCTCTCAACATTCTCAATCTTGAGAGTATCTGATTGCGTTTCAGCAGGGCTGGAGTCGCGCATTCCTTCTGCCGGCACCTTCAACAATGAGATTGTTGAAGGATGTAAAATGCGACTGAGCGAGAAAAGCAATGACGCTGAGCACACCGACCCTCGACGTAACGCAACGACCCCGGCAGATGACAATGGAGGCTGACGGCTCATGATACAGGAACTGATGCAGATTGCGCTTATCACTTGTACAGCACAACTTTTCTCGCCGAACGTAGCATGGCCCTATCCGGCCGATCGTTACGACGCCCACATTCGCGACCTGGCGGAAGCGGACGTGATCGCCGTTGTTAGAGTGAGCGCCCCGTCCGTGGAAGAGAGGCGGCCGCAGAGCCCGATTGAATCGAGCGCCGTCGTGGCGTATCCCACATGCAGGATTGATACGTTCGAAGTTCTCGATTGTCCGGTCGGTGGACTATCAGGGACCGTCCGCTCGGTCTTTGACCTGCCGGCCAGTGCAACAGGCTTTCCGGCGCCGGACCCCTCCGGTACCTATCTCCTCGTGGCGTTCAAACCGGTGGAGCGGAAACTGATCTTCACAAATTTCTCCCCGCAGGGGTCTAACCCACTGATCCAGTACGCCGTACCGTTGGACGAGCCGAACGAAGTATCCGGCGTACTCCTTCTGCGAACGAACCAGCGCGCAGTGATCGTGGCTCAGGACCCGCAGGCGACGATCCTCCTTTCCATTGCGGCCGCCTTAGGGGACGCGAACGACGACGCGGGAAGAAGAGTAACAGACATTCTCTCTCGACTCCGGATGCACAAGGAGTTTGAGGACTCTGAAGAGCAACTCATCGGAGGGATCAACTCGCATACCTGGGTGAAGCAGGTGCTCGGCCCTGCGATTGAGGGCGCCGCCGCGACCGCGAGCCCGTACACGCGCGCCCGCGCGATCGGCCTGCTCTATCGCTGGGGGCTGTTCGAATCCGCGGAGCCGTACCTTCAGGCGCTTGAACAGGCCGATGCCGCCGGGAGCCGTTTCGACCATCCGCTGGACGGCAGGTTCTTTAATCGCCAGAGAGGGCTCGACGCCCGGACGCGGCCCAGCACGGAACGGCTCATTGCCTTCGCGGCCTCCGTCAACACCATGCGGCTGAAGAGCCTCGCAGTGACTCATATGGACCGCAAGCCGAACCCAGGCGCCATGCGGACGCTCGTCGGGATGTTGAGCGAAGACAACGTCTTCCTAAGATTCCGCCTCCTTGACAAGTTCGCACGCTGGGCGAAGCGCGAGGACCTGCGGCCACTCTGGATGAGAGACAGCCAGGGCCGCCGGAGTTGGGAGACCCGGCAGATCGAGCGCGAACAGGAACTGATCCGGCACTGGCGCGGGTACCCGCCGGAATAGAGCGACAGGCCTGTCGGTCACTCGAGTCGGACAGCGCCATCCAAGTCTTCGACAATCTCTGTGCGGTGTCAACACATTGTTGAAGGATATGAACGCTTGGGTCTCGTTACCGCGCCCGTACTGCGTCATCGGCGCGGGAGACGGCGGCCGCGACTCTGAACACGCGCTCGGCCAACGCCGAGAACTCATCGGTCGAAATCGTTTGAGCGCCGTCTTTCACCGCTTGCTCCGGGCGCGGGTGCACTTCGATGAGCAGGCCGTCCGCCCCGGCGGCGACCGCGGCGAGGGCGAGGGCGGCAACCAGCCGCCTGTCGCCCGCCGAATGGCTGGGGTCGGCGATGACCGGAAGGTGCGAGCGCAAGCGCACTATCGGTATCGCGCTCACGTCGAGCGTGTTTCGGGTAGCGCGTTCAAACGTGCGAATCCCGCGCTCGCAAAGCACAATCTGCTCGTTCCCCTCTCGCGCGATATATTCGGCGGCGCAGAGCCACTCTTCAACCGTCGCCGCCATGCCCCTTTTCAACAGCACCGGCTTCGGCTGGCGGCCCACTTCGCGAAGGAGGTCGAAGTTCTGCATGTTTCGCGACCCGATCTGGATCATGTCCGCCGCCTCGCCGACAGCCTCAACCTGCCGAGGGTCCATCGCTTCAGTGACTATCGCCAGTCCGGTCTCCTCCCGAACGGCTTTCATTATCTCCAGGCCCTCGGCGCCGGGGCCGCTGTAACTATAGGGTGAGGTCGTCGGTTTGTAAACGCCCCCCCGCAAAGCGCGCGCGCCCGCGGCCCGCACCGCGCGGGCGGTTTCCAGCACAGTCTCGTAATCCTCGACCGTGCAAGGGCCCGCAATCAGTTCCGGCCTGCCCCCCCCGAAGGTCGCTTCGCCCACGCGCACGCTGCTGCGATCCGGCCGCGCATCGGCGGAGACCAGCGCGTATCCCCGGCCCGTGTCTACGATGCGTTCCACCCAGGGCGACGCCTTCAGCCGGCTTATCAGATCAACGGGCGGCTCCTCCCACCGCTTGTCGGCGAGCAGAATCCCGCGCCCGCCCGATTCGATCTCGCGCAGTTCGCAGCCGGCGGTCAGCAGCAGGGCGCGCAGCCGCTCGACCTCATCGCGCGGTGCGCCCGGCCGGAACAACAGAATCATATGGCGGCAGCCTCCTTCATCGCATCTTCAAACGCCTCTTCCAGCAGGTCCAGGTCTTCGTCAGTACCCGCGCTTATGCGGACAGATGTGGGCCGGCCGAAGATGGCGCCTGTCCTTATGATAACGCCTCGGCGGAGGAGCGCGTCGAACAGCGGCTGGGTATCGAAACCGAAGTCGGCCCAAACGAAGTTCGCATAACTCTCCGTCGTCGCAGCGCCGAACCGCTGCAAAAGGCCGGTTATTCGGCGAAGCGCTCGGTCGTTGTGCTTTAGCGTTCTCTGCAAATGTTCTTCGTCATCGAGCGCAGCTACGGCTGCCGCTTGCGCGGGCCGGTTCACGTTGAACGGCTCGCGGACGCTATCGATGGCGTCTGCGATTTCTGGCGGCATGAAGCCGTAGCCGACGCGCAAACCCGCCAGCCCATACGACTTGCTGAACGTCCGCAGCCCGACAACGGGGTAACCGCTCCGTATCAGGTCAATTGAGTTCGGGTAGTTCGGCTCGTGGGCGGCGAACTCGTAATATGCCTCGTCGAGCACGGTGACCGCGCCCTCCGGAAGCGCCTGAATGAATCGTTCGAGAGGTTCCCGCTCCACGATTGTGCCGGTCGGGTTGTTTGGGTTCGCGATCCAGACGATGCGCGTGTTTTCGCCGGCCGCCTTCAGCATGGCGCTCAGGTCGTGCCGCGCGCCGGCGTCCAGGTCAACTTCTATGAGTTCGGCGCCGGCCAGGTGCGCGGCGGCGGCGTACTGAATGAAACTGGGGCGGCCGGTGACCACGCTGCAGCCGGGCGCTAAGAAAACCTGGCTGAGATTGTGGATGATTTCGTCGCTGCCGTTTCCCAAGACGATCTGGGTTGGGGGAAGGTCGAACCGCCGGGAAATCGCCTCCTTCAGTTCGGCCGCCGCCATGTCGGGATAGCGGTGCACGTCGCCGGCGGCGGCCTTCAGCGCCTCGACGGCCTTGGGCGATGGGCCGAGCGGGTTCTCGTTGCTCGCCAGTTTGGCGATGCGGGTGAGGCCGAACTCGCGGCGAACCTCTTCAATGGGCTTGCCGGGGGAATAGGGCGTGAGGCGCTTCACGTTTTCGCGTATACGCCACCGCATGCTTCGATTGTGGCACAGGGAACGACCGGCGACCGGGGTCCGGCCGCAGACGCGGGCATAGGAAAAAGAGAACGGCCTCTCTCCGCCTGAGCGAGGAGAGGCCGTATGCGCGTTAGCGACGCATTAGTAGCGACGTCTGCCGCCGCCGCCGCCGTACCCGCCGCCGCCGGACCTGTCGCTTCGCTCCTCGCGCGGTCGCGCGACGTTCACGACGAGCGTGCGGCCGTCCAGATCGGAGTCATGCCGCGCCTGGATCGCCGCTTCCACCTGGTCTTCTTCAACATCCACAAACCCGAACCCCCTGCCCTCGATGATGCGCGCGGATGCCGCACCGTACTCTGAGAAAAGGTCCATGAGCCCTGCTTCGTTGACCGAGTAGGGAAGATTCCCCACATAGAGTGATTTTGTAGCCATTCTGGCCTCCTGTTTCCGGGCTGCGCCCGGAGTGATTGTCCCGGTTTCTTCCCCGTACCTCGCTCAACTCACAACCTGGACACTCCAGAATGCTCGGTTCGCTGTCAAGGCAGAATCCAGTAACTGCGCATACTATCGCATATTTGCCCTGCCGGAAGGGTGCCCGCTCCATCCCTCATCGTTCTTGATGCTTCGTAGGCGGCCTGTCCCCCCTTCTGGTCCCAGCGCCTCAGTGCGGCGGTTCGTTCGGGGCGGAGCGTGAGGCGCGATCTTAGAGAGAACCCCCGGTACGCTGCGAGGCCTATCGCTTCCTTTTTCCGGAGAGAGACAGTCCCCATATGCACAGCACGGCCGCGACCAGGGCCGCCACTCCGGACGGCCAGCCCGGCAGCGCCCAATCGCCGATGGTCACCGGCAGGTCATAGATGAGCCGCAGGGCGTGCAGAGTGGCCACCGCACCGAAGGTGAAGCCGCTGACGAGGACATATCGTCTTCTCACGACTACCGATTTCGGCGTTCGCGGAGGCGTTCCTTGTTAGCCCTCAGGGCTCTCGACTCGTGGAGACCTTTCTGTACTCGCCGCCATCTCGGGGCGGGGGCTATCTGGGCCCTCCTGCGTCCTTGCAAGCATCTGGCCGGCCGCCTATACGCGACGAGGAACAGGACGACAGCGCAGCCGGGAGGACCGGCCTGCCCATCCGGAATCCAACTCGGGGGGAGACCCGGTAAGGCCTACCCGCCCTTCTTCTCTTTGAACTTCTTCAGTCGGGACTTAAACTCTTCAACCATCTCTTCCGGAACGTCCTCGTCCTTCTCGAGGAGCGCGATCGCTTTTTCCTGAACTTCGATAGCTTTCTTCACGTTGCCGTTGCGGAAGTGTGCGAGCGCAAGCGTGTCGAGGTACGTCGGGTCCTCATGTTTGGTCAGCTCGCACGCGCGCTCGGCCATCCCAAGCGCGAGCTTGTAGTCGATCTTTATTGGCGGTTTGTCGCGTTCGATCATCCACCATGCGATGTTGTTCAGGAACCCCGCGTCATCTTTCATTTCGCTCTCGAAGAGCTCGCGGGCCAGATCCGCAACCTGCGCCGGGTCCACCTGCATGAGCAATTCCAGTTTTTCCACCTGAAAGTAGGTTTTCAGCTCCGGAATCTCGACCATGGCCTCGTCCAACACCGGCAGCATGGCGCCCATGCCTCCGGACTGGTAGGCCACACGGAGCTTCTGCGCCAGTTTGTCCAGGGCCGCAGATTGCAGGCGCTGCTTCTCGAAGGCCTCTACGGCGGCCTCGAGGTCATACGTTCCGGCTATCACTTTCCCGAGCGTCTCATCCATCTCCATCGGATGTCCAATCCACGCGATTACCCCATCGCCGTTGACGATGAACGCGGTGGGTATGTGGATGCGACTTCGTCCGGCAGCCTCCATCCATGATTTGGCCATCGTGCCTTCCGGTCCGTCAATGGCGACGTTGTAGTCCATCTTTTCGCCCATGTCTTCCACGTACTGGACTACGCCGTCCATGTATGACGTATCGGTGCCTCCGCCGGGAGTTTCCCAGACATCCACACCGATGAACGTAATCTTGTCTTTATATTTGAGAGCCAGTTTCGTGATGTGCGGGATGCTCACGCGGCAAGGGCCGCACCACGTGGCCCAGAACTCGACGACATATAGGCGCCCCGCCTTGAACTCCTTGACCGGCTTTCCCTTCACCCACTTGGCCACGTCCAGTTTTGGGGCTCTGTCGCCGATCGTCATGTCCTGCGCGTGCGCTCCGCTGATCAAAGCGGCGAGGATCGCGAGAGAGAGTGTCTGTCTCATTTTCGTTCCTTCCTACCTGGGAGTGGGCATTGTACTACAGCCCGGGAGGACGTCCCATTTTCACCCCTCCGGGTTGCCCTGCGGCGAGGCCCAAATGAACTTCCAGGGGGCGGTCTCGTGACGCCGTGAGCGGGCCGGGCAGGGAGCCCCGTGCTCGGCCCATCGTCCCTCATTCCCGGCAATCCTGCTGTGCTTTGCTCTCTCGCCTGCCGATGATTACGGGTGGACATTCAAATCGGAGGTGTCGCCATGCAGGTAAATCCTACCAGTGGCCTCCCGGCCCTGCTCTTTTCGGGCAGGTCGGACGAGGAGGCGCAGATAGAGGCGGCGGGGAAGTTCGCTCCGGTTAGTGTTCCGGCGACAAAGGCGCCAGATGTGGACAGCGTCGCGATTGACGAAGCGATCGCCGTCCTGCTGAAAACGATGCGCCCGCCGGAGCCGCCGGGGCCGCCGCCGCCAGAGATCGTATCGAAAACAGCAGAATCCGAAGCCGAGGACATGCAGCAGATCGCTGCCCTGAAGTGGCCGGACGGAGGAAGCAACAGGAGCACCGGACTACTCGTGCCCGCTATCTCGCTTCTTTACCCCTCCGGTGCAAGGACGCATGTGTCCTCTGAGGACCGGGCGCCGGCGCTCACCTATCAGCCGGGCGCAGGCGGGCGGCGGATTCCACAACTGACGTCGGGGCCGAATCCCGTCATTGCGCATTGGCCGGGCGGAAAGCACGAGCCGGCGCCGGTCAGCCTTGCGCCGACTCCGGAGCAGGACACCGGCGGAAAATCGGCCGCGTATCTGAGCCAGGGCTCAGCCGTCCATGCCGAAGCCAGTCTGGTCAAACCCCGGCTGACCTCTGAGCCCGGTCAACCGGTTCAGGCAGAGGCGATCGCTGGGAAACCCGTGCGGGCTCCGCAACTGACCTATTCGCCTACTGGAGCCCACCCGGTTCCGACAGACAATATGTCGCGCCTTAGCGGGCCGGCGCAGATCCTCTCACACGGTGCAACCCTCTCTTCATACGGTGCAACCCTCTCTTCATACGGTGCAACCCTCTCTTCATATGGTGCAACGTTCTCTGAGAACGCAGCGCTTTCCGAAGACCGTGCTATCGGCCGGAGGCCGCAGCTTTGGTGGGCTCCCTCCTCTGCGGCCGCTCTGACGAGCGAGGCCGGGCAGGGGTCCAACGCTCCGGGGGACGTTTCGGCTCTGGCATCGGAGTCCCTACGCGGGCCGAGGCCGAGACCGGCGCCCGCCCTTGAGAGTGCCGTGAAGAGGCTGATCGATCGTGATGTGGCGCGAGTTCTCGAGGTTCGCGACTACGCGCTGAAACTGATCGAAGACGGGATGTCCATCGATGAGGTGGTTCGCATCTTGAGTGGAGCGGACCAGGACAGCGTTCGCGGCGGGCTCGTGCCGTCCGACCGTCACCTGGCTGCGTTCGTTCGCGCTCTGAAGGCGCTGACGGACTTCCGGAACGAGGCACCGCCGGCCGCCGGGCGATTCCCGGCGATCAGGCTGCTGAAGGCGCTCCATCCGGCGCTGGTGAAGGCGGCCGAAGCGCCCGAACTCCAGTCCGATGCGAAGGCTGAGAGCCTCGCGCCGCCCGTCCTGGGCGAAAGCAAGCAGTCGGCTCAGGCCATCGCTAATTTCGCGCTGACGGCTTCGACCTCGGCAGCAAAGGCAGACCGTCCGGGCCAGGCGCTCGCGCCGGGTCCGATTGTCGATCGGCTCGTAGAGAAGTTCCTGGAGTTGCTTCAGTCCCGGCGCGTACGCACAATCACGCTGGAACTTGACCCGCCAGACCTTGGCAACATCAAGCTGACGGTGCGGGCTCAGGGACAGCGCGTTGACGCGCATGTCCTGGCGGCCACCCAGGAGGTGCGCGCGCTCATCGAGGCAAACCGCGACCAACTGATTCAAGCCCTGCAGAGCCGGGGCCTTGAACTCAACTCAATGTTCGTCGGGACTCAGGCAGAGGGTCGCTCAAACGACTCATTCACAACGCCTGACTCTCATCGCCCGGCTTGGCGGCCGGCGGTTGAGGGGATTCAGCCGACACAGACCGTGAGTCCGATGCTCACCGGGCGTTGGGCTGCGGTGGGCCTGGACCTGAGCGTGTAGGAGGAAGCAATGGAGATACAGGGCGCAAACAACACGTACGTGCTGCCGGAGCTCCCTCCGGCGCGGAATGACTTTCTGGACCAGGAAGCGTTCTTGCGACTGCTGGTGGTCCAATTGGCGACCCAGAACCCGCTGGAGCCGATGAACGACCGTGACTTCTTTGCGCAGATGGCGCAACTCGGCATGGTTCAAGGCATAGATCGCCTGCAGTCAAGTCTGCAGATGAGCCAGGCGGCGTCGCTGATTGGGCGCGAAGTTGAGGTCGTGTCCCCGCTGGACGGCGGCCAGATAATCCGTGGCCGTGTGGAGGCCGTCGAGACCCGCAATAACATGGCCTTTGTCGTCGTGGACGGAGTTCCATACGAACTTGACAATGTGGTGAGAATCACGGCGTAAGAGCCGCGAACAGACGAGGATAAAGCACGATGGGAGACGACGTACAGAACCCGAAGATACAGCAGTTGGTCACAAGGCCGATAGGGGCCCCGACCGCGCCGAAGAAGCGGCAGCCGGCCGACGGCCCGGACTTCGCCCAAGTCCTTCAGCAAGAGTTGGACCTGCGGCTTTCCGGCCACGCTCGAACGCGTCTTGCGAGCCGCGGCATCGAATTGGCACGCGGCGATTGGGAGCGTATCAAGCGCGGTGTGGACCTGGCCGCATCTAAGGGCAGCCGTGAATCCCTCGTGATGATTGACGAGATTGCCCTTGTCATCAGCGTGAAGAACCGGACGGTTATCACGGCTGTCGCCAAGGAGCAACTGAAGGAAAACGTGTTCACGAACATAGACAGCGCGGTATTCGTATAGGCCGGACCCGTGCCCGGTAAAACCGGGCCGGGAGGCCTCCGAGGGGCGTTTGGCGTCGCCACGTTGCCGACAAGCGGCAAACGAGCAGCGACACACGTTCCGCCCGCGCCAAATCAAGGAGGTCGAAACAATGCTACAAGCATTACTTGCTGGCGTCGCCAGCATTCGCGCGCAGCAGACGCGCATGAACGTGATAGGCAACAACTTGGCCAACATCAACACGACGGCGTTTAAGAGCAGCCAGGTTACTTTTCAAGAGATGATCTCGCAGACGTTGCGAGGGGCCACGGGGCCGACAGCCGGGGGCCTTGGCGGCACAAACCCCGTCCAGTTCGGATTGGGTGTGGTCGTAGGCGCAACCTCGACAAATCTGGAGCAGGGCTCGTTGCAGTCTACGAACCGACGGTCCGACCTGGCGATCCAGGGCGGCGGGTATTTTCTCGTGAGCAACGGCGAGCGGATCCTCTTCACCCGCGATGGCGGGTTCGACTTGGATGCGTCGGGCTCACTCGTGCATCGCGCGACAGGAGAGAGGCTGCTTGGTTGGAGCGCGGATAGTTTCGGGGTCATTGACACCGGTGCGCCCGTAGATTCCTCCAGCATACTCACGGTTCTGCTTGGGACGATTCAGGGCGTGCAGGTGACGACATTCGCGGATTTCACGGGTAATCTGCAGTCTAGCGCGCCTGCGACCGAATCGTGGCAGACGACGTTCCGGACGTATGATTCGCTGGGCGGGTCGCACGACATAGACGTCACATTCACGAACCACCAGGTACCGCCCGCAGGCACTCCGCCGCCGGGAGCGGTGTCCAGTTGGGAGTGGTCGGGCGAGGAGAACGGAACGCCCATCGGTGACTGGTCCACGAGCGGCGAAAGACTGTACTTCGACGCCGATGGAAACCTGCTTAACACCACAGCCGTGCAGCAGGTCACGGTCCCGTCACTCAACGGCGCTCCGGCGTACACGGTGGACCTGAGATTCGGTACGTTGACCCAACTCGACTCCGATTCCGAGGTGAGGATGACCGACCAGAACGGTTTCCCGACCGGCACCCTCGCCGACTATTCGATCGGAGCGGACGGCGTGATTACCGGACTGTTCACAAACGGCCTCACGCGGTCGCTGGGACAGGTTGCGATGGCAATCTTCTCGAACGCGGGTGGGCTCGAGCGCTCCGGCAACAACCTTTGGCGCGATACGACCAACTCCGGCAATGCGATAATCGGAACGCCGCGTGCAAAGGGCCGGGGGAGCATCAGCGCCGGGTTCCTGGAGCAGTCGAATGTTGACATCGGCGTAGAGTTCACCGACCTGATTGTCACACAGCGCGGATTTCAAGCCAACACGCGGATAGTGACGACGGTGGATGAGATGATGCAGGAACTGATCAACATGAAGCGGTAGGTTTGGGCGTCCGCGTTCCTAAACGGTCCGGCGGCGGGAGTGTTCCCCCGCCGGACCGGCTTTTTGGTTTTCAGTTTCCTGATGTGGGAAGTTAACTGTCCCCTGTCCCCGAAGACCTACCCTCTGACCTCTCGAATGGACGTGATGCGATCGCCCAGCTTTATCTTAGGCAGCAGTGCCAGCCCTTTGACTACGCGCCCGAACGCCACGTACTTGCCGTCCAGGAACGGTTGGTCGCCGGTGCAGATGAAGAACCGGCTGTCCCCGCTGTCCTTGTCCCTCACGTCGCGCGATAGGCCTACCGTGCCGTTGAGGAACCGCACAGAGTTCTTCTCGAAGGGCACCTTTTTTCCGCTTCCGCCGGTCCCGATGCGGGCATCATTCAGCGGCAGGGTCTTGGTCAGCGGGTCTCCGGCCTCCATGATGAACGGTTTGGGAACGTTTTCGATTCGATGGAACCGAACGCCGTCGTAGAACTTCCGACGCACAAGGCCCAGGAAATGCGCGACGGTCTTCGGCGCCTCGTTGGGAAAGAGTTCAATTGTGAACGTGCCGCGGCCCTCCACGGTAACGAGGACGCGTGGATTGGGCACAGCTTGCTGTGCGCCCATCATCAGGACTGAAGCGGCCAAGAACGCGGTCATATTCAGACGTTTCCCCATCAGTAGTTTAGACGAATGAGAGGCCTGAAGGTGTAGCGGGATTCGGCGCTACGGTACAAGGGACGGGCCGTGAGGCCCGAGGTCCAGGTTCGACGTCGGGCTCGCCGGTGGTCTGCGGCGGGCCGGCGCGAGCCCATACGGCCGGGTTCTTCCTAAGGTTGTCCGCGACCGGCGGGTCGCGTCTGACGAGGGACGCCGTAATCCTCTGCGCCTGGGCTGTTTGCGTCTCCGTTCGACTCAGGCGTGTTGCCGCGCGCCGGTTTCCGAGAGCACATCCAAGTACTTGAGCCCCGACGCGGTATTGAATAGAACTACGGTGTCGGAGTCTTTGATGAAGTCGCACTCCCGCAATCTGCGCGCAGCGGCCAGCGTTGCGCCCCCTTCGGGGCACGCGTGCACTCCGGTGGTTCGCGTCATCTCGATGGAACATGCCAGCAACTCGTCGTCGGAGACGGCCACGGCGGTCCCTTTCGATTCGCGCAAGACTTGCAGCATGATGAAGTCGCCGATGGCGGAGGGAACGCGCAGGCCGGCGGCAATTGTCTCCGGGTTAGGGAACTCCTCGGCGAACTCCGCGCCCGCCTCGAAAGCGCGCACGATCGGCGCACAGTTCTGCGCCTGCACTGCGACCATCTTCGGACGTTCGTCCCCGATCCATCCGAGGCTCTTCATCTCTTTGAACGCCTTCCACATGCCGATTAGACCAGTGCCGCCGCCGGTCGGATAGATGATCACATCGGGCAGATGCCAGTCCATTTGCTCCGCCAACTCATAGCCCATTGTCTTCTTGCCTTCCACGCGGTACGGCTCCTTCAGCGTGCTGAGATCGAACCAAGCGCCGGGGCCGGGCTTTTCGTTCATTCGGCGCCGCATTTCCGCTGCGCAGTCCCCAATGAGGCCGTCTACGAGCGTTACGTCTGCTCCGTATTGCTCGCACTCTTGAATGCAGGGCTGTGGCGTGTCAGTAGGCATGAACACATGGGTGGGCAGGCCGGCGCGGGCGGCATAGGCGGCGAGGGCGCCTGCCGCGTTGCCCTGGCTCGGCGCTGCCAGCACGTCTGCTCCGAGGTGAAGCGCGACGGCCACGGCCGTCGTCATGCCGCGCGACTTGAAACTGCCCGTCGGGTTTTGGGCTTCATCCTTCACGTACCAGCGCCGGCCGAGCCGCGGTGCAGGGAGCAGCGGTGTCATGCCCTCTCCGAGCGAGACCGGCGGGACCGGGGGCAGGACCTCTTTGTAGCGCCACAGTGTGGGTTCCCGGTCACGGAGGGCCTCTTTGGGGAGTGTCTGCGGGTCCAATTCAAATTCGGCTCTCAGAGGCATGCCGCAGTCGCACAAGTTGATGAGTCGGCGCCAGGGATAGGTGCGTCTGCAGCGCCAACAGCGCAAGTGGGTGAGCATCGAGGTTAGTTTACGTCAACGGGGCCGCTGAGAAGCGATAGACGATAGGTTGCTTGCGGCGTCAGCGACGGTCCCGACGGCGCGTGAAGTGCGTCAGCGTTCGCTCCCGGCGTCGCCTTCGTCGCTTTCGCCTGCGACGGCGGCCTGATATGTGACAGGCGGCGGTTTCTCGCCGGAGGTGCCCAAAGTCGCTGCGACGATGGCCCGCGCCTCTTCTCGACCCTTCTCTTTGGCGCTTTCAAGTTCGGCTTTGTGAGCCATCTCGGCGAGCGCCGCCGGCTCGCCGTCCGCTGCCTGGTGGAGGTGAAGCGTCTGCGTGGGAAAGGCGAACTCGACACCCAACTTTCTCGCCAACCGAACGATGTCAACGTAGAAGCGGTGCCGTTCCCGAAGTTCGGTTGCCCAGTCGGGAGTTTCGAAGAACATATATAGGAGGATGTCCATCGAAGAGGGCGCAAACTGGTTCATGTACACCAGGTGGAAGTCTTTGCGCGTGTAAGGATGGCGGCGAATCAGTTCCCGGATTCCTTCGCAAAACGCCTCGATTTTCTCGGGCGGGGTGTCGTAGGTGATTCCGATCATCGTTTTCCATCGGCGGTAGCGTCGCGCTCCCATGTTATCAACCGGCGTGTCCAGCAGTTTCGAATTGGGGAGCGTAACTACGGAGTTGTAAAAAGTGCGGATGCGCGTCGTGCGGAAACCTAACTCTATAACGTTGCCCTCGATATCTCCAATTAAAACCCAGTCGCCCACCTCAAACGGCCGGTCCATCAGCACCGCCAGCGAGCCGAACAGGTTCTTCAGCAGGTCCTGCGCCGATATGGCGACCGCCAGGCCGCCGATTCCGAGGCCGGCGAGCAGGCTGCCGATATTCACCTGAAGGTTGTCGGCGATGAAGACGATACCGAAGGCGGTGACGAAGACCTTCAGCGATTTCCTTATGAGCGGTATTAGAAGGTCGTCGAACCGTGTGGCGGTCTTTGCCGCGCGCTGTTCGAGGATCGCACTGACAACGTCCACCAGCCGGTATGTGGTCCACACGATCGCCGCGATGATTACGAACTTGACAGCGATCATGGCGACGCCGTGAATGTCGGACGGCAGAGCGAGCAGCGCCAGTCCAAACCACCAGATCGCCGCCAACGCGATCAGTCCGGGCGGGCGCATGCAGGAATGCAAGAGGTCCGGGTCAACTACGACCTGCGTCCTCGCAAGTGCGCGTTTCACGAACGACTTCAGGACGGCAGCAAGGACCCGGTCAGCGGTCATCCCGAAGAGGATGAGAAAGAATATGCCGATCCACTGCCAGTGCTCGACGATGAAGCCGGTCCCCCGGAGGAACTCGGGCATGGCGTCGCGGAGCCACGTTGCCGCCGCGGAGGCGCTCTGCTCCTGGTCTTCCTTTTGGGCGAAGGACGGTACCGAAGCAAAAATGGAGAGAAGCACGGCCGTTATGCGGAGGCGGAGATTACTCCGTCCCGGCCGGCCTCTGCGACAATTCTGGGCGTTCATCGGCCACCCATCATACACCGCAGGGGTATGACACTTGATGTTCGACGTTTGACGAGCGCGGGGAGGCAGGTTGCAGGTTACGGGGGACGCGCACCTGGGAACTCAGATCTCAGATCCAGATCCGAGTACCGTGACCGTTCGGCAGCCCGGGCACTGTCCTCTCTTATGCCTACGGCTGCGGCTCGGTCGTCTATCCGAAGCCACGTTCTGACGCGCAGGAAGTGCAACACCGAGAGGCCCCCTGGGAACCGGGCGCGGCCGCCGGTCGGCAGAACGTGATTGGGGCCGGCGCCGTAGTCGCCGCGCGCCGGCACACGGATCGGCGCCTGCCAACTCCACTGTTTATGGGCGGGGTATGGTTTCGGATGCTATGAGGAGGATTCTTCTTGGGGCTTCCGTTGTCGCTTTTCTGGTCAGCGGTGTGGCCGGTGGAAACGCGACCGCAGGGCTCGCCGCACCGTCGGCGGGGGAGAGAAAGCAGGCTCAGTATGCGGTCGGCGTCGTTTACCACGATCTGGACCGGGACGGCGTGCGCGACCCGGGCGAAAAGGGCCTCCCCGGCGTACGGGTGTCCAATCAGAGAGAGATCGTCGTGACGGACGACGACGGCGGGTGGCGCCTGCCTGTGGATGACAACACGATATTCTTCGTGATTAAGCCGCGCGGTTGGATGACGCCAGTAGACGATGACAACCTGCCGGAGTTCTATTACATACACAAGCCGAACGGCTCGCCGGAACTGACGTATGCGGGGGTCGAGGCGACCGGTCCTTTGCCTGAATCCATTGATTTCCCGCTCTATCGGCAAGAGGAGCCGGACAAGTTTCGCGCGATCATTTTCGGTGACACGCAGACGCGGGACATGAGAGAGATCGAGTACATGGCGCATGACGTAGTAGAAGAACTCATCGGCACAGACGCATCATTCGGAGTCACGCTGGGCGACCTCGTGTTCAACGACCTTTCGATATTAGGCCCCTATGCGAAGGCCGTGGCGCTCATCGGTATACCGTGGTACAACGTCATCGGGAATCATGACATCAACTTCGACGCCACAGATGACGGCGATTCGGACGAAACGTTCGAGCGGCACTTCGGCCCCGCCTACTATTCGTTCGATTACGGCCCGACACATTTTCTGGTTCTCGATAATATCAACTGGCACGGTACAACGGAGGAGCGACGCGGGTTCTACAACGGCGGATTCGGCCCGGAGCAGATGGAGTTCGTCAAAAACGACCTGGCGCTCATACCGGAGGACCAGTTGGTTGTTCTTATGATGCATATACCGCTGACGGGCGTCGGGGACCGGGCTGAACTATACAGATTGATAGAGATGAGACCGTACGCGCTTTCCGTGTCGGCGCATACGCATTACCAGGCGCACGTATTCATTGATGATGAAGACGGCTGGCAGGGACCGAAGCCCCATCACCATTTGATCAACGTAACAGCGTGCGGAAGTTGGTGGCAAGGCTCGCCGAACGAAAACGGGATTCCGCACACGACGATGCGGGGCGGCGCGCCGAACGGCTACTCGATATTCAGTTTCGACGGCAACCAATACACCATCCAGTACAAGGCGGCGGGGTTTCCGGCCACGTATCAGATGAACGTTTACGCACCCGAGAGCGTGACGCAGGAGGAGGCCGGAAAAACTCCGATCTACGTTAACGTGTTCGGCGGCTCTGATAAGTCTACGGTGGAGGTGCGGCCCGGACCGGACGGCGAGTGGCGGCCGATGCGCAAGGTGTCGGGCCCGGACCCGGCTTACGCGGAGATGCACGAGAGGGACAAAGACCTAAAGCCTCCTTACCGGCCCTTGCCCGGGCCGATGAATTCTCCGCATCTCTGGCGAGGGGTCCTGCCGGATAACCTGCCGAAGGGAACCCACGCCCTTCATGTGCGCAGTACCGATATGTTCGGCAAAACCTACATGGCCTCACGGGCGATTCGAATCGAATAGAGCCGCCGATCAGTAGCTATACTTGGGTTCCCACCCGTTCGCTCCCTCCGCCAGCAGGTCGAGGAACGCCCAGACGGAGCAGAAGTCGTCCCCCGGTCCGAACCACGTCGTTCCGGTCCGAAGTATCTTGCCGTTTTCGTCCTTGTGGAACGCCGAAACTCCAGGTTGAAAGTGAGTTCCGTCCTTTAGGTATCCCATGTCGTCGGTGAACGCCTTCTCTTCGTCGGAGACCATGCGAAACTTCCAGCCCCGGCCGGCCGCGAACTCGGCCTGCGTTTCCGGGCTGTCGGGCGAGACCATAGCGAAGGCGGCGCGGTTCTCAATGTGATGCGCAAGCCCAATGAAGCCGTCTGCCCACAATGTGCAATATGGGCAGGAGCGGCCCATATTGTGTATGACCAGAAGGTCGTCTCTGTCGCCGAATAGTTCGGACAGCGACACGGTCTGACCGTTCCGAGCAGCGAAGGTGTATTCTTTAACCTCTCGCCTGGGCGCGTTGCGGCGGGCCTCCGCCAGCCGTTTCTTCAGTTCAGAGAGTTCCTGTTCCAATTCGGCAACTCTGTTCTTCATGGTTTCCTCCTTCGCGCCAGCGGAGACACTCTGTTGGTGAGCCTACCCTTCGAGGTTACCCTCGGCATTGTTCGGAGAGTTCCTCCATGCGGTCGCATACTCTTCTGACGCCCCTGACGGGCTGTCACGTAGAGTCTGGGACGGGTTTGGTAAGCTGGCGTTACAAACGGGATCGGCCTGCGCCAAACCTGACTCTCGGCCGGCGGGTATAATGAGATGATGTTCCGCCCCTTCTGACCGTTGCGGCGGGCAGGCATAAAACCCATGCCAAGGCTGATCCATCGTACAGCGCGAATCATCCTGAAAGTGGTTCCGTTTCTTCGCAAGTGGGACCGACTTGTTGGGGGACTCAGGGGTCGCTTCGAGCCTCATGAGGAAGAGATCGAGGTCAAATTAGGCAGAGATCATCGCATGATCCTCAATCTTGCCGATTACGTATGTTTCCAGATCTACATGCGCGGCTTTTACGAGGCCGAGGTCGTGCGACATCTGAGAAGCTATCTGCGGCCTGGAATGACGTTTTTTGACGTGGGCGCCCACTTCGGGCAATACACGCTGGTGGCGGCCGGTCTCGTCGGCGGCAGCGGTGCTGTGCATGCGTTTGAGCCGGGACCCCAACAGCATGAGTATCTGAAGCGCAACGTCCGATTGAACGGACTTGGTCAAGTTTGCGCGAACTTCGTTGCTTTGGGGGAGAGTATCGGTACGGTCGGTTTTGTCGTGGCGCCTTTACGCAATCTTGGTGGCTCTCACGTCGCGCCGGCAGACGGCGGTACGCTGGAGGTTCCCATGATTACCCTTGACATGTATTGCCATGACAGTGGCGTTGCCGCTGTTCACGCAATGAAGATTGATGTTGAGGGCGCCGAACTGCAGGTTCTACGCGGCGCATCCGAAACCCTCGCAAGAAGACCACCCTCGGTGATCTTCTATGAGTGTATAGACCGTCTTTGTCGGCGATTCGGCTACAGAGCAGTAGCAACCCACGAGTTGCTCCTATCTCACGGCTATCGGATTCACACAGTGCGTGGATGGAAGTTGGAACCGGTGGATGCGTTGGGGTCTGAAGACATCACGGACTTCGTGGCTCTGCATCCTTAGGCACATCAGGTCGGCAGAAGTCCAGCACAGAGGGCCCACAGGCGGGCAATAGATGCTCGCAGGAAGTTAGATTGCGCGGGGTGTTAGATAGGCGCTAAAACCGAGAGAAGCGGTGGCGAATGAGCGTCCAAAGGGCCTGGACGCCGTCAGTCCAGCGGATCTTCTTTCCCCTCCCCTTGCCCCGAGGCTCATACTTTATCGGCAGTTCATGAATCTTCAGCCCCAGGCGAATCGCCTTGGCAGTAACTTCCGGACAGAACTCAAACCTGTTGCACACGAGGTTCATCCGCCTAAGCACCGAAGTCCGGACCGCCTTGTAGCAGGTGGCCTCATCGGTAATCTTTCGGAAGTAGAGCAGTCGCACGAACCAGATGAGAAGAACGTTCACGAATTTGTTCGGCAACGCCATCTTTGGGTGCATTCCTGTTGTGAATCGTGAGCCGTAGACGACGTCTGCCTTGCCTTCCAGAATCGGGCGGACGAGTTCTGGAATCTGTTCGGGGAAATACTCGAGGTCCGCGTCCTGTATTATCACGGCCTCCCCCTCGGCTCTGCTCAGTCCGGCCCGGATGGCGGCCCCCTTGCCTCTATTTCGGACTTGGCGCAGGTAAACGATGTTTGTCACCGAAAGACTCTGCGATCTCCCCTGTTCGGTCCGTGGAGCAGTCGTCAATGACGATGATCTCCTTCGATATGGACAGTGCGAGCAGGCGCTCGATCACCTGTGCGAGCGTGTCCTCCTCGTTGTATGCCGGAACGAGAATGCTGACGTCAATCTGTTCTGGTGGAGTCTGCTCCATTCGGTTACCCTTTCCCCGCCAGGCGCCTCGGGCTGAATGACAGCATACCGAGTTCATGGGCGTGTCAGACTGTTTGCGGGATGAAGAAACTGGACTGCATCGTCCGCGTCAACAGGCTGGAGGAGGTGAAGGTCGCGCTGGAGGAGGCGGGCATTTTGGGGATGTCTACGGAAGCGGTGAGGGGCCACGGCCGGCAGCAGGGCCGCACGGAATTGTACCGAGGGAGCACTTACTCGATCAACCTGTTGCCGAAGGCCCGGATAGAGGTGGTTGTGCGGGACGATCAGGTAGAAAAGGCCATTGAGGCCGTCTCCGACGCGGCCCGCACCGGTGAGATCGGGGACGGCAAGATCTTCGTCAGCGAGGTCCTTGATGCAGTGCGCATCCGGACGGGCGAGCGAGGCGAGGCGGCGCTTTAGAAGTCCACGACCGGCACGTCGGAGCCATGGACCCTTTCATGATGCACGAGGGCCAATGACATCGCGGTCATCAGAGCGAACGCAGCGATGTGAAACCTGTCTACCAGCCACCACATGACCGGGATACAGATTGTTAGAAAAACGAACATCCCCAGCGGGACTGCAGCGAGCGCGCGGTGCAGCCGGTTACGAAGCCTTCGGAACGCATAGATGCCGGCGCCAACGAACGTTATGTAGCAGAACCAGATCATCGAATAGCCTGCAATGCCGCCCACTGACAGGGGATAGATGAAGGAGTCATCCAGGTAGGAGATCGGTACTCTCTTCAGCGTTTGCCAATCTGTGGTGTATCCGAGGATAACGCCCGGTCCACCGCCGAATAGAGGGTTCTCGTAGAATTCGGCTTGGGCCAATCGCTTTCTGTACATTCGCAGCGTAAGGCCTTGGTCCACCGCGAGTGCATCTGGCTTCGAGAGTTCAATGCGCCGCCAACCTTTCTCGAGGGCTACGTTAAACCGGTCTCTGACCTCTCCGCCGGCCGCTTGTATGAGCAGCACAACTATGAGGACCGACGTCGTGGCAGTCACCACGACCTTCCTGCGACTCGCGTTGGGCAGTACGGCCATCAGCAGGACAGTGGCAAGCAGCATTCCAGCCCAGTGGATTCGCCCGCGATCCAGCAACAGGATTACGCAGCCGGACAGGGCCGCAATCACGGCGCCGAGGAACCATCCAGGCCGGCGGGCGAAGCCGACGATCACTGTGGCGATAAGCGTGCCGACGATCGTCATCCCCAGAAAGTTTGTCTTTACCGCGGTGTCCCCAAACGACCGTGTGCCGATACCTCCATAGCCGGTCCTGTTCAGGACGTCCAACAGGACTCCTTGTTCGGCGCAAGCGGACAGGAATGCTCCAGCCACGAGGGCCAAGAGAATGATCACAAAAAATGGACGCCAGATCCGCCCGCCGGACAGGCAGAGATACGCAGGCCACGCAAGGATGAAATAGAACCATCCCACCGCTTGGGAGAGGGCGTGGTCCTGCCGCTCCCATAGGAAGAAGGCGATCAGAGTGTAGGCGAGAGTGTATGTGAAGAGAATGGCCGGCGGCCAGATCAGCGGCCACGGAGTGCGCGGACGGTCCTTCCGTCCGGCCCAGTAAATGAGTGCCGCGACGAATGCGAGGAAAAACAGAAAGTCTCCGGGTCCGATTGAATCCTTGACTCGCATACCCAGTGAGGAGGGGAACCTGCCGTAGAAGATCGTGTGCCCGGCGATTATGCCGAAAAGGAACAGCCACTCGTGCCGGACCAGCATGACGGCAAACAGCGCCAAACCCCCGAGAATGCCGGCTGCGGCTATTACGGTCTTTACATCTGCCTCGAACGCTATGAGCATGCCGGTTGTGATGAGGAGAATTCCGGCGGCGGATATGAGAAAGATGAGACCTGCAGGCCTTTCCGGGCGCCCCCCGACCAGGCTCTCCAGGAACCTCGTGATCCCAACCGTACTCCTTGAAAGTCCCATGCAATCTCTACCTGCGGCCCCGGATGATACACCATGCCCGGCGCCGACCCCCCTTAACAATCGGACGGATGAGGCACCCTGAGTATACTTGCGAAGTTCTATGGCTACCCTCACTCACGACTTAAAAGACCTTGCCCTCGTGAACCCCGGCCGCGACTGGGTCGAATCGACGGAGCGCGACATGCCGGACGCGCAGGATGGCTCCCGGAGATGCCCTCAAGGGAACCGGTGATCCGAATCGTGGTTCGGGCGAGGCAGATCCGACGTGTTGGCTGGCAATGAAACTACCAATCGTCAGGACGAATGGGCCGCTGCCGAGGAAGCTTTCCGCCACGAGGCGCAGGAGCAAACGACCCGTTGAGGGGGCTGCCAGCACCGAACTAGGGGTTCAGACCGTGAGGCGGGGGGTTGCCTATTCATAATCAGGAGACGATGGCGTGGGAGGTTGAAGCGCACGCGGGGGCCGCGCATTTCTGCGAGATAGTCGAGCAGAGGGCGTTGGCTGGGCAAGGGGCAGTCTGCTTGGTAGGGGGGTGCGGGGGCGGCCAAGAGGCGGCCTACATCCAGAAGCGGTTGCGTACCCCGGTCGTAGCGGTGGACATCGCACTGAAGCTGGAACCGGACCTAGTGCGGCTCGAAGGCCTGTTCTTCTCACGCGGCACCGTCCTGTGTCTGCCCTTTGAGCAGGAGGTGTTCGACCTAGTCTTTTATCACCACGTGATTGAGCACGTCGCCGATCCGGAACGGAGCCTGCAGGAACTCCACCGAGTGCTCAAACCCGGCGGCCATCTCTATGTGGGGACGCCGAACCGGCACCGGGCCCTGGGCTATCTGGGATCGAGGAACGTGTCCTTCTGGACGAAGGTCTTATGGAACCTAAACGATTACGGCATGCGGGTGCGGGGAAGGTTTCGGAACGAGTTAGGTGCGCACGCCGGCTTCAGCCGGAGGGAGTTGGACGGCATGTTACGCATGTATTTTTCCGAGGTTCGCTGGCTCACAGATGACTATTTGCGCTTCAAGTATGGGCGACGGTTGCCGAGCCCCCTGTTGAAAGGCTTGACGCGGCCCCTCGTCATGGAATTCGTTGCACCGGCGATCTACGCTCTGGCGAGGAAATAGCCGGGGCCGCTCGGGTGTATACTCGGTTTCGATGAGCATGATGGTTCACGACGTGAAGGACGTCTCGCTGGCCGATGCGGGCCGTGACCGAATCGAATGGGCGGGGCGCGACATGCCGGTTCTGGCCGGCATCCAGGAGCGGTTCACTCGGGAACTGCCGCTAAAGGGCCAGCGCGTCGCAGCCTGCCTCCACGTGACCACCGAGACCGCCAACCTGCTGATTGCGCTGAAAGCCGGCGGGGCCGAGGTCGCAGTCTGCGCCAGCAACCCGCTCAGCACACAGGACGACGCCGCGGCGGCTCTGGTCCACCACTACGGGATCCCGGCCTTCTGCATCAACGGGGAGGACCAAGATACCTACTACCGCCACATCCATCAGGCGCTGGACATCAAACCGACCCTGACCATGGACGACGGCGCCGACACCGTCGGGGTCATCCACAGCGAGCGGCGGGAACTGATCGAGGGCCTGATCGGCGGCACCGAGGAGACGACGACCGGCGTCATACGCCTGCGCGCGATGGCGAACGACGGCGTGCTCGCATACCCGATCGTCGCCGTGAACGACGCCGACACCAAGCACCTGTTCGACAACCGGTACGGCACGGGCCAGTCCACGATTGACGGCATCCTGCGCTCGACGAACGTTCTGCTGGCAGGGCGGACCGTGGTCGTCGCCGGATACGGCATGTGCGGAAAGGGAGTCGCGAGCCGCGCGGCGGGCTTGGGCGCGAATGTGATTGTGACCGAGGTCAAGCCGGTGAGGGCGCTTGAAGCGGTGATGGACGGCTTTCGGGTGATGCCGATGGAGGCAGCAGCGGCCGTGGGCGACCTGTTCATTACCGTAACAGGCAACCGGCACGTGATTTCGCGGGAGCATTTCGAAAAGATGCCGGACGGAGCGATCGTGTGTAACGCGGGGCATTTCAACGTTGAACTGGACATTCCGACATTAGAGGCCATGGGCAAGAAGCGTCGCGTTCGGGAGTTTGTGGATGAGTACACCCTTGCCGACGGGCGGCGCATATGCCTGCTCGGCGAGGGGCGGCTCATAAACCTGGCCGCCGCCGAGGGTCACCCGGCCAGCGTTATGGATATGAGTTTCGCAAACCAGGCGCTCTGCAGCGAGTGGATCGTTGAGCACGCGGACGAACTGAAGAAGGGGGTTTATCCGGTTCCGATCGAGATTGACCGGCAGGTCGCGGCCCTGAAGCTGGAGACGCTTGGCGTGGGAATCGACACGCTGACGCCGGAACAGAAGAAGTACTTAGAGAGTTGGTCCGAGGGGACGTAAATCAGCCGGATCCTCGTCCGTGGCCGGTGCTCAGAGGGGCCGCGCCGCGAGGGACATACAAGGTCTTGAATCTCAGGTCCGCCCGACAGTCTTGTCGGGCTGCGTCATGCGCGACAGGAGCGTCGCACCCACCTTCAACAATGAGGTTGTTGAAGAACTTGAAGCCTGATATGAGAAAGCGGGGGCGCCCCAGGTTCTCAGCCGGACGGAAGCTGCGATGTTCCTTTGGTACCCGGTACAATTACGGGGTTGCGCCGACGGCAAATCTGCTGTATATTGTCTGTTGAGCGTCCTTCGGAGGACGCCAACCTAAGAAAAGGAGGGGTACTCATGTTGAATCGAATTTATCGTATGGCATTTGCGGCCTCGGCCGTGGCCGCGCTCGTTCTGGCCACGACCGCCGCCTACGCGGATATTCTGCGCGTGCCGAGCCAGTATGCGACCATCCAGGACGCGATTGACGCGGCGGTGAACAGCGACACGGTGCTGGTGGAGGACGGCATTTACACGGGCGCCGGCAACAAGAACCTGGACTTCGGGGGCAAGTTGATCGAGGTCATCAGCGAGAACGGGCCCGACAACTGCATCATTGACTGCGAAAACGACGGGCGCGGGTTCTACTTCCACAGCGGCGAGACATCG
>JADFGT010000040.1 GCA_022567555.1 Armatimonadota bacterium | reverse complement strand
ACAGGGAGATCACGCCGGACTTCCTGCCGAGGCTCGGTTTCGCCCCTCAGGTCGGATTCAAAGCCGCGCGGTTCTTCGCCGTCTATAACCGCCAGTTCGTTGGCGGAGGCCCGCTGGCCAACGTGAACATGAGCGCGTCTTTCCAGCGAGCAGACAAGTATGACGGCGGCGGCGTTTACCTTAACTCGGATTCCCTGAACTTCGGCGGAACGACGCGGTCGGAAATCGGTTTTGAGTTCGGATACCGCGCCAACAACTTCGAAGGCGCGAAGGACAGGTTGTATACCGTCGGTTTGACCTATCCTGCCACCCCATCGCGCGGTCGAGGGGGCAGAGGTGGTGGCAACCTGTTTCGCCAAGCGTCTGTCACATTCACATTCGGCGATATTGAGGGAGACGCATACCGGGAACTCAGGCTCCGAGGCCGATACAGGCTCCCTTCAACCCTAACTCTCGGCGCTTCACTCCAGTTCGTTGAAACCGGCGGGGACGGAGAAGTTCAACACATACTCAGCGTGAGTTACGACCTCAGTGAGTTTCAGTCAATCGCCGGACGGGCCGTAATTCGCGACGAAGAACTCAACTGGTTTCTCTCCTTCCGGCAATCCGGGGGATTCGGTGCAGAGTACTTCTTGATCATCGGCGACCCGAATTCGGAGCGGTTCGAAAGCAGGATCGTCCTGAAGGCCGTCATTCCTGTTGATATTCGGCCGTAATCTCTCTGCCGCGAATGGTAATGCACAAAGGCACCACATCCGCAAAGACCGTGCAGGCGCGCGCCCAATCGGCGCTAACTTCCAAATATCGAACAGATTGCCGCGGATTGAGGCCCCGACAGTCGCGCACACGCCGCTGGTTCTGATCGCTATCGCTTGACGAACTGGAACCCTCTGCGGGCACGCTTTCTACCGTACTTCTTGCTCTCTTTTACGCGAGAGTCGCGGGTCATGAACCCGTTCCGTCGCAAAGGAAGCCGCAAGTTCGGGTCCATCTCCACCATGGCTCGAGAGATTCCCAGTTTCACCGCTCCGGCCTGACCGGTAAGGCCCCCGCCCTTGGCGTGCGCTTCGACGTCCAGTTTGCCCTCGAGGCCCACCTGCTTCAGAGGACTGGTGAGCAACATCTCCAGCACCCTGCGACCCAGGTACTCGCTCATCGGCCGGCCGTTGATCGTTACGACCCCAGTACCCGATTTGATCCAAACTCGGGCCACGGCGCCTTTACGCCGCCCGGTAGCATAGTATCGTGTCTCCGCCATTCATCAGCCTCCAGATCGCTCTCAGGTTCAGTTTTCCGTATTCCGTTCCTTGGTTGCGCCTGCACGTTCCACGGCGGCGCTTACTGTCTTCTTGCCCTTCTCAGGCGCTCTGATATTCGGAAGCGGCTCCGGGTTCTGCGCTACGTGCGGGTGATCGGGCCCGGCATACACCTTCAACTTCTTAAAAATACGCCGGCCAAGACGGTGCTTCGGCAGCATCCCCCATACGGCCCTTCGAATCAGCCGGTCAGGCTTCGTCTCCAGCAGCCGGCCTCGCGAAACGGATCGGATACCGCCGGGATAACCCGTGTGCCGGTAAATCAATTCGTCCTTCTTGTTGCCGGTCAGGCGCACCTTCGCCGCGTTCACCACGATCACGTGATCCCCCACGTCGGCGTTGTAGGCAAACGTAGGTTTGTGTTTGCCCCGCAAGACCTGGGCCACGCTCGCCGCCAGGCGTCCGACAGTGTGGTTTGTTGCATCCACCACAAACCACTTCCGTTCGATCTCTTTCGGTTTCACCGCATATGTGCGCATCGTTTTGCCTCGTTATTCCTCTGTCGTCTTACATTGTGCGCAATTTCGTTTCAGCTTCTGCGTCACCCGTTTCTTTCCACTCTTTCCTTGCCCCGTCGAACCATCCGCGGTCCGAAGCCGCCTGCCTGCCCGCCGACGGTGGTCGTCATTTCTGTTCACTGCTCTGTGTCAACTCTCCCGCACGTCTCTGTGACTCACGCCATATCGTACCTTCAGCAAGGTGAGTCCTTTCGCCGGGAGCACGACCGGCCACCGCACGCCGTCCCTCTCATGCCGTACGAGAAGCCTCCTGAACTCCGAAACACTCCTCTTGCCGCGACCCACCTCGAACAGGCCGCCTGCGATTCGCCGGGCCATTCCCCGCACGAACGCGGATGCCTCCAACAGAATACGGACCTCATCGCGCGCCCGGCGCACCGAAGCCCGCAGAACCCGCCGCGTTGCGTTCTCCAATGCGTCCAGTTTTTCGCTGAAGGCCCGGAAGTCATGCTCTCCGGGCAGCGACGCAGCGGCCTCCTCCATCGGGTCCGTGTCGAGACGCGTGCCGCATTCATAGACATACCGGCTTCGAGTCGGCTCCACGCGCGCCCGTTCCGAGATTCGGTATTCATATACTCTCGACCTCGCAAAGAAGCGAGAATGAAACCTGAGCGGCACTCGACTCGCACGAGCGATGCGTGTGTCAGGCGGCAGGACCCGGTTCAACACCAATTCCCACTTCGCCGGCGGCATCGGATTGGGTGTCAGGAAGTCGGCAACCTGTCCGAGCGCATGCGCGCCGGCGTCGGTCCGGCTCGCCCCCCGCAGGTCTGCGCTCTCACCGCAGACCCGGCATATTGATTCTTTCAAGGTGCCCTGGACCGTTCGCACGTCCTTCTGTTCGGCCCAACCGCAGAAATCGGTTCCGTCATACTGAATGACGAGACGTATACGCCGTTCCCGCGCCTCAGTCAATGAGTTCAATGACGGCGGTCAGGGCGCCGTCGCCCCTCCGGCGGCCCGTCCGCGTGATGCGCGTATATCCGCCTGGGCGCTCTTTGTAGCGCGGCGCCACCCGGTCAAACAAATACTTCACGAGGTCTTCGCCGTTGATGAGCGACTGCTCGGCCTCTTCATCTTCTGTAAGCCCCAGCCTACGAGCGTCTCCCGCAGGGATACTGGTGCTATGCCCCACCAGGAGACGTCGAGCACGCCGGCGCGCTGTCAGAGTGTCCTCTTTAGCCAGGGTGATCAGCGGCTCGACTACACGCCGCAACTCTTTGGCGCGGGCAAGCGTCGTCCGCACGTAGCCGTGACGGATGACTTGTCGCGCCAAGTTTGTCAGCAGCGCCATGCGCTGATCGCTCGGCAATCCGAGCCTTCTCCTGTCTACCTTATGCCGCATAGCTCCTATAACCCCGCTACGTCTGTGCGGGTATCGCTTCCTCCTGTTCTTCTTCTTCCAGCGCTTCCACGCCCGATAGGCTTTTCCCCGAACGCAACTCGTAGCCTCTCTCGGCCAGCTTGACTGCAACCTCATCGAGCGCCTTTCTTCCGAATCCCCGGATGGCCAGCAGTTCCGCCTGCGCCTTCTGCACGAGGTCGCGCAACGACTCGACGTTCGCCCGCCGCAGGCAGTTGAACGTCCTCTGCGAAAACTCCATCTCCTCGATGCGCACTTCCGGTACACCATCGAGTTCCGAGGGCTCATCCACTTCTTCGGCGAGTCCGAGGTCCATGACCCGTTCCGCCAGCCCGAACAGCATCTTGAAGTAGTGGTCCAAGATCTGCGCCGCCTGGCTCATGGCAACGTTCGGTGCGACGGCGGCGGTTGTTGAAACGTCCATCGTGAGGCGCTCGAAATCGGTGCGCTGACCGACGCGCGTAGCTTCCACCGTACAGTTGACCTTTCGGACAGGGGTGAACTGCGACCCCATCGGTATGACCCCAATGATGCCCTTGTATTTTTCGTGACGGTCGGGCATGACGTAGCCGACGCCCCAACCCACATATAACTCCGCGTATAGACGGCCCCTCGTGTCGCTGATGGTGCAAAGGTAGCAGTCCGGGTTCATAATCTCCACTTCGGCGGGTGTTTGTATGTCGGCGCCCGTTACCCGGCCCTTGCCCTTCACATCCAGGATCAGTTCGAAGTCCTCTTCCGGCGGCCTGTCAGAGTTAATGCGAATGGCGAGGTCTCGCACGTTCAAGAGAAACTCGCTCATATCCTCCTTCACGCCCGGGATCGGTGCGAACTCGTGCAGGACCTTTTCAACGCGCACGGCCGTAACCGCCGCGCCCGGAATCGAACCCAATAGCACGCGCCGGAGCGCGTTGCCTATTGTCTGGCCGCACCCCCGATCAAGAGGGGTGATCACAAACTTGGCCGAGGTTTCCGTCAATTCGAGTGTGTGAACTGTCGTCATCCGTCATCTCGTGTAGAATTCAACTATCAGTTGTTCTTTGATTTGAGTGTCAATTTCGTCCCGGGTCGGCGCGTGAAGAACCTTCCCTTCGAACGACTCAGCATCGAGCTCAACCCAACGCGGGGACGTCGTAGTCGCGACCCGTTCGATGGCGATTTTGGTGAACGTATGTTCCCTCTTGCTCTTATGTAGTGCGACCACGTCCCCCGGCCTCAGTTGATAACTGGGGATATTCGCGCGCTTTCCATTCACAGTAAAGAATCGGTGGCTAACAAGTTGCCGGGCTTGTCCCCGCGACGATGCCCATCCCAGGCGATAGACAGTGTTGTCCAGCCGCATCTCCAACAGTTGCAGTATGTTCTCGCCGGTCACCCCGCGCCGCCGCTGCGCCTGTTTGATGTAACCGGCGAACTGGTGCTCCCTCAGCAAGTACATCCTCTTCAGTTTCTGCTTCTCCAGCAACTGCTCGGCGTACTCGGTCAGCCGCCGTCGAATGGCGCTGCCCCCGTGCTGTCCAGGCGGCTTCTTTCGCGATTCTTTCTCGATTGCGCACTTGCGGGTGTAGCAGCGCTCGCCCTTCAGATACAGTTTTTGCCCTGCACGGCGGCAGTAGCGGCACTTGGCAGCCCATATCACGGACATCGCAACATTGACCTCATTACACTCGCCGCCTCTTCCTTGGCCGACAACCGTTGTGCGGCAACGGAGTTACATCGCGAATTGACAGAACGGTCAGGCCGTTCGCTTGGAGCGCCCTCATTGCAGTTTCACGCCCGCCTCCCGGCCCCTGCACCCAGATATCTATGCGCCTCACACCAAACTGTCTCGCCTGCTTGGCCACGTCATCGGCCGCTACCTGCGCCGCGAACGGGGTGCCTTTGCGGCTCCCCTTGAAATTCGCCCGCCCAGCGCTCGACCAGCAGAGAACATCCCCGTTCAGGTCGGTGATAGTGATGATCGTATTGTTGAAGGTTGATCTGATGTGGGCGATCGCGTGAAGCACGTTCTTCGCCGCCTTCTGTTTCGATCTGGTTGGTCTTCGGGCCATCTTTTTCTCTGCTCCCTCCTATCCCCTTACTTCAACACTTTCTTCCTACCGGCCACGGTCTTCTTCGGCCCCTTGCGCGTCCGTGCATTGCTTCGTGTGTTCTGGCCGCGCACCGGCAAGCCGCGCCGGTGGCGAATACCCCGATAGCAGCCGATATCGATCAGCCGCCGGATATTCTGCTGAACCTCGCGCCGGAGGTCTCCCTCGACCCGGTAGTCCGCGTCTATCACCTCACGGAGTTTGGCAATCTCCTGGTCGCTGAGGTCTTCGATCTTCCGGTCCAGCGCCACGCCCGCCCGGTCGCAGATTTTCACGGCGGAGGTTCTCCCAATACCGTAGATATAGCGGATCGCGATAGCCACCTTCTTATTCCGAGGTAAGTCAACGCCGGCGATTCTGGCCAATGCTTATCCTCCTACCCTTGCCTCTGCTTGTGCTTAGGGTTCTTGCACAAGACGCGCACGACACCCTTGCGCCGCACAATCTTGCACTTATCACAAATCCGCTTCACGCTTGCTCGCACCTTCATCTGAACACACCCATCATCCCCGCCGCCCAAAGCGCCGGCTGCGGCCACACGGCTAGGCCGAGGGCACAAGCAGCGAGTATACCACCATCCGGCACCCGATCTCGCTACCGGTACCGGTACGTGATCCTGCCTCGGGTCAGGTCGTACGGGGTCAACTCCACCTTTACGCGATCCCCCGCCAGGATGCGAATGTAGTACATTCGCATCTTTCCGCTGATGTGGGCCCGGATCTCCTTCCCCTGGTCCAATTTGACCCGGAAGACAGCCCCCGGCAGCCGCTCGACTACGGTTCCTTCCAGTTCGAGCCCCCGCTCTTTGTCGCTAGTTCTCAGTTTCCGCTTGTGTTTGGCCATAGCCTCCTCTGGAGATGTCCAGCGCCGTCATTATTTCAGGCGCTCCGTCGGTCACACATACCATATGCTCGAAGTGCGCTGAAACCCGCCGGTCTCTGGTCACAACCGTCCACCGGTCCTTCAACACGCGCACTCCCGCCTTGCCCTGGTTTATCATCGGCTCGATGCAGATTGTCATGCCGGGCCTCAGGCGCGCGCCCGTTCCCGGCCGGCCGAAATTGGGTACCGATGGGTCCTCGTGCAGGCCCCGGCCGATGCCGTGGCCCACAAGGTCGCGAACCACCGAGTAGCCGTTCCGCTCGACGTAGGACTGGACCGCGTGGCTGATGTCGCCGATACGCCGCCCCGTCCGCGCCTGAGCGATTCCCTGGTACAGGCTCTCTTCGGTGACGTTCAGGAGCCGCCGCACCTCTCGGGAGACCTCTCCAACCTGGAAGGTCCAGGCGCCATCCCCATTCAGCCCGTCTATCTGTGCGCCGATATCCAGGCCCACGATGTCCCCTTCTCTCAGCGGGCGGTCGCCCGGGATGCCGTGCACGACCTCCTCGTTCACCGAGATGCAGACCGCTGCCGGGAAACCACGGTAGCCCTTGAACGACGGGGCCGCGCCGTGAGACGCAAGCACCGATTCCCCGATCTCGTTCAGTTCCTGTGTCTGCGCGTCCGGCCGCGCCGCTTCGCCCATCGCTTTCAGAGCCTCGGCCACTGCGCGTCCGCACCGGCGCATGGTCTCGAGTTCCGGCGCCGTCTTCAAATGGATCACCTCTTGAGCGCGGCCTCCAACGCCGTATGGACGGTATCGGCATCGGCGCTCGCGTCCACCTCTCTTAGCACCCTCTGCTCTCGGTAGTAGTCCAGCAGCGGAGCCGTCTTCTCAGCGTAAACCTTCAGCCGCCGCCGCACGGCCTCCGGCTTATCGTCCTCGCGCACGACTATTCGCCCCTGGCACACGTCGCAAACGCCGGATTCCGCCGGCGGGTTCAGTTCTCTGTGGAAGACGGAGGCGCAGTTCGAACACATCAGCCGGCCGGAGATGCGCTGCACTATCACTTCTTCCAACGCGATCAGCGAAATGACCGCCGTCAGCGTCTTTCCCTTGTTGTCAAGTATCCGGTCGAGCGCCTCCGCCTGGGGCACCGTCCTGGGAAAACCATCCAACAGGAAACCCGCGTCCCCGTTCGGTAGGCACAGCCGCTCTTCCATCACAGATATGATGACTTCGTCCGGAACGAGGTCACCCCTAACCATGTATTCCTGCGCTCTCCGGCCCAGGTCGGAGCCGGACTGTGCCGCGGCGCGCAGCATATCGCCGGTGGCAATCGCGGGGACTCCTCTGCTAAGGCTCAGCAGTTTCGCCTGCGTGCCCTTGCCGACGCCTGGGGGACCTAAAAGCACGATGCGCGTTTCCGGCATACCTATTTCGCGTAACCCCGCATAATGAGGTTCGCCTCGATCTGTCGCATCAGATCAAGAACAACGCTCACGATGATCAGCAACGAGGTGCCGCCGATGATTCTGAACCCTTGCACTCCGGTAACCTGAGGGGCCCAAAATGGAACCAGGGCGACAAACGACAGGAACAAAGCCCCGACCATCGTGATGCGGCTGATGACCTGGTCCAGGTAATGCTCCGTCTGTTTGCCTTGCCGAACGCCCGGGATATAAGCGCCGCTGCGCTTCAGGTTCGCCGCGATGTCTTCGACGTTGTACTGAATCGCGGTCCAGAAGTATGTGAAGAAAAAGATGAGAAAGCCGTACATGATCGAGCCTACGACCCATTGATACCAGATGGCAGTCGGAGTGGGACTCAAGTATTCCGACACGCCTATCCAGAAGACCTCCCAACCCGTGCCTGGCGCGAACGACGCGAACTGTGCTGGCATAAACACAAGGGCAAACGCAAAGATAATCGGTATTACGCCGGCTGCGTTCACCGGAATCGGCAAATACGTACTCGCGCCCGGCAGCACCTTTGTGCCAACGGACCGTCGCATGTGCTGGATTGTGATGCGGCGCTGAGCCTGCGTGAAATACACTATCACTGCCGTCATCGCCACAAAGATCAGAAGCAGAAAGCCGACGTTCCAGTACTGCACCGTCTGGTCCTTCAGATCCGTCGCTATCCTGCTCGTGACTCCGGGGAACGAAACCACAATGCCCGCGAAAATCATCAGGCTTACGCCCTGGCCGATCCCTTTCTCCTGAATCTGCTCGCCCAGCCAAAGAACCATCATCGCGCCGGCCGTCCAGACAAGGACCACCTGGATCATATCTACGGCGTTGATGGGGAGTTCCGGGGCGAGAATACGAATGATTCCAAAAGCCTGGAGTCCGCAAAGAACCAATGTGAGAGCGCGCGTCCGCTGCGCCTTCTTCATTCGCTCATACTGCCCGCCTTCCTGCTGCTCCTTCTTCAGCGCCGGGATCGCCACGGTCATCAACTGCATGATGATCGAGGAGGTGATGTAGGGGTTAAGGCCGAGCGAGAAGATGCTCACGCGGGCGAGAGCGCCGCCGCCGAACATGTTCATCATCTGGAAGAACGGCATATCCTCTATCTTCGCCTTCACGATTTCCGGGTCCAGCCCGCCGATTGGGCTCTGCACGTGAATCCCGATGGCGTAAACGCCGAACATCGCAAAGATGAAAAGAATTCGCTGACGAAGTTCTGGTTCGTCCCAAGCAGCGCGAATCGTATCGGTCAGTCTCAAACTCGGATGACCTCGCCGCCTGCTGCGCTGATTTTCTCTTCAGCGGCCTTGCTGAATGCGTGCGCGGACACCTTGAGTCCCTTGGTCAATTCGCCGTATCCCAGAATCTTTAGGCCGTCCTTCACACTGCCGACAAGTCCCCTTTCAATCACGCTGTCGGGAGTCACTTCGGCGCCCGCTTCGAAGGTTTCGTCAAGCGTTTTTACGTTCAGAATAGCGAACTCTTTCTTGTTCGGATTGCGGAACCCTTTCTTGACGGGAAGACGGCGGTGCAGCGGTGTCTGGCCGCCCTCGAATCTCGGATGGATGCTGTATCGCGCTTTCTGACCTTTGGTTCCCCGGCCGCACGTTTTGCCCGAGCCGCTGCCGATACCCCGGCCGACGCGACGCCGCTCCCGCTTGCCGCCTCGGGCCGGTTTCAGGTTATGTAGGCCCATCGCTGGCCTCCACCGGCCGAACCGCGACCATGTGACGCACCCTATACAACATGCCGCGAATCGAGGGGTTGTCCTCATGAACGACCACCTGACGCAGTTTACGGAGACCCAACGCCTGAATCGTGCGTCGGCTCTTGCGCCTGCTGCCTATCGGGCTCCTAACCAGTTCCACCTGCAGTTTCAACTTCCGGCTCCTGCTTCGCTGCTTGATCTTTCTTCTTTTCCGGCTCTTCCTGCCTTGCTTGCTCCGTCTGCGCTACCTGCTCTTCCTTCTTTTCCTGATTCTCAGTGTCCTTCTGCTCGGCCGGCGCGCTCTTCTCTTCCTTCTCTTCCTTCTCTTCCTTCTCTTCGGGCTCAGCCTCGGCGAACCAGGGCGCCAGGTCCTTGATATCCAGGCCGCGCTCGCGCGCCCGCGCCACCGGGTCCATCAGCGCCGAGAGCGCATTCATCGTAGCCCACGCGCAGTTCACAGCGTTGCGGCTGCCAAGCGTCTTCGCCAACACGTCTTGAATGCCGGCCGCCTCGAGGATCGCACGCACGGCCCCGCCGGCGACAACGCCGGTTCCGGGGCTCGCCGGCTGCAGCAACACCCGCGTGCTCCCTTCCCGGCCGATCACCCGGTGCGGTATCGTCTTCCCCACTCTCGGGAATGTTTTCATCTGCCGCTTCGCGCTGTCCTCGCCTTTGCGAATGGCATCCGGTATTCCCCGCGCCTTCCCTATCGCGGCGCCGACCTTACCCTCTTTGTCTCCGGCCACAACCAGAATGCTCCAAGACGGAGACTTGCCTCCCTTGTGTGTCTTTGAAACCCGGTTGGTTTGCACCACGCGGATGTCGAGACCCTCAGCATTCTCACGTCGCCCTGGCTGAATCTTTCCTCGTCGCATATGTCTAAAACTCCAAACCTACTTCACGGGCGGCTTTTCCGAGACCGGCAACACGCCCCGCGTATCTGTGACCGGCACGGTCAAACACAACACGCTTGATCCCCTTCTCCATCGCGCGCTTCCCAACTAATGCTCCGACAGCCGTTGCGCCCTCACAGTTGCCTCCATTGCTGATGCCCTTCTCTTGGCTGCTCGCCGCGACGATTGTTTCACTCCGGTCATCGTCAATTACCTGAGCGCTGATATGCCGCAGACTACGGTACACGCAGAGCCGTGGCCGTTCGGCAGTACCGCGAACTTTGGCACGGATCCGCTTGTGGCGAATTTGTCGCATTCTATCGCGTGTCTTTTTTCCCATCGCTGATTCAGTCCTACACAACCGCTCTCTTGCCCTGCCTCAATTTCACCTGCTCGCCCTTATATCGAATGCCCTTGCCCTTATACACGTCCGGTTTCTTCACCTTGCGCACGTCCGCAGCCACCTGTCCGACCTGCTGCTTACTGATTCCCCTTACGACAATGCGAACTATTCGCGAACGGTCCTCCTTCCCGATTTCAAACTGTATGCCCTCGGGCGGAGATATTCGCACGGTATGCGAAAAGCCGACGCTCAGGACCAGGTCCTTCCCTTCGAGAGAAGCGCGGTAGCCCACGCCGTGCAATTCCAAGGCCTTCTCATATCCCTGGCTCACACCGATAATCATATTGTTAATGAGGGTTCGCGCCAGTCCATGTTGGCTCCGATGGCGTGTCTGCTCTGTGGGCCTCTCAACGCGAATCAACGCTCCCTCCGCCACAATCTGCAGGTCCGGGCTGACACTCTCTTCAAGTTCCCCTCTGGGACCTTTCACCGCCACCCGGTTGTCTGCGCCGACCTGAACGGTCACTTCAGGCGGAATTACGATTGGTTTAGCGCCGATTCGCGACATCCTGATCTCCTACCAGACCTCACAGATGACCTCGCCGCCGACTCGTCGGCGCCGGGCTTCGCGGTCGGTCATCAGCCCGATGTTTGTTGAAACGATTTGTGTTGCCATGCCGCTTCTCACGGGCGTCAATTCGGCACTCGGTTTATAAACGCGGAGACCCGGCATGCTGATCCGCCGGATCTCGCGAAGTATGGGCCGCCTATCAGCGTCGTACCGCAAGTGGACTCGCAACGACGGGAACTTTCCCTTCTTGACATATTCAAAATCGGCAATCAGGCCCTCTTCCTTAAGAATACGAACGATTTCCTCTTTGATCTTCGTATGGGTGCATTCAACCGTGGCCAAGCCTGCCCGGTAACCATTCCGGATCCTTGTCAACAAATCTGCAATGGGATCACTGTGCATCTATACTACCAACTCGATTTGGTGACACCCGGGAGCATTCCCCTCAACGCCAACTCTCGCAGACAGATCCGGCACACGCCAAAGTACCGGAAATGGCCGCGGGGCCGGCCGCAAATGCTGCACCGATTGTAAGCCCTCACCTTGAATTTCGGCTTACGCTTCTGCTTCACAATGAGACATTTCTTCGCCATGTTTCTTCACTCCGGGAACAAACTATTCGCCGGGCGTGCGTCCGGCGAGTATACCCCCTACCCTTCGGCGTCTTCGCTCCGCCGCTTCTCATATTCTTTGATCAGTACCTGCTTCTCGTGGGCCGGCATCGCCTCGTATCGCACGAACTCCTGTCGAAACCTCCCACGGCCCTTCGTGATGGAGCGAAGCTCCAGCGCATACTTTCCCATCGTAGCCATTGGGACCTCCGCACGGATACGCTGGCGGCCGCTGCCTATCATCTCCATGCCGAGCGGCCTTCCGCGCCGTGTGTTCAGGTCGCCCATCACATCGCCGGTGAACTCCTCCGGCACGTCCACTTCGACCTCGAGAATGGGCTCCAGAATGGTCGGATTCGCGTGATCCGCGGCACTGCGAAACGCAATCGAACCGGCCAACTTGAACGCCTGCTCACTGGAGTCCACGTCATGATAACTCCCATCGTAGCAAGTCGCCTTCACATCCACGACCTGGTAACCGGCGAGGATGCCCTTGCTCATGGCGTCGTTGATCCCTTTTTTAACCGCAGGCAAATAGTTCTTTGGAATCACGCCGCCCGCGATCTTGATTTCAAATTCGAATCCTTCGCCCCGCCCCATCGGCTGGAGTTCGATCCAGCAGTCGCCGTACTGTCCGCGACCCCCCGTCTGCCGCTTGAATCTCCCTTGGGCCTTCGCCGCTGCCATGATGGTTTCCCGATAAGGAACCCGCGCCTCCTCCGTCTCCACATTCACACCGAATTTATCCCTTAGTCTCTCAATAGCCGCGTCAAGATGTATGTCCCCCATTCCCTCTATCAAGTCCTGGCCCGTCTCCGAATCCCGATGGTGGTGAAAAGTAGGGTCTTCGTCCGCGAGCCTCTGAATGGATGTGCCCAACTTGTCCTCATCCGCTTTCGATTTCGGTATGATGGCCACTCGATAGATCGGATCAGGGAATTTTATCGGATCCAGTGCCCGCAGGTTCTTAGGGTCGCACAATGTTTCGCCCGTACGAGTATGCTGCAGTTTTGCAACCGCCGCTATGTCGCCGGCAATTACTGCGCTTGCATCGAGCTGCTCCTTGCCCCTCGGGAAAAAGAGCGTTCCTATGCGCTCCGGTTCTTCGTTGTTCGCATTCTTGACGTGAGTGTCAGGCTTAAGCGTCCCCGACATTACCCTTACATAATTGATGCGTCCCACATAAGGGTCCGCTGTCGTCTTGAATACAAACGCTCTTAGATCCGCATCGGGGTCAGGTTTTATCTCTTCCCCGCCAGACGACTTCAGTTTCTCTACCGGGCTGGGCATAAGGCCGACAATGTGATCGAGCAACGGAATAACGCCGATACCCGTCGCCGCACAGCCCATCAGAACCGGCACCACGCTCCCGGATTTCACCCCGGACTTGAGTCCGTGGCTAACCTCGTCTTCGGAAAGCGCCTGACCGTCCAGGTACTTCATGGCGAGTTCGTCGTCACCCTCGGCCGCCGCATCCATCATCCGTTCGCGAGGCTTCTCTGCATCGGCTCGCACTTCATCCGACGGCTCTTCGACGGATTCGCTGTGCGGATCTCCACAATGAACCTTTCCGTCTACCAGATCAAAGACGCCCTTGAACGATGATTGAGACCCGATTGGAGTCTGGAGCGGAACAACGCGTATGCCGAAACGGTCCTGAAGTGTTTTCAGCAGCCCGGGATAGTCAGCGTTGTCTCGCTCCATTTTGTTCGCAAACACCATTCGCGTTATTGCCTGCTCTTCTGCAATCTCCCACGCGTTATCGAATCCCACCTCCACGTCGTCCTGCGCGGGGGTCACGATAATCATCGCTTCGACCACTCTCGCGACACCGTGGAGATCGCAAATGAAATCCGGATAACCGGGAACGTCTATCAGGTTTATTTTATGACCTTTCCACTCGAGCGGCAAAATGGTGGCGTTGAGGCTGATCTTGCGCCTGATCTCCTGCGGGTCAAAATCGGAATGCGAATTCCCCTGGTCAACGCTCCCCAGCCGCTGAACTGCGCCCGCCGCAAAGAGCATCTGCTCCACCAGCGTCGTCTTTCCCGCGCCGCCGTGCCCGACTATCGCCACATTTCGAATCTTATCTGCGCTCAGTTGATCCACTCTTTCCGTGTTTCCTCCAGACGTCACCGCTGCCGAAACGGCAACCCTATCCGCTTTAGAAACGCCAGCGCTTCGTCGTCTGTTCGTGCGCTTGTGCACATTATGATATCCATTCCCCGAATTCGATCAAATGTGTCGTAATCAATCTCCGGGAACACGATCTGCTCCTTTAGGCCGATGGAAAAGTTCCCGCGCCCGTCGAACGATCGCGGATTCAGTCCGCGAAAGTCGCGTAACCGAGGCAATACGACGGTAATCAACTTGTCCAGGAAGTGATACATCCGTTCCCCGCGCAACGTTACTTTGCATCCGACCTTCGTACCGGCCCGCAGTTTGAAGTTCGAAATTGACTTCCTGGCCGTTGTACTCACCGGCTTCTGACCAGTGATGATTGTCAGGTCGCGAATGGCGCTGCCCAACTGCTTCGAGTCCTGTGTGACTTCGCCGACGCCCATGTTAACAACGATTTTCTCCAGCCTCGGGGCCTGCATCACACTGTCGTACGCGAACTCTTTCACGAGCGCTGGACGTACCGTCTTCTCATACAGTTCGCGCAGGCGGCTCCGGGGCGGCCTCTCAGCGACCGCCACCTTCTCTTTACCCTTAACGCTTTCTTTCGCCTTCTTCGTCATGCCATTCCCTTTATGTTGATCAATCAGTCAACGTCAACGGTCTCGTCGCTCCGCTTGGCGTAGCGCACAAGTTTGCCATCCTCGACGCGCCGGCCCACCCTCGTGGTTTCGTTAGTAAGCCGGTCCACCAGCATCACCTTGCTGATGTGCAGAGGTGCCGGTACCCGCATTCGCTCGCCCTGGTCAGAGTCACCGCGCGGCTTGCGATGCTTAGTAACCGCGTTCAGCGGCGACGCCTTTCCATCTTTGCCCTTAGTGAGTCCCTCGACCAATACGAGCTGCCGTTTCGGGTCCACGCGAATCACGAGTCCGCGCTCGCCCTTGTCCTTTCCAGCGATTATCTCTATTGTATCGCCGGTCTTTATCTTCAGTTTTATAGGCTTAGGTTTCACGCGCTTTGCCGACATCTAAAGCACCTCCGGCGCCAACGACAAGATTCTCATAAACTCTTTGTCCCGCAGTTCACGCGCAACCGGACCGAATATGCGCGTGCCCCGCGGTTCGTTTTGCGGCGTCACCAGAACGCACGCATTGTCATCAAACTTCAACGTACTTCCGTCCGGTCTCCGAATCGCCTTCCGGGTGCGAACAATTACGGCCCGCACGACGTCCCCCTTTTTGACGGGCATGTTCGGCGAACTCGATTTAACGGCCCCGATAATGATGTCGCCGATCGTGCCGTATCTCGGCTGAGAACCCTTAAGCACACGTATGCAAAGCACTTCGCGCGCTCCAGAGTTGTCCGCCACCTTTAGCCTTGTGTACTGCTGTACCATTCGTGTCGCTCCAAATTCCGCTTCCCTTTCTCTTCACCCGTCAGGCCCTCGCTCAGTTCTCGCCGGATTACTTCGCCTTCAGTAGAATCTTGCTCACGCGCCACCGCTTCTCCTTGCTAAGCGGCCGTGTCTCCACGATCTCGACGCTGTCGCCAACGCCGCAACCCAACTCGTCGTGCGCCTTGTACCGTTTGCTTCGCCATACGGTCTTCTTGTAAAGCGGATGCCGGACCTTGCGCTGAATGCCGACGACGACCGTCTTCGCCATCTTATTAGACACAACCGTGCCGACGCGCACTTTCCGTTTGCCTCGCATTTCGACCTCGTTCGACATCACCGAATCCCCCGCTTCTTCTCTGTGATGACGGTCAGAATACACGCTACTTTGTGACGCTGCTGCTTCACGCTGTTGACGTCCTTGATCTCATGAAAGGCAAGCTTGCGCCGAAAGTCGAACAGCGACGCTCGTTCCGTCTCCAGCAGCTCCTCCAACTCCACAACCGTCTTCTCACGAAGGTCGTTGGCCTTCAGACTCTTCATTTCTCTTCATCACCACCCTGCGGTTCGTCGGCCTCCTGAGCCGCCTCAGCCTGTTGTTGTGCAGCCTCCTGCTCCCGTCTCACTGCCCGTTCCAAAACGAATTTCGGTGGCTTCGGCTCCTCCGCCTCCTGCTGAGCCTCGCTGGTTTCCGCGTGGTCCGGAAAGTCGGCGCGCGTTACGAACTTCGTTCCGATGGGCAGCTTGTGGCCTGCCAAGCGCATCGCTTCGCGCGCAGTCTCTTCAGGCACGCCGGCCATCTCGAATAGGATGCGGCCCGGCTTCACAACGGCAACCCACCCTTCCACGGAGCCTTTGCCGGAGCCCATGCGCGTCTCCGCCGGCTTCTTCGTAAAAGGTTTGTCCGGAAATATCCGAATCCAGACTTTCCCTCCACGGCGCACGTGCCGCGTCATCGCGATACGTGCCGCCTCTATCTGGCGGTTCGTCACCCACGCCGGCTCCAGCGCCTGAATCCCATAGTCGCCAAAGTCCAATTTTGAGGCGCCTTTTGCTTTGCCCTGCATCCGCCCACGCGACACCTTGCGCCACTTCGTGCGCTTAGGCATCAACATTCGGCTTCACCTCCTGCGCAGGCGGCTTGTCAGTTTCGGCCGTTTCTTTTGCCTCGGTCTTGCGCGCTCTGCTCTTTGTCACAGATTCGGCCGGCGCCTCCTGCGATTCAGCTCCCTCGGCCCCTGCTGCTTTCTCTGCAGCGTCTTCCTCAGGCGCCTGACGAGCAGCCGCGGCCTCAACGGCCTTCTTGCGGGCCGCCGCTTCCGCTGCCTGAGCCTTCTCGGGCAGGATCTCGCCTTTGTAAATCCAAACCTTGATGCCGATCCGACCGGCTTTTGTGGCCGCCTCTGCGAAGCCGTAGTCAATATCCGCTCTCAATGTGTGAAGCGGAACTTTGCCGAACTTTGTCGTTTCGCTCCGCGCAATTTCGCCGCCTCCCAGCCGTCCGCTTACACTGATCTTTATCCCGCGGCCGTTCATTCGCAGACATCTGGTGACCGCTTGGCGCATCGCTCTGCGATGGGATATCATTCGCTCCAATTGCTGTGCCACGTTCTCTGCAACCAGTTGCGCATCCAACTCGGGCTGCCTAACCTCGCTGACGTTTACATGTACTCGTGCGTCCTTGTCCCGTTTGGACACCATCTGTTGTAGGTTCTTTGTGAGGTCGTCAATGCCTCGGCCGCCACGCCCGATGACTGCCCCGGGCCGCGCCGTAAACAGCGTAACGCGCACTTTGTTCGCCGCACGCTCGATATCAATACGGCTGATGTTGCCGTACCCCAGCCGGTTCTTGATGAACTTCCGAATCTCGTAGTCACCGAGAAGCAATTCCGGATAATGCTTCTTGTCCGTAAACCACCGGCTGTCCGCGTCGCGTATCACGCCAAGGCGAAATCCTATCGGATGAACCTTTTGCCCCACTTACGACTCCTTCTCTTCCTTTGTGTCTGCCGTCTCAGCACTCCCTTTCGAGTCTTCGGCGGCCTTCTCGCCTTCGGCGGTCTCTTCGCTCTCTGTTTCGGCCCCTTGCGCCCGCTCCGCCGCCTGCTGCTCTTCGGTGGGTTCCTCTACCGCCTCACGCCCGACCTCCGCCTCATCCGCCTTCCCCTGAGGTTTCTGCGGTTTCGGCGCTTCGAACTTCGGGCGCGGCTTCGGCTTGGCGTTGGACCGGCGGACTTCAAATGGCTCCCCGGGCTCCAGAATGACTGTGATGTGGCTGGTGCGCTTAGCGATGCGGTTCGCCCGCCCCATCGCCCTCGGCCTCAGGCGCTTGAACCGAAAGCCCTCATTAACCACAATGCGAGAGATGACAAGAGTATCGGGGCTTAACTCTTCGTTTTCAACGGCGTTTCCCACGGCGCTCCGAATCACCTTGCTCAGAAGGCGAGCGCTCTTCGCCGGATGGTAGCGAAGTTCGGCAAGCGCGCGCACCGCGTGCTTGCCTTTCAGGTGACGCGCCACGAGCCTCGCCTTGCGAGGCGGAACCCTCATCCATTTTGCGGTTGCTCTAACTTCCACTCGATGACTCCATCACTTTGCCCGCTCATATGTGAACTGGATCGCATCAACGGCTCCCAGTCCTTCCGGTCCGCCCGCCAAGTTGCTTACCGTGCCCTCCGCACGCTTCAGTTTTCCCGTCTTCACATCGAACCACGCGGTCCGCACCATCCTCATCACCTGCCCCATGCCGTCCACCGAAATCTCCAGGTGCGATACGGTCTTCGCCTCGCCCCGCCTGACGCTCTCGACGCTAAAGTCTCCGGTCACACGAGTTTTCGAGTTCTCCGGATCCGTGAAATTCATATCAACCTTCTCGCCCACCTTGACGGCCTGATCCGGCACAAGACTCAGATACCGGAGGAAGACAAGGTTCATGCTCTGGCCCTGGCCCCTCGCAAGTTTCTGGCCCACCGGCAAGCCATGTTTCGTCACCCGTAAGGTCAAAGAAGGGGGCGCAGGCGGATTCATCTCCTGGTCATTGAAAACCACAGCGAGGTCGGCAAATTGCATTTCTACATCTGCAACACCGTCCTCGTCAACTTTCTTGACTATGTGCGTAACCTTCATGGAAAGGTCAACGCTCCCGCCCCCGGTCGTCATCGCCAAGGCGAAGCTGTAGGAATCCATATCGCCCGTTTTGTACACGCGCTCGAGCCGTACCGTGTCTTGCAAGGCCGACGCGAGCGCCGCGAGCAAAGCGACCGCAACCAGATATGAAATGCGCCTCATTTATCCCTCACCTTCTTGACTTCGAACGAGCCGGTGATTTCACCGGCATTCGGGTCATCAATCGTCACAGTGCCAACGGCCTTAACCAGTTTGCACGTCTCTGAGTTCACATAGGCCGTGACCTTCAGTTCGCCTGCCGCCTCGTCCACGGGCGAGAATGTGAAGTTCAATTCCAGTTTGGCAACATGTTCTTCATAGAGACGTCCGGTCGCAACCAGTTCCCCCTCACCCTCAATTGTTATCTCACCGTCTTCCGATTCCCATTCAATCGGAAACTTCCCTTTGAGTTCCACTTCCATGGCTGGAACATAGCCGCCCAAAAGGACGATGGCGATGCTCTCGTTTCCGGACAAATCGATCTTCGCCGGCATACCATATTTGTCGAACTTTTCCGTCTCCGGTTCGGGCAGTTCGCCCGTGGGCATCTCCACGTCGCCGAAGCTCACCGTCATACTGTCAATCGACGTCTCGATCTCCGCCCACCCTTCATCCAGCATCTCTATGACCTTGCGCGTAAAGCCGCCGGACATCTTGAGTTCGCCCGCCTCCGGCATCTCGAGCGCAAACGAAAAAGTGTACGCCTGGGTCTCGTCCGGATTGTATGTCCGTTCGAGGCGAACGCTTACCTTTTCGGCCTCCGGCTCCTGCGAGGCGCCGAGGCCTGCCGCCACGATTCCGGCCGCAGTCAACGCAGTTATCAAAGTTCCCACACTCATAGCTTAATGCACCGTGCTCTTTCGCTCGCCCTTGCCGCCGGCGTGTCCACGGAATGTTCGGGTCAGCGCAAACTCCCCGAGTTTGTGTCCGACCATGTCCTCCGTGATATAGACAGGAACATGCTTGCGGCCGTCATGCACTGCGATCGTGTGGCCGATCATCTCAGGCACGATCGTGCTGCGCCGCGACCACGTTTTGACAATCTGCTTCTGACCGTCTGCGTTCAGGCGGTCAATCTTCTTCATTAGGTGGTCGTCAACAAATGGACCCTTTTTGATGCTCCGGGGCATTAGCGCTTCCTCCTTCTAACGATAAACCGGTCGGATTTCTTGTTGCGCCGCGTCTTCGCACCCAGCGCCTTGTTGCCCCATCGGTCCACTGGACCCTTCTTACGCCCGATCGGCGATTTCGCCTCTCCGCCGCCATGGGGGTGGTCGCGCGGCGTCATAGCGACACCGCGCACATGCGGTCTCCAGCCAAGGCCCCGCTTCTTGCCGGCCTTCCCGAGCACCTCGTTCTCATGCTGGGCGTTTCCGACCTCGCCCACAGTGGCCCGGCAAGTCCCAAGCACCATGCGCATTTCACCGCTGGGAAGCCTAAGCGTCACGTAGCCGCCTTCTTTAGCCATGATCTGCGCGGACATGCCCGCTGAGCGTGCCATCTGGCCTCCGCGGCCGGGCTGTAACTCGATGTTGTGCACTCGCGTGCCCAGAGGGATTCTCACAATGGGCAGGCAGTTGCCGGGCCGAATTTCCGCGCCGGCGCCGCTCATCAGTTGGTCGCCCGCGCTGATTTCCGCCGGTGCCAAGATGTACCGCTTTTCCCCGTCCTGATAGTGAAGAAGCGCGATTCGGCAGCTTCGGTTCGGGTCGTATTCGATCGCAGCCACCTTTGCCGGAATCCCGTCCTTGTTGCGCTTGAAGTCGATGATGCGGTATCGGCGTTTATTGCGGCCGCCGCGATGGTAGGCAGTTGTCCGGCCGGTGTTGTTTCTTCCGCCCGTACAGCTCAGCTTCGTCAACAGCTTCTTCTCAGGCTTTCCTTTGGTGAGTTCCGAATAATCGGACGTGATCAGAAACCGTCGTCCCGGCGAAGTCGGCTTATGCTTTCTAACACCCATCGCCTACACTCCGAATCCTTCCAGCCTCTGGTCATATTCCAACGTAACGATCGCCTTTTTTCTGTTCGGTTTTCTTCCCCTTACTCGTCCGGCGGTACGCCGCGTCTTTCCCTTGGTATTGATCACATTGACTTTGAAAACCTTGATACGGTCCTTTTTTTTCTTTCCCCGGTTGTAAATCAGTTCAATCGCCTGCGCAATCTCGATGCGGTTGGCCTCCGGCGAAACCAAGAACACATACTTGCCCTCTTCCGCCAGGAGTACGGATTTCTCGGTGAGGCGCGGCTTCAGGATGATAGAGTGCGGGTCCCGGCTCATGACCACGCCTCCTCGATCGCCTTCAAGGCGTCTTTCGCCACCACAATCTTGTGCGCGAGCAAGAGGTCCCGGGTGCTGAACGGCTGTGCTCGCGAGGCCTTGCCTTCCTTTCCCACCTTTCCTTCGGCAGACGGCGCCGTACGAACAACAACATTAGGCAGGTTGCGAAAACTCTTCAACACCGTGTCATCGCATTCCGGCAAGACAACCAGAACACGCCGCGCGGACGCCCCTACCTTTTCGAGCAACACGCGCGCATCTCTCGTCTTCGGTATTTCAAACTCTATGCGGTCCACCACTATAACGTCGCCGCCTTCCACACGCGACGCAAAGGCGGTCCTCAGAGCGAGCCGCCGCTCCTTCCTGTTGACCTTCTTGTGGTAACTGCGTGGTTTCGGACCGTGCGCCACGCCGCCATGAGTAAGATGCGGCGCGCGAATCGAGCCCTGCCGGGCCCGGCCCGTTTTTTTCTGGCGAAAGGGCTTTCGGCCGCCGCCACGGACCTCGGCCCGCGTCTTGGTGGAGTGCGTGCCCTGACGACGGTTCGCCTCTTCCGCCACGACTACGCGATGCAGCACGCCCAGGCCCGCGTCTGTGACGGTGAGCGATTCGCTCACCTTAGCCTGGCCTTTTGCTTTGCCTTCGCTGTCCAACACTTTCAACGTCGCCATCAGTTCGTTTCCACTTTCAGAATCTGCAGGAGCCCCCCGTTCGCGCCCGGAACGCTGCCGCTGACCAGGAGCAGGTTGCGCTCGGCGTCCACTTTCACTACTCGCAGGCTTTTCTGCGTGACTCGTATGTTTCCCATGTGGCCGGGGCCTCGCTTGCCCTTGAAGACGCGTGCCGGTCCGGTGGCGCCGGACGAAAGCGGCCGGCGATGCGTCGTAAAGCCGTGCGAAGCGTGCTGGCCGCGAAATCCGTGCCGCTTCATCACGCCGGCGAATCCGCGGCCCTTGGTGGTGCCTACCACCCTCACACGGTCCCCCGGCTGAAAGATATCCACAGTGACCTTTTGGCCTGGTTCTGCGCCCTCAGCTCTGCAGCGGAGCTCCCTCAAAACTCGAAGAGGCGGAGCCCCCGCCTTCTGCAAGTGCCCCGCCTCCGGGAACGTCAGTTTTCGAGATTTGATCTCTTCAAAGCCAATTTGAACGGCGTCATATCCGTCCTTCTCCTCAGTCTTGACTTGCGTGATAACGACGGGCCCGGCCTCAATCACGGTAACCGTCACCATGCGCCCCTCCTCGTCGAAGAGGTGCGTCATTCCAACTTTTCTGCCCAATATTCCCGGCAACATCATTCTGGACTCGATTCTACGTTTTCGGTTTCCAGTTCTCGGTCTTCAACAGCCAACGCCGAACTCATGAGTGAAAACCTGACAGATTCTTACCCCTGTTTCACCTCAATGTCCACACCGCTCGGCAGGTCCAGCCGCATCAGCGCGTCAATTGTTTTGGTGGTCGGCTCCAAGATGTCTATCAGCCTTTTATGTATCCGGATCTCGAAATGCTCCATGGACTCCTTGTCAATATGCGGACCCTTGATCACACAGAACTTACGGATCGAAGTGGGCAACGGCACCGGCCCGCTCAACCTTGCGCCCGTACGCCGGGCCGTCTCGGCAATTTTCTGGGCCGATTGATCTATGGCCCTATGGTCGTAGGCCTTCAGTTTGATCCTTACTCTATCCGTGCGCATTGCTTTCAGTTTTCAGTTTTCGGGTCCGGTCCCAACAGCCGCAACGCATCATCACTCAGATACATTTGTGATTGTCCCTGCGCCGACGGTCCGGCCTCCCTCGCGAATGGCGAACTTGGAGCCCTTTTCCATCGCGATCGGCTGTATCAGTTCGACCGTCATTTTGATATTGTCACCCGGCATCACCATCTCAATGCCTTCGGGCAAGTGCAGTTGGCCGGTCACGTCGGTCGTGCGGAAGTAGAACTGCGGACGATAGCCGGTCATGAACGGCGTATGGCGCCCACCCTCATCCTTACTGAGGACGTACACCTCTGAATCGAACTTGGTGTGCGGATGGATTGATCCCGGTTTCGCAACGACCATGCCGCGCTCGATCTTATCGCGTTCAATGCCGCGCAGGAGGAGTCCGACGTTGTCACCGGCGCGCGCGTCTTCCAGCGTCTTGCGGAACATCTCGATTCCGGTTACGACCGTCTTCATCAGCTCATCTCTCAAGCCGATGATTTCGACGTCCTCCATCGGCTTCAGAAACCCGCGCTCAACGCGACCGGTGGCCACGGTGCCGCGACCGGTGATGGTGAACACGTCCTCAACAGCCATCAAGAACGGCTTGTCCGTTTCCCGCGTGGGCTCCGGTATGAAGCTGTCCACCACATCCATCAGTTCCAGGATGTGCTTCGTTTCCTCATCCTCCAGGTTTATCGGCTCCTGCTCCATCACCTTGAGCGCCGAACCCTTGACAATCGGCGTGTCATCGCCCGGGAATCCGTACTTGTTGAGCAGGTCGCGCACCTCGAGTTCAACCACCTCGAGCAATTCCGGGTCGTCCACCAGATCGCACTTGTTCAGGAAAACAACGATGGAAGGAACGTTCACCTGTCGTGCCAGGAGAATATGCTCCCTGGTTTGAGGCATCGGACCGTCAGCCGCGCTGACAACCAGGATCGCGCCGTCCATCTGCGCCGCGCCCGTGATCATGTTCTTGATGTAGTCGGCGTGGCCGGGGCAGTCCACGTGCGCGTAATGCCTGTTCTCAGTCTCGTACTCCGCGTGGAAGATGTTTATCGTGATGCCGCGCGCCTTCTCTTCCGGCGCCGCGTCAATCTGGTCGAACCTATACACCTCGGACAGACCTTTTGCGTTAAGCACGCGCGAAATCGCGGCCGTCAGCGTCGTCTTGCCGTGGTCCACGTGACCGATCGTTCCTATGTTGACATGCGGTTTAGTCCTCTCGAACTTCTTTCTTGCCACTCGTCACCTCCTATACTCTGCTGCCGCCATGAGCCTTTGCGATAATCTCGTCCGCCACACCCTGAGGCACGTCCTCATAGTGCGACGGCGTCACATTGGGTGTCGCTCGCCCCTGCGACAAGGATCGCAGCGACGTCACGTAGCCGAACATCTCCGCCAGCGGCACCAGCGATTTTACTATCTGCACACCGCCCAGTGCTGGCTCCGTCCCCTCGATGCGCCCACGCCGCGCCTGGATGTCTCCGATCACATCCCCCAGATACTGCTCCGGGGTCGTGATTTCAACGTGCATGACCGGCTCCTTCAGGGCCGGGTGCGCTCTCTGCATCGCGTCGCGGAAGGCCAAGACCGCCGCCTGCTTGAATGCGTTCTCGCTGGAATCCACCTCATGGAAACTCCCGTCCACCAACGTAACCTTCACGTCCACCACCGGGTATCCGGCCAGCACGCCGCTCTCCATCGCCTGGCGAATTCCTGTCTTCACCGACCGAATGAACTCTTTCGGGATAGAACCGCCCACAATCTTGTCCTCGACCTCCAACCCGGACCCCGGCGGCAGAGGCTCCATCTCGATGACCACATGCCCATACTGTCCGGCGCCCCCGGTCTGCCGGATGTGCCTCCCCTCCGCCTTGGTGCGGGTGCGCACGGTCTCCTTGTACGCGACCATCGGCCGTCCCTGGTTCGCTTTCACGCCAAACTCGCGGCCGAGGCGGTCCACGATGATCTCCAAGTGCAGTTCACCCATGCCGCTGATTATCGTTTGGCCCGTTTCCTCGTCGGTGATAACGCGAAAGGTCGGGTCCTCTTGGGACAGCCGCTGGAGGCTCTGCGCCAACTTCTCCTGGTCCGCCTTTGACCTCGGCTCGATAGCGATTGAGATCACCGGCTCGGGGAACTCTATCGCCTCCAGCACGATCGGCGCATCCAGGGAGCACACCGTGTGACCCGTGGTCACGTCGCTCAGTCCTATAACGCCGACGATGTCGCCGGCGTACACCTCATCCACATCTTCCCGGTTGTTTGCGTGCATGAGCAGGATTCGGCCCACCCGCTCCTTCCGGGTCACGAACGCGTTCGTTTGCGAGTCGCGGTAGGCGACGAGGCAGCGAGTGCCCTTCTTCAGCGTGCCGCTGTAGATTCGCACGTACGTGAGGCGCCCCACGTAAGGATCGGTCACGATCTTGAATGCCAGTCCGCAGAGCCCGGCATCGTCGTCCGGGGGCCGCTCCTCCTGCTTGCCGGTATCCGGGTTTGTCCCGCGTGCGCCGCCCACGTCCACCGGGCTTGGCAAGTAGTAAACGATGGCGTCCATCAGGGCCTGGACACCCCGGTTCTTGAAGGAACTCCCGCAGATGATCGGCACGATCTTATTAGTGAGCGTGCCCTGGCGAAGCGCCGCCCGGACCTCCTCCTCCCCAATCTCCTTCCCCTCCAGAAAACGCTCCATGATGGAGTCGTCCACGTCGGCGCACGCCTCCATCATCTTCTCCCGGTACTCCGCCGCCAGGGCTCGGAGATCGTCTGGAATCTCCTCCTCCCTGAAACTGTTGCCGGTTTCATCCAAGTAAACGACCG
>JADFGT010000115.1 GCA_022567555.1 Armatimonadota bacterium | reverse complement strand
GCCCGTATTCGCTGTAAAGGGCGAGGTCCTCTCCGGCCGCGCGGAGGTAGCCGCGAAGCATGTTCTCGGCGGCGTATCCGGCTGCATTGCGCATCCCATTGTCGATAAGGGCGCGGAGCGTGAGGTACTGGTGCAGTGGAAAAACGCCCGACGCAGGATCGTAAGCCGGGTCGCTCTTCGGCAACGATGGGTACGAGAGAAGTCGAGCGAACCGTTCGGTGTCGGCCAGAGGGGAGGTCGCCCTGCGGGCGAAGTCCGCCTGAAAGCGGCCGCCGATGAGAGCCCACATGCAGGGAAGTGACGGGTGTTCGAGCGGCTCACCCTCCTCATCCCGTCCACGAAAGGAGGACGTCTCCTCGTGCCACAGCTCCTTCAGCCGCCGCACTTCGCTCTCGACCGTCTGCCGGAACAGACGCTCTGACCGGACGACCTTCAGTTCGGCGGCGCACCGGCGAAGGAACTCGGCGTCTTGCAGCAGCAGGCCTGTCGCCTCGGCCGACACCTGCGGTTGCGGGCCGCGCGGTCCCGGCAAGACCGAGAAGGGCGCGGGGACGAACCTCCGCCCCTCCTCCGGCTCATACACCGACAGCAAATAGCCGTGGCGGCGCACGGCGGGCGAGAACCGGGTTTCGAGGAGCCTCCTGTCTCCGGTCAGTTCATACAGGCTCCAGATGCAGAGACCCAGCAGAGGGGGACCGGTCGCTTCGCCGACGCTCGACCCGTCGCTCGCCAGTATCGCCTCCGACGCGGAGCCGGCGTGCGCCATGCTCGTGAGCGCGAGGTCGAGAGTGGCGGATGTCGGAGTGGCCCGCCAGGCCCACCGCGAGAAGATCGGGTAAGTCGTCGCTTCGTCGAACGCGACCCTGCCGCCCGGAGCGACGAAGCGCGGCGGAAAGAGCGCGGGCCTGGCGTCCTGTACGACGGCGGCCTGATAGTTCTCCCATGCTTTCCAATATAGTTCGATGAAGCCAGGGTCGGCGTCCAAGACCGGCTCGGGTGTCCCGGCGCGCCACCCCAGCTGCAGCGAGGCGGTCGCAGCGAGGACGCAGAGCGATGCAAGCACGGCATGGGATATAGACGAGCCGGGAGCGCCCTTTCTCTCACCAGGTCAGGCGTCGCGGTGTGGTAAGAACGTGCAAGTGGAAAGAAAAGGACGCATGGTGCGCTGCCGCGAGTGCGGCCGCGAAGTGAGCCCGAACGCGCAGGCGTGTCCCGGATGTGGCGCTCCGGCGCCGTCGGTCACCGAAAAGGAGGCCGAGGCGCAGGTGACTGTAGCCTCGCGGTTGGGAGGCAGGCCGCTGTTCCAGTTGGCCTACGGGCGCAATCCGATCACCGGGAAGGCGCGCGTCGCCCGGGCGGTCGTTGCGGTCGGCCAGTATGCGGTGGGCGACCTGGTGCTGGCGCAGTTCGGTTTCGGGCGGTTCCTGGCCGTGGGCCAGTTTGTGGTCAGTTACGGGGTTGGGATCGGGCAGTTCGCGGCCGCCCCGCTGTGCGTCGGTATGTTCGGCGTAGGGGTCTGGACTCTCGCCCTGCTCGGCGTCGGCTACTGGCTCATCGGTCTGGTCGGTTATGGGATTGAAGGCGGCGTGCTGTTGCCGGAGTAGGCGGTGTTTGGGGCATGACCGAGCCGTTCAGATGGCCAGCCTCACCGGGTCGCAGGTCGCGCGAAGGATCGCCTGCCGCAACTGGTCCACGTTGCGGACGCCGGCCGCTCCGAGCCGCCATAACGCCTCGTTGCCAAGGCTGGGCGGGTCCGCCATGAAAACGATTAACGGTGTCAGGCGCGAGCGCTTCGCCTCGATCGCGCCGGCCCAACTGCCGCCCGTGCCGAACCTGCTGCTCACGATCACCACCGTCCGGGAAGCCGCATAGATCCACCGGTTCCGCTGCAGTGCCGCGATTCTGTCAAACGGCGGCGCCTCCGGGTCGAGGCTTAGCAGCGCGCCGCCCGCCGGGAGCCGGCGTGGGCTTCCGCCCGGCAGGAAGTGCGCCCCGAATCCGCCGGCCCCAACGGCGCCGGCGACCGCCCTACGGTCCGTCCCTCTCGCGCCCCCCGAAAACAGGGCGAAACCCATCCGCGACGCCTCCTCGCCCGCCTCCGCAGCGAAGTGGGCCTCGTCCGGACGGAGCGAGCGGCTGCCGACGATTCCGACAGCCTGCCCCGCCAGTTCCGGCGCCTCGTTCTTCACCCAGAGGACGGGCGGACAGGCGGCGCCGAGCGTGAGAGCCAGCCGGCGCGGAAATGTCGGCGAGAATGGAGTTGAGGGCCGCCAACCCTCCTCAGCCAGGCGATCCACGCGCGCCGCGCTCTCCGAGGCCAGGCCTCTGTCTTCCAGCAGGACGGCGGCCTCAGGAACCCCTCGCGACCTGAGGCGGCGAGCAAGCGTCTGCGGCGGCCCGCCCCGGACCTCTTCCCCAACGAGGCCCCACGCGCGGGGAGGCAGGGCGGGTGCAGCCCTGCCCCTCCAGCGGCAGAAGAGAGCCACGAACGCCAAGAGGGTTGCGTCCATAAATATACAATACCATGATACTGCTAAAAGTCTCAATTGTCCCGTTGCGGCAGGAGACCGGCGGCTCCCGGCGAACCGTTACGCGCAATCCCCGCCCGGACGTCACCAGATGCTCAAGCACGCCGAACTCACCGAAAAGCGCATCGAGCAGTTCATTCGCCTCTTCCTGGAGCCGCGCCTTTTCGGCGAGGCCGTTCCGCTGCGGGTCGAGTTCTGCGGGGAGCCCCACGCCAACCAGGGCAAGGCGTCGAGAGCCGAATTCACGCCGGTCGAGCCGGGCTTTCGCTGGGGCCCCGTGTGGAGGACCGTCTGGTTCCGCGCGACGGGAACGGTCCCGAGGCCGTGGGCCGGAAAGGAGGTCGTAGCGCGGCTCGAAGTGGGTGGCGAGCGCACCGTGTGGAAGGCGAACTCACCGATTTGGGGGCTTGACCGAGTCCATCCCCACTATCGGATCTCGTCTTCGGCGAGGGGCGGCGAGCGCGTGGACCTGTTGGTGCAAGCGTATGGGCACCACCCCGCGGTTCGTGTGCACGGGCGCATGGGAGAGCCGGAACCTGAGCCTTTCGAGGTGGGTGAGGTCGCGATCCGCACGTTCGACAAGGAGCTCTGGCAGTTCTATCTCGATTGCCGGTTCGCGGCCGACCTGCTGAAATCGCTTCCGGAGGGTGACGTTGCGCGTGAGCACCTGCTGCGCGGTCTCAACGAAACGGTCAACCTGTTCGATCCGGAACGCAAGGAGAGCCTGATCGCGGCGAGGCGCACACTTCGCGAGGCAACGGCGCCGAGGCGAGTGGACCGTTATCACTTCCTAACACCGGTGGGCCATGCGCACCTTGACACAGCGTGGCTCTGGCCCCTGCAAATCACGATGAAGAAGATGGCGCACACCGCCGCAACGCAGCTGGCGCTGATGGACGAGTACCCGGAGTACACGTTCGTCCACAGCCAGCCGGCGCAGTATGAATGGCTGGAGACCCAGTATCCGAAACTGTTCGAACGTGTGAAGGACAAGATAGCGGAGGGTCAATGGGAGCCTCTCGGCAGCATGTGGGTCGAGGCCGACATGAACCTGCCGGGCGGGGAGTCGCTGGTAAGGCAGTTCCTTTACGGCAAGCGGTATTTCGCCAGCCGGTTCAACATTGAAACCGTGGACCTGTGGCTGCCGGACGTGTTCGGTTATTCGGCGGCCCTGCCGCAGATACTGTCCAAATGCGGAATTGAGTATTTCCTCACGCAAAAGATCTCCTGGAACCAGTTCAACAGGTTTCCGCACAACACGTTCTGGTGGCAGGGGATTGACGGCACCCGCGTTTGGACCCACTTCCCGCCCGCCGACACCTACTGCGGGAACTGCCTGCCCTCGCAGATTCGCAAACATATCTCCGAACACCGCGACCATGCGAGGTGCGACTACGGCCTTTACGTTTTCGGTCACGGAGACGGCGGCGGCGGCCCGGCGGCGGAGCAGATTGAGTTCCTGCGTCGCGCGGCGCGCGCGCCGGCCATGCCCCAACTCGAATGGAGAAAGGCCAGGGAGTTCTTCGAGGAGGCGAAGGAGAAGAGCCGCGACCTGCCGGAGTGGGTGGGCGAACTCTACTTTGAACTTCACCGAGGCACATATACGACGCAGGCGAAAACAAAAAAATGGAACCGTGTCCTCGAGTTCCTTCTGCGCGACCTGGAACTGCTCTGCTGTTTCGAGCCGGACTTCCCTTCCGCGTATCCGGCCGCCGATCTCGAGTCCCTTTGGAAAACGGTGCTCCTCAACCAGTTCCACGACATCATCCCGGGGACCAGCGTTCGCGCGGTGTACGAGGAGGCGGAAAGGGAGTACCAAGAAACGGCGGCGCACGCGGAAAGCCTCTTGCGGCAGAGCCTTGAACGCATAAGCGCAGGTATGGACACCACCGGGACCCAGCGCCCCGCCGCGTTGTTTCAGTTTGCCGACGTGGTGAGCGAAGGCCGGGTAAGTGCGCCTAAAGGAAAAACTCCGCAATCTCTCGTTTGCTGCGGGGAGTCGGTGCCCGTGCAACTAATAGAGGAGTTCGGGGATCCGGCGCTCATCTTTCCGGTCCCGGAGGCGGCGCTCGGGGCGGTGGCCGTCGGCGATTTCCGGTCCGACGCGCCCGCCACGCGTCCGAGGCTGAAGGCGAGTCCCCGAAAGCTGGAAAACGACACGTGGGCGGTTCGCTTCGACGCGCACGGAAACATCACGAGCGTCGTCTCGTTGGAGGACCAGACGGAGCACATCGAGCCGGGCAAACTTGCCAATCTTTTTCAACTGTTCGACGACCGGCCGGTTGCATGGAGCGCGTGGGACATCGACCTGTTCGCCTTTGAGACGCAAAAGGACCTCACGCGGAGCGAACGCTTTGAGATCGTCGAGCGCGGGCCGGTGCGCGTCGCGGCCGAGGTGGAGAGGCGGTTCGGGAACAGCCGCATCATCCAGCGCGTCAGCCTCGGCCCGACCCCCGGCATCCGGTTCGACACAGTTATTGACTGGCATGAAGATGAGAAGATGCTGAAGGTGGCGTTTCCGGTGAATGTAAACACCGCGCGCGTCACGTGCGAGATTCAGTTCGGAAACCTCGAACGCCCGACGCACGCCAACACCAGTTGGGACATGGCGAAATATGAAATCTGCGCACACAAATGGATTGACCTAAGCGAGGGCGACCAGGGCGCGGCGCTGCTGAACGACTGCAAATACGGCCATGACGTGCGGGGAAACGTGATGCGGCTTACGCTTCTGCGCTCGCCCAAAGCGCCGGACCCCGAGGCCGACATGGGCCGGCATCGTTTCACCTATGTTCTGCTTCCGCACTTCGGGGCGTATAACTGGGCAGGAGTCGTACAGGCGGCCTACGCTCTCAACGCGCCCTTGCGGTGCTGCTTCATAGGCAAGGGTCCCGGGGAGGCGGAGAACGGCAGGCGGCTCGTCGTGTGCGAGGACAGGAACATTGTGGTCGAAGCGGTCAAAAAGGCGGAAGACAGCGACAACATGATTGTGCGGCTCTATGAGGCCCACAACTCAAGAGGCCGGGCCGAACTCGTGTGCGCCAAGCAGGTGAAGGCGGCCTACCTCTGCGACCTGATGGAGAAAGAACTCGGAGAGCTGGACATGGTTGACGGCACGGTGCAGTTCGACTACAGGCCGTTTGAGATAATCACGATAAAGTTGGTGGTGTGACTTAGTGCGGAAGCGCAAGCGTGTTTGGAAACTTGTCGGCTGCGGTGTCCTTCTGGCTGCGCTTCTGATTTGGCTCGGACCGCTGGTGCCGCTCATACCTAAGTGGCTTGAGGCCGGAAAGAAGCGTAATTATGAACCGGGCGCATGCTTGGACAACCTTAAGGAATTGAGCGCCGGCTTGATGCTGTACCTTGAGAGCAACGACGCCTATCCGCCGGCAGACCGCTGGATGGATGAGATATCGTTGTTTCTGCATGCCGGAGACTTGAGCGAAGAGGACCAGCAGAAAAAACTGCGCTGTCCCGACCTCGAATACGCTGAAGACGTATACGGCTACGCGTTCAACAGCGAACTATCATCGGTATGGGCCCACGAGGTGGAGGACCCCGCCGAAACCCCGGTCATTTATGACAGCGATAATCTGGAGAGGAACGCGAGCGACCCGTTCACGTCGCTTCCCGAGGAGCCGCGCGCCGGGGGCAACAACGCGATCTGGGCCGACGGCAGCGTGCGACAGGTCGCTGACAAAGAGGGAACGCCGTGAGGATAGCGCACTTCAGCGACACTCACCTGGGTTACCGCGCTTACGGCCGAACCGCGCCGAACGGTCTGAACCAGCGCGAAGTTGACGTTTTCAAAACGTTCGAGCGCTTTCTCGACTCAATTATGGAGCGCGACCCGGACGTGATACTGCACACCGGAGATTTTTTTCACACGGTGCGGCCGAGCAATCACACAATCGTCAACGCGTTTCGGCGCATCTCATCGGCCCAGGAAGCGCGCAGCGCGCGGCCGTTTGTGATCTTGGCCGGAAACCATGAGACCCCGAGAAGCGTGGAGGCCGGTTGCATCCTGCGCTTGTTCGGAAACCCGGAGGGGCGTGGCAGCATCCCGGGCGTTCACACGATCGTGGACGAGATAACTGCCCTGAACATCGGGATTGACTTGGAACTACTCGCGGTGCCGAGCCGAGGCATCGAGCAAAGGAAAGAGTATGACCTCCGGCCGAGGGCCGGAAAGAGTGTGGCGGTCTTGGCGGCGCACGGTCTGGACGCCGGCCTGCGTTTGAGCAGCGCCGACTTCGAACTCGATGAGTTGCACCCCGATAAGTGGGACTACGTAGCGCTCGGGGATTATCATGTGCGAAAAGAGCTGAGGGCGAACGCTGCGTATTGCGGCTCTACCGACTTCACGTCAACGAACATCTGGGAAGAAGCGTCTCACCCGAAAGGCTGGCACCTGTTCGATTCCGAAAAGGGCGGGTTTGAGTTCATAGAAGTGCGTCCAGTGCGGGGCGTGATTGATCTCCCCGCCATTGACGCTGCCGGGCTTTCCGGCGCCGAGACCGGAGAACGGATGCTCGCCGCCGCGACATGGGACGCCGAGGAACTGCCGGTTGTCCGGCAGCGGTTAGCGAACGTGCATCCCGTTGCGCGGGCGGAGATTCCGGGCGATTTTCTTCGCGAGTTGAAAGCGAGAACGGTTTATTATCGCCTTGACATCGAAGTCGCGCGGCCGGCGGTTTCCGAAGCGGGCCGAGGAGGACAAGCAAGGCCGCTCGAAGATGAGTGGCGAGAGTTCGCCGCCGGGCGTGAACTGCCGAAGGTCATTGAGCG
>JADFGT010000114.1 GCA_022567555.1 Armatimonadota bacterium | reverse complement strand
TACACGGCCCTTTTTGCTTATCCTTTTGCACTTTCGGCGGGGCGCGACGCCCGCCGCCGCCATTATCTTTTGAAGCCGTTCCACCATGCGCGGTTCATTATGCAGCGGTGTCCTCGGGCGGTGTGTTGCTCCTCACGCGCGATTCAAAAGGCGATGCCCGGCGAAGGCGACGCCTATCAAGAGCCCGAGCGCACCGGCCCAGGCGAAAGGCGAGCGCCAGAACGGAGCGCGGGCGACGGATTCCGCCGCCAACACCGGGACCTCGACAGCCTCACCGTTAGCGGCCGCCAGTCTGATGGTTCCGATTCGATCCCCGTCAAGAACCGGCGCCTTGAGTTCTCGCCATTCGATACTGACGCCTCGGTCAGGCCCGCCACGGAAAAGGATTGCCCGCACGTCACGCTCCGCCCTGCCCCTCACGACGGGCCGGGCGCCGCCTTTCACCGGGGCCGCGCCGACCAGGTCCCCGGCCCCAAAAACTGTGCGGCGCTCAAGGGTCTCGGAGGTCCAGTCGAAAAGCGCGTTCGTGTCGGCCAACCAGTCCTCGCTTGAGAGGACGACAGAAATCACCCTCCACCCATCCAGGCTCTTCGAGCCGACAAAACAGCGCCCAGCCGGGGAGGTGAACCCTGTCTTGATGCCCTCGGCGCCGGGCTCGTTCAAAAACCTATTTCGGCTTATGAGTAGCCGGTCTTGCGGTACCAGCGAGCGCTCGATCCATTTTCTGCGCGTACCGGCTGCATCGCGAAACCGTTCGTGCCGCATCGCTTCACACGCGATGAGCGCCATATCGTAGGCGGTCGTGACGTGCTGGTCATGGTGCAGGCCGTGCGGGTTGATGAAGTAGGTGTTCCGGCACCCGATCTCTTCGGCGCGGCTGTTCATCAGTTCCGCGAATGCCTCCTCTGATCCGCTTATGTGGCGGGCGACGGCGTGAGCCACATCGTTCGCGCTCCTAACGAGCAGCGCATACAGGGCGTCCTCAGCCGTAATCCCCTCAGCGGGCTTGAGGTGAAGGCTCGAGCCGGTCACTTCTGGGCTGTCGAGCGGAGCCATGATAACCTCGTCGGGGCTGCAGTTCTCTATCAGCAGGAGGGCGGTCAGGATCTTCGTCGTGCTCGCCGGGTAACGGGGGGCTCCTGCGTTCTTCTCGAAAAGGACCGCGCCGGAGTCGGCGTCCATCACGACCGCGCTCTCGGCGGTTATTTCAGGGAGGCCGCTCTCCGGCGCTGAGACTTCGGCGTCTGATCCGTTCGCCGCTGCGGCCAGGGACAGAACTATCAGGCCTGGGCCAACCCTCAACCGACCTCCTCCGGCGCGGGCGCGCCGTTCAGGCTGGGAAGTTCGGAAAGGTCGTTGAGGTTGAACTGATGGAGAAACTGTTGCGTAGTGCCGTATAGGATCGGCCGGCCGGGTGTAGGTTTTCGGTCCTTGCCGTGTATCAGTCCCCTGTCAACCAGCGTTCGAATCGAGTGATCGCTCAGAACGCCTCTAACTTGCTGGATCTCCGACGCGGTGACCGGCTGCCGATAGGCCACCACCGCCAGCACTTCGAGCGCCGAACGGCTGAGACGGCGCTGCGGCTGCTGAAGGAAGCGGGCGATCGGTTCGGCGAATTCGCGCCTGGTGCACATCTGGTATCCGCCCGCCAGCCGCACAAGTTGCAGGCCGCTTTCCGGCTGTAGGCGCGCTCCCAACCTGTGAAGCGCAGCCTCGACCTCCGCCTCAGTCGCCTCCAATGCGGCGGCCATGTCGGATGCCGTAACGGGCGCTTCCGAAACGAACAGCAGACTCTCAACCGCCGCCGTTAAATTCTCAGTCATTCACTTTTTTCCCAACCGGAACCAGACCTCGCCCTCCCGGCGCTCCGCTGCAATCTTGCCCAGGCGCAAGAGTTCGAGTACAGCCAAGAAGACGAACACCGCGTCCAATCGGGTGTACGAATCAGGCAGCATTGCATCGAAGCCGCCGCTTCCGCCGCCCGCCTCCAGCCGCCGCATCACCGTTCCCATGACCTCCACGAGCGACGGCCATCTGCGGGCTACGGGCTCTATGTCGAGGGGCTCGGCCCGGCTTAGCAGGCTTTCAAGGGCCTGCGCCAGGTCGCCGGCGGTCACGTCCCCGAGGTCTATCGGCAGTTCGTATTCCGGGGCCTCGCCCGGCGCTGTGCGGAAGAAGAGCCGCCCGCGTTCGCGGTGCCGCTCGGCCAGGTCGTCCACGGCGTCGGCGAACTCGTGCACGGTGGGCTCGGGCAGTTCCGGAAGTTCCTGGGGCGGCGGCGGGTCGGCAATGGGCAGAAGCGCCCACGCCTTGCGTTCCACCAGGTAGGCGAGGGCGAGGAGGGCGGCGCCGGCGGCGTCCATGTCCTCCAGGCCGCCCTGTTCCAAGTATTCGATGTAAGCCGCGCATACCGGCGCGAGCGGAATCCCGGAGAGGTCCACGCGCCCTTCGCGCGCGAGGTGAAACAGCGCCGCCAGCGAGCCCTCGAACACCGGGCACTCGATGCGCAGCGGCGGCGGGGTGGCGATCCCCGCCTTCGTCAGCGCTTCCCGTTCCGGCTGTTGGTCCATGTTATGCGTTTCGAAACCTTTGGAGGCGCCGGGCGGATTCGAACCGCCGAATGAGGGTTTTGCAGACCCTTCCCTTAACCACTTGGGTACGGCGCCTTTTCTGTGCGATTCTACACTCTGGGGCGTTCTTCTCTATCGCTCAGCGGCCATCAGTGTATGACCGCAGCACATCTCGGCGTTCTCTGAAAGGATATCCACTGCGCTTCCAAAGTGGACCGGCGGCTTCGGGAGTGGCCCTCACCGGTCGTCTCCGCGGCCGCCCGCGTCCTCTTCGGGAAGTTTCCAGAAGAACTGCCAGAAGGTCAGGGCCGCCCTGCGAATGCCATTCCACACTCGCTGAGGTCCGATGAGCAGTACCACACCCATGACTACGCTCAGCACGGCGCCTGCGAGCTCAGGCACGCGGGTCGAACTCGCGGACATCTGCCAGCTCAGCACCTCTCTCCGTTCCTCGCCTCCTAAAATTATCGCAACGTAGCCGCCGAGAGTAACCAGACCCGCGATCAGGAAGTACATGCCGATGCCGGCGAACCCCACCGCTTTCAGCTCTTGGGCGGTGAGACCGGAAGGCGACGGTTCCGGAAGAACCCCGGGAGTGAGTCTTCCCGCGATTACCCGGGCAGCGAACCAGAGCCAGAGCGCGAAGATGGAGAATAGAATCGGTCGCGCGAGAACCGGCAGCAATATGTAGAACGTCTCGCCGGGCCCGATCGGATCGGCAAATCTGAGTTGCATTCGCACCATCCACAAGGAGTTTGCGAACGCCCCGATGGTCAGGATGGCGAACACCAGCGCCAGCCCCCGAAACATCACCTCATATACGTCTCGCTTCGTCATGCCCCCACTCCGGATGCCGCCGCGGCACAGGCGACAGGTAACCTCCGGGCCGTGATCCGCCCCAAGCGTACCTCTCCCGGCGCCGCCCTGCGCGAACTGATGGAGCAGGGAATCGTGCTCCTGCCGGGCGTCTACGACGCGATCACCGCCAGGCTCGCCGAGCAGGCCGGCGCCGGGGCGCTGTACCTGTCCGGCGCGGGCGTCACGAACAGCCTGACCGCCCTTCCCGACATCGCCCTCCTCACCCTGGACGAGATGGCGCGGCAGGCCGCTTACGTGACCGCCGCCGTCCAATCTCCGGTCATAGCCGACGCCGACACCGGCTACGGCGAAACGATGAACGTGATGCGCGCCGTGCGCGAGTTCGAGCGGGCGGGCCTCGCCGGATTGCACATAGAGGACCAGGTGAGCCCCAAGAAATGCGGCCACCTGGAGGGCAAGCAGGTCATCGAGCCGCAAGAGATGGCCGCGAAGATTCGAGCCGCCGTGCAAGCCCGAACCGACCCAGGTTTTCTCATCATCGCGCGCACCGACGCGCGCGGCGTGAACGGCCTGGAGGACGCGGTCGAGCGCGGCAGGCGCTACGTGAAGGCGGGCGCGGACTGCGTCTTTCCCGAAGGGCTCCAGTCGAAGGACGAGTTTCGGGCCTTCCGCGAGCGTGTGCCCGGCCCGCTTCTCGCAAACATGACGGAGTTCGGCAAAACACCGCCCATTTCAGCCGCCGAATTCGGTGCAATTGGGTACAATCTCGTTATCTTCCCAATGACCGCGTTTCGGGTCATGCTGAAGGCGGTTGGAGATGCTTATCAGGTCCTCCTGAAGGAGGGCACTCAAGAGCGGCTCCTCGACCGGATGCGGACCCGCCGGGAGTTGTATGACCTGATCGAATACGACGCCTACGAGGCGTTAGACCGGCGCCTGGCCGAAGAGGCCGAGAAAGGCGATTTGTAACATCAAGGAGATCGAATCACAATGGCAGCAGGAACTTACAGCCCAGGGCTCGAGGGGGTGATCGCCGGAGCCACCAACCTCAGCGAGATTGACATCGAAAAGTCGCAACTCGTTTATCGAGGCTACAACGTTCATGAACTGGCGAAGGAGGGCGGTTTCGAAGAGACCGCCTATCTGCTCCTCTATGGGGAACTTCCCACGCGGGCCCAATTGGACGGATTCAATAGCCAGTTAGCGTCTGAGCGTTCAGTCCCCGACTACGTTTACGACGTGATGGCGAAGGTGCCGAAGGGCGCGCACCCGATGGACCAACTGAAGGTCGGCGTTGCCGCCCTCGCCCCGAGCGACCCTGACTATGAAGTGGGTCCGCTCGATCACGACGCGAACGTGCGGAAGGCGGTCCGCATGACCGCGAAAATGGGCGCGATCGCAGCGAACGGCTGGCGCGTGGCGCACGGTCAAGACCCGATTCAGCCCGACCCGTCGCTGAACACGGCGGCGAACTTCCTCTACATGCTCAAAGGCGAGAAGGCGGACGACTACACCGTCGCGACGCTCAACACGTCGCTCGTTCTATACGCCGAGCACGGCTACAACGCCTCGGCCTTCTGTGCCCGCGTGACCGTCTCGGCCTTGAGCGACATCTACAGCGGCGTCGTCTCGGCCATCGGCACCTTGAAGGGCATGCTGCACGGCGGCGCCAACGAGAAGGCGATGGCGATGCTGATGGAGATTGGCTCGCCCGACAAGGCCGAGCAGTACGTGAAGGACGCGCTCGCCCAGAAGAAGAAGATCATGGGCTTCGGCCACCGTGAGTATAAGATAAGCGACAGCCGGTCCGGCATCATGGGCGACATGGGCCACGAGATCGCCCGACGCAAGGGCGACACGAAGTGGACGGATATCGCCGACGTTGTGGAGCGGACCATCAAGCAGGAGAAGGGGCTGTTCCCGAACGTGGACTTTCCGGCGGCGTACACCTATTACCTGCTCGACATCCCGATCCCCTTGTACACGCCGATCTTTGCCGTGTCGCGCATAACCGGCTGGTGCGGGCACATCATCGAGCAACTGGACAACAACCGGCTCATTCGCCCGAAGTGCATCTACGAAGGAGAAAAACTCCGGCCCTACGTGCCGGTTGACCAGCGCTAACCTATCACCTGCGCCGCCGCCCGGAATCCGGGCGGCAGCGCGAAACCGCCCCATGCCTCTGCATGCCCGCATGCGGAGGCTCTCGGTGTGCGGCACGCGAGCCTCCCCATCTGGGGATGGGGACGCATGAACGAAGCGCCGGCACGCCGGACAGAAAGGGTGGACCACACGCCGGCTTGAGTGGAGGGCCCGCTCCCAGGTAAGGTTGTTCTCCGCGCTCGCTGTCCGCGCTGGGACTTCGGGCGAAAAAGGAGAGTGCGCCACGTGAGACGTTTCTGGAATATCGTGCCGCTGCTGCTTGCCGGAGCCTCACTGTTGCTGGTCGCCTGCGGCGGCGGTGGAGGAGCGCTGCTTTTCCTCATTGCGTTCCTTAGCGAAAGGGACGGCAACTTTGAAATCTACGTCATGCGTTCGAATGGCTCCGGCCAGACTAACGTTTCCAACGACCTGCTACGTGACGAAGGGGCGGCCATGAGTCCGCGGGGCGACAAGGTCGTCTTCGGCAGCGAACGCGACGGCAACGGCGAGGTCTACATAGTGAACCCCGATGGGTCCGGCCTCACCAACCTCACAAACGACCCTGCGTGGGACGGCGATCCTGTGCTCAGCCCCGACGGGACCAGAATCGCATTCGTCTCGAATCGCGACGGCGCCATCGAGGTCTATATCATGGACGCCGACGGTTCGAACCAGACGCGGCTCACTTCGGAGCCTGGCGATGACGACGAACCGATCTTCAATCACGATGGGTCAAAGATCCTCTTTCAGTCCTTTCGTGACGGTGATCCGGAAATCTACTCCATGAACCTGGACGGCTCCGGGAAAACGAATCTCACAAACAACACTGCAGGCGAAATGGACCATACGGTCAGCCCGGACGGCACCAAGATCGCTTTCGTCTCCAACAGGGACGGCAACTTTGAGATATACATTATGGATGCCGACGGCAGCAACCAAGCGAGACTCACCAACCAGACGGGTGACGACGTTACCCCCGCCTTCAGCCCCGACTCCACAACGATACTGTTCGCATCGGGTAGAGACTCCAACGAAGAGGTTTATGTCATGGGCATTGACGGCAGCGGGCAAACGAACTTGACTCAGAACGCAGGGGCCGATCACTCGCCGCTCTTCGCGCCGGGAGGCGGGCAGATCGTGTTCGTCAGCGAGCGTGACGGCACCAGCGAGATCTACATCATGAATGCGAACGGCACGGGTCAGACCAACCTCACCAACAGCGGGACGGACGATTACGACCCGTCTGTTGAACGGTAACCCGCGATCGCCTTGATGGGGTAGCCGCCGGTCGCCGCAGCCCGGCGGATTCAGACGCCAGGGGGCGGGCTTCGAGTTCTGATGTCTCTACTGGTCCTCCGGCGTGGAGGCATCGGAAACTTGCTGCCGCTGCCATGCCATCGGTCGCGGTTGATGGGCTGCCGCGTCCCGTGGAAGGGACGCGGCAGCGAAAGAGCCTCGCCTTCCGGGGATGGGGAGGCATGAAAGAAGCCGCCACCCGTCCCCGGGTGGCGGCTTTCCGAATCGTCAACCGTCTATCGGCTATCGTCTGTCGCCCGGCCCTCAGGCGGCGACCCCCACGTACGCGTCGTCAACCTCGCTCCACGGGCCTTGCTCGCCCTTGGAGTTCAGGTACGCCGCGCGATACTCGACGGTCTGCGCCGTGGTGTTGCCCACCACGTGCACGAACGGCGAATTAGAAGTCACGCCGAGGTGCTCAAAGTTGCCGCCGCTCAGTTTGAATTGCAGCGCGACGTTCTGGGCAAACTCCCCGAACTTGTTGATCTGCTCGTTGCTGGGCGTCTCGCCCACGTGTATCGTGACCTGTCCGCGCTGGCTC
>JADFGT010000039.1 GCA_022567555.1 Armatimonadota bacterium | reverse complement strand
ACTTTCACGAGTGAGACTAGCGCCGTGGCCGATGGTCGTTTCGTCGTCATGGGAAGCACCGAGGCATATACGAACCTGAAGGGGGTCGGCACCACTCACGTTGAGTTAGACTTTGTGGCTGGCACGATTGTCGGCGTGTATGAGGGAACTCTATGGTTCAGGCCGTAGCACGTTGAACTGAAGCCGCTCCGCCAAACGTACACAGTCCGTCGGAGGCTTTCATCCCTCACCTCTCGCAGAGGTGAGGGTGTTGGCGGGTGTCCTGAGTGGGTGACCCAGTCCGCTCCAGCCAAGGGGGGCCCGGACAGATTGCGTAAGGGAGCCTCCGACAGCCTGAAACCTCGAGTAGCAATCTGTCCGGGGAGACTGCGTGAGGGTCTTTTCGATGCCCTACTCGTTCCACCCGCGCGCGCACCGCCTCATCACCACGTCACATCCTTAAGCGCGTACGTGTCGTGATGACGCCCCCAATTCGCCCCAGCATCCAAAACCCTCCCTCTCACGTCTTGTGCCGGATCTTGAGGATGTCGCCGTCCTGAACGACGTACTCCTTTCGCTCCAGGTGCATCAGGTTCCGGTCGTAACACGCTTTCAGGCTGCCCGACTCCTCGAAATCGGCGCAACCCACGACCTCCGCGCGGATGAAGCCTCTTGCGATCTCGGTGTGCACGGTCTCCGCCGCCTTCAGGGCGTTCGCCCCGCGCCGCAGAGGCCACGCCCGCGCCTCGCTGCCGACAACCGTGAAGAAACTGATGAGTCCGAGGGCGTCATAGACCGCCCGGATCAGGCTCTCTGTCGCAGGGCTCGCAATGCCCAGATCCTTGTAAAACTCCCGACGCTCATCCCAGTCCATCCGGGTTATCTCCTTCTCTATTTCGGCGCAGATCCGAAAGGCGGGCTCGTCTTGCGATCTCAGTTTCTCCTGCAGGGGCGAAACCTCATGGATGCGGTCTTCGGAGCAGTTGATTGCGACGACGACCGGCTTCAGCGTGAGGAGTTGATAAGATTGCAAGACCTCGCGCTCAAGGTCGTCCATCTCGACGCTTCGAACCGGCGTCCCCTCCTCGACCAAGGGCTTCACATGTTCTAAGAGCGTTCTATGAATGTACTGTTCGGTCCCGGGGTTCTGGGATTCGCGCTCCTTTTCCAGGCGCGCGATGCGGTTCTCGATGGTTTGCAAGTCTGCGAGAACGAGCTCCGTCATTACGGCGTCGTGGTCGCGTTCGGGGTCCGGCTCCGCGTGAAACGGGACGTTGGGCGAACGAAACTCACGCACGACATGAATCAGGAGGTCCGGGCGACGCGCGGCCTGTGCGAAATCGGCCGGGCGAGCGCCGCCGGGCTCTGGGATGCGGGCGGCGTTGTCAACGATTTCAACGCTTGCGTGTGTTCGCTTCTTAGGCTGAATGTCTTCGCACAGGCGGTCAAATCGGGGGTCGGGAACCGGCACGGATGCCACGTCGCCGTGCGCATGACCTATGGCGACGGCCTGAAAAAGCGTCGTCTTTCCGGAATAAGCGTAGCCGATGAGTCCGGCCCTCAACGCGTCTGCTCCGTCGGGCTGAACTGGATTCGCATCTCGCGCTCGCCCAATATGCGAGGCAACAAGAAGAATACGCAGGCTGCGGCGAGCGTCAGCAGCGCCAGGGCCCAGATGCCCCACGGGAACGAGCGGCGCGGCCGGCGGCGATCCTCCACAGTTGCCGATTATACGCATGGCCGTAGGCTATAATCCGCTTGCGGCGATGACGCAACGTTTACCCGAATGGCTAAAGATCCGCATCCCCCGGCCGGACACTATCAGAGAGGTCGAGGCCATGATGCGCAAGGCGCGGCTGCACACGGTGTGCGAAAGTGCGCGCTGCCCGAATCTGCCTGAGTGCTGGTCCAAGCGAACCGCCGCCTTCATGATTCTCGGCGACACCTGCACGCGGGCGTGCGGCTTCTGTGCCATCAAGGTGGGCAGGCCGCTGGGCGCGGACCCCGATGAGCCGGAAAACGTCGCCAGAGTGTGCGAGGACCTGGGACTGAAGCATGTGGTGGTGACCAGCGTGGCGCGCGACGACCTGGCCGATGGGGGAAGCACGCAGTTCGCCGAAACGATTCGCGCCCTCCACAACAGGCTGCCGCATACAATCGTTGAGGTGCTTACTCCCGACTTCAAGGGAGACCGAGGGTGCATCAAGACCGTGTGTGACGCGAGCCCTGAGATCTACAACCATAACGTCGAGACCGTGAGGCGCTTGCAGACAGTCGTTCGCCCGCAGGCGAAATATGAGCGAAGCCTGGGAGTCTTAGAAACGGTCAAAGAGATAGATGAGAAGATCTACACGAAGTCCGGGATCATGCTCGGTCTCGGAGAAACGCGCGATGAAGTGGTGCAGACGCTGCAAGACCTTCGACGGGCGGGCGTTGACGCCGTGACCATAGGACAGTATTTGCGTCCTACGATGCGGCACCTGCCCGTGAATACGTTCGTTCACCCAAACAGATTCAAGGAGTATGAGAAGATCGGAGAGGAGATAGGGTTCCTTTTCGTGGCCTCCGGCCCGTTCGTCAGAAGTTCATACAACGCCATCGAGTTCAGTAAGAAGGTGATGGCCGAACGACTTTCCGCCGCGGGGGTGTAAAACAATTTCTGTAAGCCGCGTTATCGCGCCCCTCCTTCTCTCCCTTCCGTCCGTAGGGATTCTCGCGTGGGGAGGGCTCTATATCGGCGAGTTTCTCGACACGCTGCAAGAGCCGCTCAATGCGGTCACGTTCCGGTTTCAGAGCGAAGGGGGAGAGGTCACCGTTTTTGCCGCCTCCTTGCAGGCCGATGGGGCAAACGGGGTTCTGACCGGCGAAGGCGTTATCGTCCGGGGAGCCGACGGCCGGGCTGTCTTGAGATGCGACTCGGTTGTCGTTCGCGCCCCCGAGCCCTGGGGCGACCTCCGTCGCTGGGAGGTGACGCTCTCCGGCGTGAAAGCCGACCTGGTGCGAGGCGAGGACGGCCGTTGGAACTTGGAAGACCTACTGCCGAGGCGTGTTGAGAAGCGCGCCGCCGAAACGCCGTACGTTATCCGGATTCTGGATGCCGAGGTCTCGCTGGAAGACCGGATGGCCGGAGAGGAGGCGGATTGGGGGATCAGGCTCGCGGGCGTCGAGGCCCACGGTGTCGGCGACTCAGCGACCCTGCGCGGGCGGCTCACGCTGGAAGGCGAGGGGGGAGCGGTGTTCGCGATTACCGCCGGTCCCGACGGTCTGCTGTCGGCCTTCGTCCGCACCGACGGCCTGCGTGTGAGTCGGCTGAAACGGTACTTGCAGAGCCTCCCGGAGTTCATAGACGCGCCATGGCTGAACGTGTGGGACGCGGAAGAGGCGAATTTCGCCGGAGAAGTGCGGTTTGAAGCCGGCTTCGGGGAGACCAGGACTGACTTTAGTCTGACGGGGAGCGGATCGGCGGCGGTTAGCGGCCTGCGCGTCTACGGCAAGACAGTTCGTTACGCATCGTTTGACGGCGTGTTTTCAGACAGAGCCCTCTCCGGAAAGTGGACGGCGTCGGCGACCGGCCTCGACGCAGAGGCAACGGGCTCCGTGGTGTTCGGCGAGGAACTCCAGGTGCGGTTAGACGGCCGGCTGGAGGCGAATTCGGAAAGCGCATTGAAAGAGTGGACGGACGACCTCCTGCCCGACGAGGTGGCGTTTCGCGGCGCGATTTTCGAGGGCTCCATCGAGTATGGCGAAACGCTGGTTGCTGCCGGACGAGTCTCCGCCGAGAGCGCGTCCTGGAGCGACTACAGTGCGCAGAATCTAACTGCCGGCCTGATAACCGACGGGCGGGCGCTGCGACTGAGCGATGTGGAGGGAAACGTATTCGGCTCCGACGCGGTGGCGGCCCTGGCGGTAACGTTTGGAGAGGAGCCGCACATAGAGGGCTACGTCGAAGCGCGGAACGTATCGCTCGGGCTCATCCCAACACTGCCAAAAGAGCAAGTTCTCAGCGGAAACATACATGTAAAGGTCCTGATGGAGGGCGATCTTTCCTCGCCGAGACTCCTCATTCACGCTGGCGGGCACGCCGATCTCCTGATGCGGAGCAAGGACTTCACGGTTGTCGAGACGATGGACTTGCAGGCGCGCGGCGAGTTGTATGAAGGTACCCTAACAATCTTGGCGGCGGAATTGACCGGCCCCAGTGGATCGCTCCGTGGATCGGGAACTGTCGGATTGGCGGAGGGCGACCTGGACCTTCGCCTCGTTGCCAACACGGTGGACATCGGCGCGATACCCGTTTCGCCGGCGGGGGGGACTGCATACGCGGACCTGGTCGTTACGGGAACAACCAAATCGCCCGAGATTACGGGCCGGGCCGAAATTTACTCCGCGAGCGTGGGCATAGTGGAGTTGCCGTTCGCCGGTGCGGTTATGGGCTGGCATGAGGGAATCCTCACGCTGACCGACGTGACCGCCCGCAGCGGCGTTTCGCTGCTCACCGGCTCCTTGGAAGTGGCGTTCGGCGAAGAGGGCTACGTGTCGGGAGAGGGGGAGGTGCTGGACCTCGGCATCGCGCAGTTCACACAGACCGAGGCGTTCCCGGACGGATTAGTTCAGGGTCTGGCTGAGGGTACGTGGAGGGTATCGGGAACGCTCGACGCGCCGGTGGTCGAGGCAAGCCTCTCCGGCGAAGGACTGATCGTGGACCGGGTGCCGGTGGCTCACGCCGAGGCGCGCGGCCGCTGGGACGCTGGAGAGCTCCGGCTGGATGAGTTGGTGGCCACACTGGCCGGGGGCACGCTGCGCGCTGAGGGGTCATTCACGCCGGGCGGCCCCGGGCGGCTCCGCTTCTCGGTGCACGACCTGCCGGCGGAAGCCATCGCACCGTACAGCGGCCCCGGAGCGCAGCTATCCGGCACCCTTGCCGCCGACGGTGAAGTCCAGTTCAAAGAAGGGCGCGCGGAAACCGGCTCGGTTCAGGTGACGTTCGAGGAGATCGAACTGAACGGCGAGATGATCGGGTCCGGCAGCATGTCCGCCGATTACCAGTCCGGCCGGGTTCGCGCATCCGGCGGTCTGGGCAGCCTTGAGGGCTATTACGTATTGGAAGAAGCGGAGTATGACGTTGAGAGTGGCGAATTAGAAGCGGACTTGAGCGTTCTAAACTTGGGCGTTGCGCAGGCCTTCCGTGTGTTGGGCGACGCGCTTGAAGGAACGCTCTCTTACAGTGTCCGTAATCAGTTAGGGAAATTGGACGGCCGGATCTCACTGGCTGGAGGTGTGTGGGGCAACGCTAAGAATTGGCCGCCCGAGTCCATGAACCTGGACGTCTTCTTGTCCGCCGACGACCTCCAGTTGGACCGCCGTCATTTCGGTCGAGTGCAGGTAAGGGCACGACGAGAAGACGCAATCTGGACCTACTCACAGGCCGAATGGATCGGCGGACCCGCGACGTTCCGCCTCACGCCGGGCGCCGAGAACCGCTTCGAGGAGGGCGGCGAAATCCAGTTGGACGGAGAGATCTCAAACGTTGACCTGTCCTGGCTGAAGTACTTTGATCCGAGATTTGGAGACCTCAGCGGAACGCTTGACATTCCGTTCATTGTCTCGGGAAGCGCCCAAGCGCCAGAGATCGCTCTATCAGTGAGCGGTTCAGACATACGATATGGTGAATTTTCAGCCGAAGGGTTGAACATTGGCTCGGTCCTGATTCGCGAGGGAGAGATCATCTTGGAGGCCGGCGCGCTCGAGGTGCGCCGGTTCGTGGCCATCCTGACCGAAGCCCGCATTCCGTTCAATTACCCGATGAACTTCCCTCGCGACGAGCCGATCAGCGCCACCATCGAGGTACCGGAGCGTGACATTAATGACCTAAGCCGCTTCTTCGGCGGCCTGGATACGGAGGTGACTGAGGGTGGACTGTCGCGCGGAACCCTGGCGGTGAGCGGAACGTTGCAGGAGATCAGTCTCGACGGCTCCATCTCGGCATATGCGAAGACGCTGAAGTTTGCCGGTTTCGACCCTGTGTTCACAGATGTGACCTTTCGCATAGGCATTGTGGGGGATGTGGTGGAGGTGGAGGCAGTCGGCTCAGGCGATGAAGGCGGCTTTGAGGCGAGGGCCGCGGTTGACTGGCGCGAAGGAGCGATAGTGGGTTCGGCGTACCTGAAATCGCGCGGCCTGTTTCTCAGGCACAAGACGGAGGAGGGCATCGAAGTACGCGCGCGCATCAACGCCGACCTGACTGCAGCGGGCTCGGTTTTGGAGCCGCTGGTTGAGGGCGTGGTGGTCGCGTCCCGCGGGTTGGCGGATCTCGCTGGCGAGTTTCCGGAGCCCGACGCGCCCGTGCATGTGCCTTTCAACCCCTTCTTCAACATAGAAATGAGAGTAGAACCCTCCCGCTTCCGCAGAGGCTTACTGAACAGCCTGATCAGCGGGCATGGCGAACTGTCAGGGTCGCTGGACCAGATTGACGTCCGCATGGAGTTTCAGGTGCAGGAGGGCGAAATCGCGCTGCCTTCGGGTCGCATCCGGCTGGAAAGAGGCGGCCGTGGGGAGTTCAGATACGGCCGGACCTGGCGAGGTGAAGGACAGGCGTCGCTCAACGTCAACCTCCGCGCCACAACCCAGGTCACGGCGCCTTCCGGGTTAGGTATACAAAGATATCGCATAAACCTACTAATAACCGGCGACCTTCTGAGCGATCAGGAACTGTTCATTGAGGCCACCAGCGAGCCGGCGGGCCTGACACAGGATGAGATAATGGGCCTTCTGGGGCAAAGGCAGTTCTTCGAGCAAATAGCCGGGGCCGCCACGGGAAACTTCGAGACGCAGTTGAAGGACGTATTGACAACGGTGGCCGCGCCCGTTGTGCTTGCGCCCGTCACCCGCACGCTGGAGCGCAGTTTCGGTTTGGATTACGTGTACTTGGACTTCAGCCAGGGCGGCCTGGGAATGCTCGTGCTGGCGAAGTCGCTGTGGGCTGGATTCTCGCTGGAGTACCGGCGCTCGCTGAGAAATGAGGTGGCTTCCGAGTCCTTCGACCGGATCCAACTTACTTATCGGCCGCAGACCCGGAACCCGCTCCTGGCTCAATTGAGTACCGCCTTGGCATACGACCGTTTCGGCGTCTGGAGGCTCACATTCGGTCTTTCGAGGCGGTTTTGAGGCATTCATGGGAAACGTTTGGGGAGCGAGCGGGTCTAAGTCAGGTGGGCCGGCCGGCGCGCTGTGCGACATGAGCGGTCGCAAGGAGGATTTCGAGCGTGTTGTGGAGCTATATGAGCGACGGCTGTACAACGTAGCGATTCGCCTCGCCGGAAGCCCGGAGGAGGCGGCGGAACTGACGCAAGAGACGTTTGTGAGGGCGTTTCGAGCCTGGGACAGGTTCCGGCGCGAAGCAAAAGTCTATACATGGCTCTACCGCATCCTGATCAACTTGAACAAGGACCGCCTCGCGAGAGCGGCCCGGCGGCGAGAGCACGAGGTGCCTCTCCCCCCTGCAGACTCGGAGCTCACGGGAGTCGAGACGCAGGCCGTCGGAGCCGGTCCGGAGAGGTCGGCCGAGACGAGCGAGTTGAGAGAAGTGCTGGCAGAAGCGATAGAGGGTCTGCCGCAAGGCTACCGGGAGTGTATTGTGCTGAAAGACCTGGAAGGGCTATCCTACGAGGAGATTTCCGAGGTGATGGGAATAACTGTGGAAGCCGTTCGCAGCCGCCTGGCCCGGGCCAGGCAGCATTTGCGCCAAAAACTGGCGCCGTATCTGAAAACGCAGTGAGCATGGAGGCCCGCTTGATGTTGCGTATTGGTTTCATCTGGACTATGTTGGGAACTTTCGCCCTTGCAGTGGGGCAGGGCGAGATCGTCGGCGAGATCCTCGTCAAGGGGAACGAACTGGTCTCCGAAACTTCGATTCTTGCAGTTATGGAGACCAAAGTTGGACAAATATATCAGGCCAGTCAACTCCGGCAGGACCAGCAGACGCTGGAGGCGCTCAATTATTTCTCTGACGTGAAAGTCTGGGGCCAGCGGGAGAATGCCGGCCAGTGGAGAGTCGTGGTTGAAGTTGTGGAGTGGCCGGTCGTGCGCACCATCATCGTAAAGGGCGCTACCGTCGTTCCTGTGGCGACGATTTTGGAAAGGATATCGCTGCAGGCCGGAGAGCAGTTTCGTCCCAGTTACCTTGAGCCGGACGCGCGGGCGATCTCCGACCTGTATCGGGAGCGAGGTTATTTCGCACGGGTAGCAAGATTCGAGCCGACCGAGGACGACGCCGGCGCGATCCTCATCGAGATCGTGGAAGTGCGCGTGAATAGGATTATAATTACCGGTCCAACGCGTACTAAACCGTCGGTCATGCGCAAGTTGATGGACGTTCGAGAGGGCGACCTGTTCCATCTGCCGACGTGGAATGAGGACCTTCGCAGGGTCTATGAGACGCGATGGTTTGAGACGTTAAGACCCGATAGCAGCGAGCCCGAACTGGGCAAAGTGGACCTATTCCTGGACCTGCGCGAAGCGCGCACCGGCCTTTTCAACGTTGGACTATCGCTGGACCCCCGGAACAACCTCGCCGGCATTCTCAGCATGTCGGAGAGAAACCTCTACGGCACAGGCAAGTCGGTGGGCATTTACCTGCTGCAGTCCACGCAGGGCCTCGGCACGAGTTTCTCGATAGACTACGGGGATCCGTTCATTGACGACCACAGGACCACGCTGAACGTCAGCCTGTTTTCGCGGGAGACGCTGGTGTTCGGGCAGGCTTTTCTCGGCTCAGGCCAATTTGAACTCGGCGACAGGTTTTCCCAGAGGCGAACCGGGGGCAGCTTTAGCCTTTCGCGCCCAATCAGCAAGCGTACGCGCCTATTTGCAACTCTCCGAGGCGAACTGATTGACACCCAGAACTTTGAGCCGGAACCGAGCGAGAGGGTCGTGCTTCAGGACGGGACCATCGCCGGATTCGAACTGGGCGTTGTGCGCAACCGGCGCGATAACAGCGCGGACCCGGCGAGGGGCGACTGGATACGCCTCGCGGTAGAGCCGAGTTTCTCGCACATAACCAGCGTGGGCGGCGAGACGTCCGGGTTCGGGATACTCGGCCAGAACTTCTATACGCGCGCCACGGTGGATTACCGTATATATTGGAGTCCGCAGCCACCGAGGGCGGCCGGCGCATTCGACGAGCCCCGGCGCGTTATAGCAGCGCGAGCGTACGCCGGAAATATACAAGGAAAGGTCCCGTTCTTTGAACAATTCTTCATAGGCGGCGCCAACGGCGTACGCGGCTACGCGGAAGACCGGTATTGGGGGAGGACGGCGCTGCTCTTCCAATTGGAGTATCGCCATCCGATCCAGAAGGCTTTCAACGCGGTCGTGTTCGCGGACTACGGCGGCGCTTGGGACGGTTACGGCACGGTTAGGGAGTTCTCGCAGAAGGGCGTGATGAGCCTGCACTTCGGTTACGGAGTGGGAATCAACTTCCGGACGCCGTTCGGCCCGATTCGACTGGACGTCGGTTTCGGAGAAGACGGCAAAGCGCGCACGCACTTCCTGATAGGAGGAAGTTTCTAAGAACCATTCCATAAGGACGTAGAGGTGAGCCGATGGGTATGAAAAAAGTGATCATCATTGTCGCAGCGGCGGTTGGGGTCTTGCTGCTCGTCACCGCCCTTCAGGACCCGCCGCTGAAATTCGGCGTGGTGGACCTGGTGAGCGTGGCCGACAAGTCCCTTCTCGGGGCCCAAAAGAAGCAGGAGTTCGACCAACAGCGGGACAGAATGCTTGGCCTTTTGCAGTATCTGGACGGCAATCGCGCGATGACGAGCGCGCAGGCGGACAGGCTTCGTGAACTAATGCTGCGTACGGAACCATCTGACGGTGAGAAAACGGAACTTGAGAACCTGAAGAAAACGATCGGGGCCCAAGTGGCAGAGATGAACACATTGATTGGCCTGACCAATCACACAGAAGCGCAGACGGCACGGCTTGGCGAATTGAGCAGGATGCAACGGGAGACGGTCACGCGGATCGGCGGGTGGAACGAGGTTTTTCTGAGGCAGATCAGCCTCGAAGCAGAAGAGTCTCGAGCCGAGGTGCTTGGAAAGGCGAGGGAGGCCGCGGAAAAAGTCGGTAAGAGAGACGGCTACACGATCGTTTTCGACAAGACGATTGCGCCCTATGCAGCGAACGACCTAAGCGATGAGACCATCAAGCAGATGGACGCTGATAACCCTTAGCGCCGTTCTTGCGCCAGGGTTAGGGTGCGGCCGTTCGGAGGAGGTCGTTTGGGTGGACTTGGACCGGACGGCCGCAGCGGCGTCTGCCAATCGTGGGCCGTCTGTTTCGGCCGGTCCGGAGCGGTCGGAAGTCGCGGGCGCGAACATGATGGGCGTTGAGGCGCTGGAGGCCAGCGCGCGCGGCCGTGAGCAGACAGAGCAGCGGCGCCGGATCGCGATCGCTCTAATGGCTGCCGAAATGGAGAAGTTGCGGGCGAGCCTGGAGGCCGCTTACTTCAGAGAACTGGAGGCGGACGTCGAGGCAACTGCACGTCAGCTGACGTCCGATCTCGCGGCCGACGCCAGGGAGCGGGCCGACGCGGTCGTAGCCGAATCGCTCAGGTACATCAGGGCCACTGCCCCGCGGCGGGGACGCCTAGTGGCGCGTCTGTCGCTCATCGTCGGTTTCCCGGACCCCGGCCCCACGCAGCGTCCGCTGCCCGAGGGAGCGTCCGGAGTGGAACGCGAACTCGCCGAGAGCGCCGACCGGCTCCGCGCCGGCATCGCCCAAATGGACGCCGGTTTTGAGCAGTGGATCAACGCCCTCTTGGAAGCAGAGCGGGTGCTCTCAGAAACCGGAAGGGAGGACCTGGCAGCGAGAATCGAGGAGGCGTATCGGAGGGCTGCCACGGAGGCCGCGAGAGAGGCGGCTGAGCGGATGGAGAGGACCGGACGTCTCGAATTGCCCTCGCTGCTCGACACTTCGGCCGGCCGGCTGGCCGCCCAGCCGGAGCGCCGCATCGAGGTCCCGGTCGCAGAAGCGCGCCTACGCCCGGCACAGGAACTGGAGCCCTGGACCCCTCGGAAGGAGGTGGTTGAAACCCAACTCCGCATCTGGTTGCGCATTCAAGGGTACAAACTCGCAAGAGGGCCCGAAGGGGCTCCGGACAAGACCGCGGAGTTTGTATCTTGGCTCAGTCAAAGATAGGTTGGACACTTTCCGAACTCGCCGAAATCCTCGGCGGGGAGATGCACGGCCCCGCCGACCTCTGGATCGAACGGCCGGTGCCCGCCGGATATGACGACCCCGAAGGCATCACATTCGCCGAATCCGCGAAGTACCTGGTGGCCGCGGAAGCCTCAACGGTGGCGGCGGTCGTTGTGGGGCCGAACGAATCAGACTGCACGAAGCCGCACATCCGCTGTCGCGCGCCCCGCGAGGCGTTCGGCCGAATCCTCGCTCTCGCGTGGCGAGACCTTCCGGCCGAGGAGGGCGTGCACGCGACGGCCGTTGTCGCCGGGGACGCCCATGTTGAGGAGGGTGCGTCGGTCGGCCCGTTCTGCGTTGTAGGAAGCGGCGCGCGGATCGCGGCGGGCGCGCGTGTCTACCCGTTCTGCTACGTGGGTGAAGAGTGCCGCATCGCCACGGGGGCGCGCCTATATCCGCACGTCACTCTCTATCGCGACGTGCGGATCGGCGAACGGACCATCGTTCACTCGGGCGCGGTTCTCGGTGCGGACGGATTCGGATATTTTTGGGACGGCGAGCGGCATCGCAAGATTCCGCAGGTGGGCGGTGTGCGCATCGGCGACGACTGCGAGATAGGCGCTCTGACCGCGGTTGACCGCGCGACCGCCGGCGAGACGCGCATCGCAGACGGAGTCAAGATTGACAACCTGGTGCAGGTTGCTCACAACGTGGAGATAGGCTCCCACACCGTCATCGCCGCACAGACCGGCATCGGCGGCAGCAGCCGGATCGGGTCGCGGGTGACCCTCGCCGGCCAGGTCGGTGTCGCTGACCACATGACGGTCTCTGACGACGTCGTCTTGGGCGGTCAGACCGGCATCACACGTGACATAGAGAAACCGGGCGAATACTGGGGTACCCCCGCGCGGGACACGCGCGAGCAGCTGCGGCTTATAATCTTAACGGGTCGGCTGCCCCAACTCATGGAGCGGCTGCGGAACCTGGAACAGGAGGTCGAGGCGTTGCGCGCCCGTGCCAATGAGGATTGAGTTCGAACGGGTCACCGTGGCGTCGTCGGCGGCGTTCGTGGGTGTAGGAATCCATTCGGGCGACGAGTGTCGCGTCGTCGTGCGGCCGGGCAATGAGGGCATCATATTCCGGTCGGACGGCGCCCGGATTCCCGCCGTTCCGGAGGAGGTCAGCCGCACTCCGCGAAGCACCTGGCTTGGGCCGATCCGCACCGTCGAGCACCTGATGAGCGCGCTCGCCGGCGCAGAGATTACGGACGCCGAAGTGGATGTCGAGGGAGAGGAACTTCCGATCCTCGACGGAGGCGCGATGGAGTACCTCCGGGGCATTGATTGCGCCGGGACGAAAGAGACCGGACGCCGGGCGGCCCTGCGCGTTTCCGGAACTGTCGGCTTGGAGAACGGATTGCAGCAGATCAGCGTCGCGCTGGGAGACGGACGCTGGCGCTATGAGTTCGATTCCGGCGACCGCTGGCCCGGCCGGCAGTCGGTGGAGGTGCGTCTAACCCCTGCGAGATACGCCCGCGAGATTGCGCCTGCAAAGACGACGGTTTTCGAGGATGAGATCGAGGCAGTGCGAGCGTCGGGCTTGGGCCTGGGCGGAAACGAAAAGAACACGTTGGTCATAGGGCAGGCCGGGTATCTTACGGAGAGCAGGTTTCCCGACGAGGCGCCGCGCCATAAACTGCTTGACTGCATCGGCGATCTGGCGCTGAGCGGCGTGCCGGTGAGGTTTCTGAACGTAGTTGCGCATAGGACCGGCCATGAAATGAATGTGCGGGCGGCGGCTCGGCTCGCCGAACTTTGCAATTGGGAGGAAACATAGCGTGGATATTCGCGAGATTCAGCAATTTCTGCCCCACCGTTATCCGATGTTGATGGTGGACCGCATCGATGAACTGGAACTCGGCAAGCGTGTTCGCGGCTACAAAAACGTAACGGTGAATGAGCCCTTCTTCCAGGGGCATTTCCCGGGCCTGCCGATCATGCCCGGCGTACTCATCATTGAATCTATGGCGCAGGTGAGCGCGGCGATGCTTCTGGCCAACCCTAAGTTCACCGGCTACACGCCCATCGTCGTCGCCCTTGACAAGGTGAAGTTCAAGAGACCGGTCATGCCCGGCGACCAGTTGGTCACTGAGGCGGAATCGCTCTGGTTCCGCCGCAATCTTGGAAGCATTCGCGCTGTGGCGACCGTAGACGGAAACCTGGTTGCCGAAGCCCTAATCGCGTTCAAGGTAATAAAAGACGGGGATTCGATTTGACGGAGGTCCACCCACAGGCGGCTGTAGACTGCAAAGCGCAATTGGGCGACGATGTCCGAGTGGGACCTTTCGCCGTCATCGATTCTGGTGTTGAAATCGGCGCCGGAACGGTCATAGAAACGCACGCCGTTATCAGAAGCGGCGTCACCATAGGCGAACGGAACCTGATAGGAGAGGGCTGCGTCATCGGCGGAGACCCGCAGGATCAGAAGTACGCAGGCGCGCCCACCTACCTTCGAATCGGGAATGACAACGTTTTCCGCGAGTTTGTGACAATTCACCGCGCCAAGGACGAGGGCAAGGCCACGATAGTGGGGGACGGAAACTTCCTTATGGCGTTCTCCCATTTGGGACACAACGTCACGGTGCATAACCACGTGACGATGGCAAACGGCGTGGGCGTAAGCGGCCATGTGACGGTCGAGGACGGCGCAAACATCGGCGGGATGACCGGCGTGCATCAATATGTTCGCATCGGAAAGTACGCGATGGTCGGCGGCATGTCGCGCGTCGTGCAAGACGTTCCTCCGTTTATGCTCACGGAAGGAAAGCCGCTTCGTATCTATGACATAAACGCCGTTGGATTGCGCAGACTCGGAGTTCCGGCGAAGGTGCGCTTGGCCCTGCATAAGGCGTGCAAACTGCTCTTTCGTTCGGAGATGGGGCTCACGAAGGCGATCGAGGTGGTTCGCCGCGAAGTGCAGGTGACCGAAGAGGTGGAGTACCTGCTGAACTTCTTGGAGAACATCGGTTCGGGGCGATACGGGCGGCAGGACCAGAAGTGACCGGCGAGTCGGTTCTTATATCGGCCGGCGAAGCAAGCGGCGACGCCGTCGGCGCCGGCCTGTTGAATGAGATGCGCAGTGCGGGGTTTGCCGGTGAAGCGTGGTGCATCGGCGGCGTTCGGCTGAAAGCGTCAGGCGCAAACGTTCTTTGTGACAGCACTCGCTGGTCGGCCTTAGGCATATATCAATCTCTGAAGGTGTTGCCGCGCGTGTTCGCAGACTATCTTAGGGCAAAGCGCTGGCTCAGCGACAAGAGGCCGGGACTTGTTATCGGCATAGACTTCGGCGCATTCAACGTGACGCTGCTGCGTTTCGCAAAAAAACTCGGCCTAAAAACACTGTACTTCATGCCTCCGGGCAGTTGGCGTCGCGACCGGCAGGGCAAAGACCTTCCGAAAGTGGCGGACCGCATAGCGACTCCGTTCGAATGGTCTGCGGAAATCCTGAACCGAATGGGCGCAAGTGCGGAGTGGGTGGGCCACCCGATCTTGCAGTTGGCTGGGCCGCCCGGTGACAGCGACCGGGACGTGCTTGCGGTTTTGCCGGGCAGCCGGCGGCACGAAATCTCCTACAACCTTCCCGTGATCGCCGATGCAGTGGGCCGGCTGGAGGATCGCGAACTGTTGCGGCTGGTGATCGTAGCTGCGCCGACAACGACGGCGCAATACCTGGAATCCGAATGGCGTAAACGGTCGAGCCTGGCAATCGAGGTCGTTCGGGACACGCCGTATGAGACCCTTAAGCGGGCGAGGGCCGCGATAATCTGTTCGGGGACGGCGACGCTGGAGGCCGCTGTGTGCCGGTCGCCTATGGTCGTCGTCTACCGTGGAGACAAGATTATGGAACTCGAATACAGGCTCCGGCGGCCGCGCTTCGACCATATCGCGCTGCCCTCGATCCTGTTGCGCCGGGCGGTGGTTCCGGAACTGGTCCAGTGGGCGGCCACGCCGGAACGTCTTGCCAAGGAGACCCGCAGGCTGCTGGCGAACACGCCGGAGCGCGCCGGGCAGCTGAAGGCTTTCGAGGAGTTGCAGGCTCTCCTGGGACCGCCGGACGCCCTGACCCGGACGGCCCGCATCGCCCTGGATATGCTGAACGGGTAGCCTATTCCCGGATGGCAAGGCGCATTGACCCCAGGTTTGTCGCGCAACTGAAACGGCAGCGGAAACCGCTCGTCGCCGGCCTGTTGTGCGCCGCGGGCGCATCGCTATTGACGCTCCTCACGGTCTTCTTCCTGAGAGAAGTCATCGGGGCAGTGCTGCACTTCGACTCGCGGCTTCTTGCGCTGCTGTCCCTGAGTGTGATTGCGCTCTTCAGCGTGAAGTACTGGTTCACCCGAGGCCAGATCTACTATCTGATGATGGCCGCGCACCGGCTGACGGCCGACATGCGCAAACAGATCTTCGACAGACTCCAGTCGCTTCCCATGGCGTTTTTCAACGAGAAGCGGGTCGGTTCGATTCAAAGCGTTCTGACGAACGATGTGATGGTGATCCAGAACGGGGTTGCATTGGTGCGTGACGTTGTCACGGGCCCCATGCTCGTGGTGGGAGGCATTGCGACTCTCTTTATTCTGAGTTGGCAGTTGGCCCTGGTCTCCCTTGTCGCCTTACCGCCGGTGGCGTATGCCATCCGCACGAGTGCCGGGAGGGTGCGGCGCGCACAGCACAAGGTGCAGCACGAACTCGGCAACATGACGGCGATGATGCAGGAATCGCTAAGCAACGTCCGCATTGTGAAATCCTTTTCCGCCGAAAAGAGGGAAACCGAAAGGTTTGACGATCATGTCGAGATGGCACTTGCGAGCAATATGCGCGTTGTGCGCCGCCTGGCGGCGCTCCGGCCGCTAATCGAACTGATCGGCGCGGCTGCCGTGGCTGCTGTCATATGGGTCGGCGGCGTATTAGTTGCTGACGGCCGGATGTCGCCGGAGAGCCTGCTTGCATTCGCACTTGCGCTTGATTACATCGTGCGCGGGGCCACCGGGGTAGGCAACTTGGCCAACAATTACAGCCAGGTTCTTGCCGCCACCGACCGCGTTTACCGCGAAGTGCTCGACGTCGAATCCGACATCGAGGAAGATAAGGACGCCATCACGCCGCCGGAGCCGCAGGGCCGGGTCGAGTTTCGAAACGTGAGTTTCACCTACCCGGACGGAACGGAAGCTCTGAAGAACGTGAGTTTCGTTGTGGAACCCGGAAAAAGCACCGCCTTGGTGGGCCGCAGCGGCTCAGGCAAAACCACGATCGCGGACCTCCTCTTGCGGTTTTATGATCCCACCGAAGGCCATATATCGTTCGACGGCATAGATATTCGGGACCTGAAGACCGATTGGCTGCGCCGTCAGATCGGCGTCGTCTCGCAACAGACGCTGCTGTTTGCGACAACGGTCGGCGCGAACATATCCTTCGGCAAGCCGGACGCCACACAAGAAGAGATTGAGCGCGCAGCGCAATTGGCGCACGCCGACGAGTTCGTTAAGGCGATGCCGAACGGTTACAACACGGTATTAGGCGAGCGCGGCGTAAGGCTATCGGGAGGCGAGATGCAGCGCGTGGCGATTGCGCGCGCGCTGCTGGTGGACCCGACGGTTCTGCTGCTGGACGAGGCGACCTCTTCTCTCGATGCGGTAAGCGAGCAGAAAGTGCAGGCTGCGCTCGATCAGATAATGAAGGAGCGCACGACGCTGCTGATAGCGCACCGCCTCACGACCGCCGCGCGGGCCGACCAGATACTGGTTATCAGCAACGGAGAGATCGTCGAGCGCGGATCGCATACCGAACTGATGGCGGTAGGGGGGGCGTACGCCATTATGTATCGCGCCTTCGGCGCCGGTGTGTTTGAGGAGACCCTCGACTGAGCGTGCGCCTGACAGCCGAAAACCTGGCTGCCGGCTACGGTGACAGGCCGGTGCTGGAAGACGTGTCTTTCTCGTTGGAGCCGGGTGAGTTCGTGGCCATTCTGGGGCCGAACGGCAGCGGCAAGACGACGCTCGTGCGCACCCTCTCCAGAACGTTGAAGCCGCAGATGGGCGCTGTACGCGCCGACGGTCGCGACCTCTATGCTCTTTCTGCGAAGGAGTCGGCACGGCTGGTGGCGGTGGTGCCCCAACATGAAGACCCGGTCTTTGACTTCACCGTCCGTGAGATTGTGGGCATGGCGCGATACCCGTGGACGAACGGGCCGGAGACTCCGCGCGACCGCGAAGCGGTGGACCGCGCGCTCGAAACCGCGCGCTGCACGGAACTCGCCGACAGGCCGCTTAGCCGGATCAGCGGCGGCGAAAGGCAGCGCGCGCTGGTCGCGCGCGCGCTGGCGCAGGAAACGCCGGTCCTTTTGCTGGACGAGCCGACTGCGCACATGGACGTCGGATATCAGATAGCGACGCTCTCTATTATGCGGAAACTGTCGCGCGAAGGGAAGGCCGTGGCGGCGGCGCTGCACGACCTGAACCTTGCGGCGGGGTTCGCAGATCGCGCGATACTGTTGCATAACGGGCGCATCGTGATCGAGGGCGCGGTTGAGGAGGTGTTGGAAAGCGCGGAGATAGAGCGGGTGTACGGCGCGGCGTTCGCAAGGATGCGGGATGAGCGAACGGGGCGATTGGTTCTCGTCCCGGAGTTCGTGCCCGAGCGCGCGCGTGCGGCGCGTTCTCGGCGTGTGCATCTGATCGGGGGGGGCGGCTCGGCGGCGGCGCTGTTGACGGAACTGTGGCAGTTGGGCCACCGTTTGTCTTTGGGCATTACGCACGTTTCCGATTCAGACTATGCGGCAGCGGTGCGCTTAGAGGTTCCGTGCGCGACCGCGCCGCCCTTTTCCCATTTCGATTCGTCGCATCGTGCGGCAGCCATGGATCTCGCGCGAGACGCTGAGGTCGTGATCGTCTGCGCCGCGCCCTACGGTCCGGGCAACCTGGAGAACCTTCGATTGGCGGAGGAACTGGCGGAAATGGGAAAGGAAGTCTGGCTCATCGAACGCGGCGATGAGGAGTGGGACTTCACGGGCGGCGAGGCGGCCACCAGAACAGACCGGGCTCGGAAACAGAGGATCGCGTCAATGAGGATTGAGGAAGTCGCAACCACACTATGAAGCGTTCTTCTCGCGACACGCCTGCGTTAGCCGAAGCGCACTTCGCCCGGCTCGCCCTCTTCTCCATAAACCGTAATCTTCGCCGGCATGAACTGCTTAATCACCCAAACTGTAGTCGTCAACGTGAGTGTTATGCGCGACGTGGTGTAGGCGCACGGCTCGTCGCACAGCGCGGCCGGAAGGACGAGGTGATCTGCCAGAAACTGATCAGTGCCCGCGTCGCCGTTCAGCCAATGAATGAAGTCATAAAACGCCTCGTCCACCACCTCTTCCATCGGTTTTCCGCGTTGGCCGAGCGCCTGAGCCCCCCCTAACGCGCCGGCGAATTCCGCCCCGATCGTCACAGCCGCGCCGGGACCGGGTGATCGGAGTTTGTGCATTTCGACCTTCATATCCAGGTCATTCTTCTTTGCCAACTGTTCAAGCCGCGAAGAGCCGCGGATGCCGGTCGCTTCCGGCAGTTCGCTGATGACCACCGCAGCCCTGACCGACAACATTGCGCCGCGCTCCTCGAACTCAAAGCCGTTCAGGCCGCTCGGCTCTATCTCCAGCGACACCTCGCCGCCCCCCCGGTGCGAGTATCCGGCGGACTGTATCGCCGGAAGCGCAACGACCCCGGCCCGCGCAAGCGCGGGCAGCGTGACAAATCTGAAATAGTCGTAAGTGGGTGCGAACGGAACGTGGGTGCCCCCCCGGCAGGAGATGAGGCCTATGCCGCCGGATCGCGCCAGGGGAACAAGCAAACTGAGGAGAATCAGCACCGCGCTCCCGGGCTGCACGCCCTTGGCTATCGCGTTCAGGTCAATTCGATGGCGAACAGGCGCGAGCGGCTTTCGAGGCGCGAAGAGCAGGAGGTCGTCACCGAGGCGTGCACTCGTTTCAGCGCGTGTCGCGAGGCTAAGCGCCTCCGCTATCGCCAAGTCAATCGGGCCGACGCCCGGTTTGCGCAGCCCTCCGCGCACGTTTCTTATTGCGACCGGCTGCCCGGTGAGCGCTGACATCGCGAGCGCCGTGCGGACGATCGAGCCACCTCCCTCCCCGTGGGCCCCGTCCAGTTCGACGGCTGCGGCGCTACGCACCTTCCTTTTGCACCAGGCGCCTGCGCCTCGCTTTCACCCTCTGAATGCGTCTGCCGTCCGTCTCGGCCACCGTGAGTTCCCATCCGCCGTGCGGTACACATTCGTTTGCCGAAGGCTGGCGGCCGAAGAGGCCGAACACGAATCCGCCGATCGTATCGAACTCCTCGCTTTCGAAGTGAGAACCGATTTCATCGTTCACGTCTTCTAAGTTCATCTTGCCGTGAATCAGCCAAGTTCGTTCCGCCAGCTTTTGCACCTCCGGCGTTTCCTCGTCATATTCATCTACGATCTCGCCGACTATCTCCTCGACAAGGTCCTCTATCGTTACAAGACCGGCCGTGCCGCCGTATTCGTCCTGGACTATCGCCATCTGCGTGCGGCCGCTTCGGAACTCGCCGAGCAGTTGATGAAGGTCTTTTCTCTCCGGAATGAAGTGCGCCGGCCGCACCATCTGGCTCAGGCGGGTGATGCCTCCGTCAACCATCGCTTTCAGCAGGTCCTTCGCGTGCACTATGCCGATGATCCGGTCGATGCTACCTTCATAGATCGGGATTCGCGTGTGCCCTGTTTCCTCTATCAGGCGGGCCACGTCCAGCGGCTCGGAACTGATTTCTGCGGCCTTTATATCGGTGCGGGGCGTCATCACTTCGCGCGCCACCGTGTCGGTGAACTCCATGATAGAGTACATCATCTCTTTCTCGTCCTCGATGAGTTCGCCCGATTCTCCGGATGACTCCAGCATTCCTCGGAGTTCCTCCTCGGTTACTACGGGCGGCGCGAAGACCGGCCCGATGCCGAGGCGGCGGGCAAGGGCCCTGCTTACGAGCATCGCGAGGTTCGTGAGCGGCCAAAGGAGGTAGCGGGTCGCCACCAAGAACTTGAACAGCCGCGTGGCCCAAGCCTCCGCCTTCTTTCGGGCGAATCCACGAAAGAGCAGTTCTACAAATACCATGTTAGCCATTCCGACGATGAAGAGGACCAGGAGAATGGAGAGGAGAAGCCACGCGGCGGCGAAATCCGAGCGGCCGCTCAGTGTCTGCGCTAAGCGCGGCGAAGCGAGCACGGCGACCGTCACCATGCAGATTCGAGAGATTTGTATGCCGACCTGGCAGGTGGCGCAATATGTCTCGACGTCGTCGTACAGGCGTTGGAGCCGGTCGGCTTTCGGGTCCCCCTCTTCCGCCATCTCTTCCAGGCGGCTGCGGCGGAGGCCTGACAGGGCGGCTTCCCCGGCCTGGAAGAGCCCGTTCAGCGCCATCAGGCCGACTATCAGGCCTGCCGCATACAGCGCCCCGGTTGGCGTAACATCCCACAGCACCGCATATGAGAGAAGACCGGATTCAATAGTGCCGTAGGCGACCCCCCCCCAGAGCAGCGCACCGACGAGCGCGGGAAAGGCGCTTGGCCCGGCCGTTGCCGGCGCCGGGTCGGATTCCGTACGTTGATCGCCGTCTTCTAATGAGTCGTTCATAGAGTTTCGAGTCCGAAAAGCAGAATCGCCAGCAGGCCGCCCAGCGTCGCTCCCAGGCTGAGCTCAAACAACGAATGGATGCGCCGTTCCCACCGGCTCTGCGCCACCATGCTTGCGAGAAATATGGCTATTAGCGAGACCAGCAGGTTGTTCGACAGAAAAATGACAGTGACTGCAAGGAAGAACCCGAACGCGGCGTGACCGCTTACCATGCCCCCCTTGAACACTTGTCCGCGCTTTCCCAAGCCTTTGCCGATAACGATCAGCACAAGCAGGACGAAGAATCCGAGCACGATGCGAGCGGCGACCGCCACGTTGTCCTGATGGAGGAATTGGCGGCCTGGCGAACTGATCTGCACGATGATCCGTTCCCAGCGACCCTCGCCCAGCATGAGCAACAGGGCGACGACTACGGCAGTGACCGACGTTATCAACACCGCGCCCGCCGACATGTCCTTGGCGAGTTTCGCCAGCGGATGGAATCCCGGCTTCACCATGTCCACGATCGCCTCGATCGCCGAGTTGAACATCTCCGCTACGAGAACGAGGCTGATGATGAACATCAGCACCATGATCTCGCGCACCCGCAGGCCCACAAACAACCCCAGCAGGACGACGAGCACCACGATATACATGTGGAACCGCATGTGGCGCTGGGTCTTGAAGGCGTAGACCACTCCGGCCAGCGCGTTGGAAAACGGTTTGAAGATATTTCTCACTGCGCTTTATTCCGGCAAGGACGCCCACGCCTCGTGCGGCGAAAGTCCCGCCGCGCGAACAGCCGCGTTCATCTTGAGATTCATTTCATCAAAGCCACTTTTCGATTTATGGTCATAGCCGAGCAGGTGCAGCCCGGCGTGCACGGCCAGACAGGCCAGTTCTGTATGGAGCGGAGTTCCCCTGCTCCGCGCCTGCCGCTCCGCAATGGGCAGGCAGACGGCGATGTCGCCCAGGTAGATGCGCGTACTCGGGTCGGGCCCTTTTGCGGCAGGGAAACTTAGGACGTCGGTGGGTTCGTCCGCGCCCCTGAAGTCGCGGTTCAGATGACGCATCTCCTTGTCGTCCGTAATCAGAACAGAGATCTCTGACGGAGGCTGATCTTCAGTTTCGAGCATCTTTTGCAAGGCCGTGCGCAGGAACTTGGCTTTCGGCCTGCGCTTCGTGTGGTTCGCTACCAGTATCAGATGGTTCTTGTTCGACGGCATCCAAGGCGACTCCCGGGTACTCGATTCTATGATGGCGCAAGGACTTCAACGATGAGACGAACGAGTCAACAATAATCTGGAGGTCCCTAAAATTCAGTTCGGAATCGTCCAACTGGCCGTCGTCGCGTACGCCTTGAACGATCTCCCACACGAACGACCGCAGCCTTCCGGGAGACTCGATCGAAAGTGTGCGTGTTGCCGCCTCCACGCGGTCGGCGAGCATCAGAACGGCTGTCTCCTTGCTCTTCGGCTTCGGTCCCGGATAGCGGAAGTGGTGCTCCAGTATCGGGTCCTCTTCGCCGGAGTCTTTGGTCAGCTGGTGATAGAAGTAAGAGATAAGGCTGGTGCCGTGATGCTCGGCAATGCCGTCGCGGATTGCGGGCGGAAGATTATGTTTTTCAGCCATTTCGAGACCGTCCCGAACATGGATACTGATAATCTTGGCGCTCAAGGAGGGCGTGAGGCGGTCATGCGGGTTCTCGCCGTGGTTGTTCTCGATGAAGAACTCCGGGCGCTTGCTTTTGCCGACGTCATGGTAATTGGCCATGGCGCGGCACAGAAGCGCGTTTGCCCCGATGGCGCGCGCCGCTTGTTCCGACAGGTTGCCCACCATCACACTGTGGGCGTAAGTGCCGGGCGCATGCAACACCAGTTCGCGCAGCAGCGGCTGTTCCGGGTTGCAAAGTTCGTGCAAGGACCAGTCGGACACTACACCGAAACTCCGCTCGAAGACGGCGATCATTGCCAGCCAGAAGAGCGCCACGCCGCCGACGCCTGCGACGACCGACCACGCGACGAACATCAGGGCCTCCTTGGCGCCGGCACCCTCCAGCAGCGCGACCGCGAGGGCGGAAACGGCGAACGTCACCGTCGTCACCTGGCCGGAGCGAATCAGGTCGCTGCGGTGACGGAGGGGATTCACCGCATGGGCGCCGACCGCGCCCGTTATCCACGCGGCCGCAAGCAGCGTCGGCCCCTCGACGCCGGCCGCACCGGCGACGATGACGGTCAACGTTATGGCCACGAGCGCCGTGGGCGGCCCCAGCAGGCCGCTCACCAGAAGGCCCAGGGCTACCACGGGCGCCATGGCCAAAAAGGCCGTCGCCGTCACAGGCTCACTCTGGACGGAAAGCGCGTACCGGGCAATCTGCACGCCCGCGATCGCCAGGAAGACAGACGTCCACAGGATCCTTCGACTCGTCGAAATGTCCACGCCTTTCGGCGGGAACCGCCGTACGTGGAATGCGGCGAGCACCATCCCGATCAGGCAGAACAAAAAGACGCCCGCGATACGTGTCCACTCAAGCGGTGGAATGCGATGCACCATTACAGCCGCCGTTAGCGAGAGAGCGCCCAGAATGAGAGCGCCGGACGCGGCAAGGAGTTTCGGCAGGCGTTGGTCGGCGGCGGCCGCCTGAATCAACGAATGGAGATGGGTGCGGAGGGTGTTCATTGGGCACCACCGTTCCGGACGGAGGCATCCGCGACGCGTTTTGGGGCCGCGCCGGGCCCGAAGCCGCTACCGGCGGTTCCGGCGCTTCAATCGCCGGCGCTTATCGCTCGGCTTCTCGTAATACGTATGCTCCTTCAACTTTCGTAGAAGGCCGCTCTGCTGCATCCTCGTATTGAACCGCTTTAGGGCGCTGTCTATGCTTTCGTTCGGGTGAACCGTGATCTCGATCAACTGTTTTGCCTCCCAAATCGGCCAAAGGGCACCGAAGGGACTCGTCCAGTATACCAGAATCGGCTTTTCAGCACGTAACCTCAGCCGGGGTAGAATCCGCGCCGTGGCCGCCCGAGTTCGCCTGCCGTCCCCTCCAACGGGCCCGACCGGCCTCGCGACCGTGTATTTTGAGGCGGGAACCGCGGATGACGGTGCGGCCGGCACCAGGATTCCGGATGACGCGGTCCGGCGACGAAGTTGCCTGAGGCCGGCGGCGGGCCGCCGGCAACTGCCGAGGTTACGGGGGCCGGGGAGCGGCCCAGGGGAAGGCGGCGGACTGACACTCCTGCCCGCCGCCGCCGGAGGCGCGCACCCATGACGCGAATCGTCATGAACCTGTCCGCCACGAAGGACCAAGTTGCAGAGGCCTGGATCTGGCGTCTTAGCCGCGACTTCAATCTGAAGGTGACGATCCTGAAAGCGAACGTGGACGAGGATTTCGGCTGGATGCAGATCGCATTGGAAGGCCCCATCGAAGAAGTCCAGCGGGCCATTGCATGGCTCCATACGACGGGCCTGCACGTTGACCCGCAGGAGCGCTCAGTGGGGGCGTAGCGGAGAGATTACAGGTTTCAGGGAACAGTCGAGAGTGGGCAGTTAGCAGTGGATAGTGAACAGTTGTCGGACCGGACGCCCGAAAGCAGCAACGTCGAACGCAAGAAATCAGACGACGAACGTCAAGCGACAGACTCGAACCTCTTCTCCCCCTACTCCCCCGAAGACTTCGACGAGTTCTGGGCCGAGGCCGCGCAGGAGGCACAGGCGGCGCCGTTAGATTTCCAGCGCAGCCGCAAAGACAGCCGCATGCTGGACCGGTTTTGGGTGGAGACGTTCCGTTTCCGGGGCGTTTCCGGCGAAACGCTCCACGCTTGGATCGCGATTCCCGACGAACGGGAGGGACGAGCGCCCGCATTCCTCTGCATCCCGGCTTACGGCCGCGAGTCGCACCTGCCCGACGCTTACTCAACCAGGCGAGGCATGGTCAGCGTCTGTTTCAACTTCTTCGGCGGGCCGGCGTTTCACAAAGAGGAGTACGCACCTTCGCGCGGTTACTTCGCTCAGCGGATTGAAGACCCGAACACATGGGTCTTCCGTGCGATGGCGCAGAACTGCCTCATAGCGGTGCGTGTGCTGCGAGCGCAGTTGGAAGCGAACGAGGATAGGCTGGCGGTCGCGGGGTTCAGCCAGGGCGGCGGGATGGCGGTTTGGACCGGGGCTCTCAGTCCATATATTAAGGCCGTGTGCGCCGACGCGCCGTTTCTATCGGCGATGCGCTATGTGATGGAGAAGCCTGTCTACAGGTATCCGCTCAAGGAAGTGACCGATTACGCCGCCGAGATTCCTCTGGGAATGGAGCGCGTTATGAACACGCTCTCCTATTTCGACACGGTGAACCACGCCACCCGGCTGCGCGCGCCGACGCAAGTCTCTTTCGGAAGGCGCGACCCGGCGTGCATCCCGCCGACCGTGCGCGCCGTTTACGACGCGGTCCAGGTCGAAAAGAATTTGATCGAATACGACACGGGCCACGACTGGAACCCAGGGATGATAGAAGCGAACCGCGCGTGGAT
>JADFGT010000113.1 GCA_022567555.1 Armatimonadota bacterium | reverse complement strand
AAAGACCGCAACCAGTTCGGTCAGCAGTTCATCTCGTTCGGGATGATGAAGCACAAAGTTGCCAACATGGCGACGTACATTTACGTCGTCGAAAGCATGTCGTACCGAACCGCGGGACTGCTCGACGAAGTACTCTCGCCGATCGATAAGGAATCGGCGGAGGCGGCGAGCCTCATCATGCAGGGGATCCACGAATACGTCACGGAGTGTTCGATTCTCAAGGTCAAGGGCAGCGAGATGCTCGACTACGTCGTCGACGAGGCCGTGCAGATGTACGGTGGCTACGGGTACATCGAAGATTATCCCGTCGAGCGGTACTACCGCGATTCGAGGGTCGCGCGCATCTACGAGGGAACGAACGAGATCAACCGCATGCTCATCCCGGGCATGCTCATCAAGAAGGCCATGAAAGGTGAACTGCCCCTCATGGAAGCGGCGAAAAGACTCCAGGGCGAGCTCATGGAAATGCCGTCGATGGATGACTCGGACAGCGACGGTCTCCTTGCCGAAGAAATGAAAATCATCCACAACGTCAAAAAAGTAGGTCTGTTAACGATAGGGCTTGCGTTCCAGAAGTTTACGACCTCCCTCGATCAGCAGCAGGGTGTACTGGGGAGAATCGCGGATATTGTCATCGAAGGCTACAGTATGGAATCCGCGATGCTGCGCACGCAGAAGATCGTCGCGAAGGGTGAGGCGGAAGCCGCAACTGTGATCAACATGACACGGTTCTATGTATATGAGACGATAGGAAAGGTCGACCTGTGGGCTCGCGAACTGCTCGCGGCCTGCGCAGAAGGGGACGAGCTTCGAACGATGCTCGCCGCGCTCCGGCGGCTGACACGGCATATACCGATCGATACGCTGGGTCTCCGGCAGGAGATTGCCGACACCTTCATCGACAAAGACAAGTACGAACTGTAGGTCCGGCCCTTATGCCCTTCTGCCGCTGGCCAGACCGAACTCACTCTGTTCCTGTTACCCCCGGCCCGTCGGTAGCACGGGCCGGTTGGTCACGCGCCAACTTCAGTAGCACCATCTTCACTTCAGCAGCACCATCTTTCTTGTCTTCGTAAATCCCGGTGTCACGAGTTTGTAGAAATACACGCCGCTCGCGACCTCCTGACCCGCTTCTGAATCTCCGTGCCACACGACGGTGTGAAGCCCGCCCTGGACCGGGTCCCGCACGTCATCCACCAGTGTTCGAACACGCTGACCGGCCACGTTGTACACACTCAGCGTCACATGGCCACGCTCGCGCACGTTGTATCGAATCGTTGTCGTCGGGTTGAACGGATTCGGGTAGTTCACCATCAGCACGTTGCGCCCTACCACGGGCTCGTCCGGAACCGCTGTCGGATTTGGGAGCGCATTCTGCAGAAAACTGATGATATCTGCCAGGTGCTCGGTCCGCGCATCCGGGAATCCAGGACGCTTGCTGCGAATGGTGTGGTAGCTGAATCCGGACAGAATCACACGGGACGTGTCGCCGACGGCGTTTTCCGTCGTCTGGCTGATGATGTACGCCCTTCCGCTGGAGGGGTTGACGAACTCCGCCTGCCCCTGCAGAGGATTCAGAAGATCGAAGTCGTTGATCGCCGGACACCCGCCGTAGGCGATCAAGGAGTCCGGAGCGCCAAGGTGGGTGAAGTTCGGACTCACGGCGACCAGGCACGGGGAGATCGGCTCGCCGGAGGCCACGTGGTCGCCAGGCGATGACCCGGCGAGTGCGAAGTCCATGTACGTCGTGCGGAACTGGATCGCCGCACCAGCAAGGGTAATCCAGTCAAAAGCAAGGTCATCCCCGCTGAAGTAGATACCCTTATTGTTCAGCCCCTGATCAACAAAGTTGAACAGCGGTGTCCAGTCATCGGATTTGTCAGCGCTGGAACCACCGTTGGACACTCCACCATCACCGACAAGACCTCTGGAGAGGTTCGCCGTGCACCAGAAGACCTTCTGGTAGCAATCGAGCTGAACAGCAGCGTTCACCAGACGCGAACCCAGACTGTTCCCCACATTGGAGGACGGTCCGTTGACGTCATAGCGGTCGACTTTGGTGAGAAGGCCGAGCACGTCGAACGCGTATCGCGTCCTGATCCGGGCGGCGTCCGTGCCGTACCCTTTTCCCCACAGGTCCTTCCGCCCGATGACCGTGCCGGTGCCGGCTATGCCCTGCCGCCAGTCTATGGCATGTATGCCGGTGAAGCCGATGTGTTCGGCGTTTAGCGTCTCGATGGCGAACATGGCGTGCTCGCGGTTCTTGCCTGTCATCTTCTCGAAGAACTGCTCCTCCTCCAGTTGGGCGAGAGGGAAGTCGCCCATGAGCAGCCAGCGCGTGACCTCCGGGTCGTTCAGCCACGCAAGCGCGTTCTGCAGATGCTTCTCTTTGTCGAGGGGGACCAGCCGCACCTTCTCCCCCTCCCATCCGTGTGCCATAGAGGGCATTGTAGCCCGGCTGTCGCGTGTGTTCACGGTCGATCAGGTGCGGTATCGCCAGTAATCCGCGACTACCCCCGGCCATACTTAGCGCCGCGTGATTGAGGCGAAGGGGCTGGGAAAGCGATTTGGGCCGCGGTGGGTGTTCCGCCGCGTCGAGTTCCGTTTGGCGTGCGGATCGGCGCTCGTCGTGACCGGACCCAACGGAAGCGGCAAGTCCACACTCCTAAAGATAGCCGCGGGGCTCGAAGCGCCGAGCGAAGGCTCCGTCGAATCCGCGATAACAGACTATCGAAGCGACATCGGGTACTCGGCCCTCGACCTGAACCTCTATCCGACGCTCACCGGCCGCGAGCACCTGCAACTGGCGGCCCGTATGCGCGGCGCGGACGCGCGGGCCGACGAACTGTTGCTTCGCGCCGGCCTTACGGACGCCGGCGACAAGTTGACCGGCGCGTACAGCACCGGCATGAGGGCGCGCCTGCGCCTCGCGCTCGCGATCCAGACCTCGCCCCGGCTTCTGATCCTGGACGAACCGGGCGCAAGCATGGACGAAGAGGGGAAGAGTTTGGTCGAGAGCATTGTACAAGAGCAGCGCGCGCACGGCGCCCTGCTGCTGGCCACAAACGACGCCGCCGAAAGGAGGTTCGCGGAGTATGAAATCCGACTGGACGGCTGAGACCTTCGCGGTGCTTCGCAAGGAGGCGATCACCGAACTTCGCGGCCGCTACGGGCTTTATGCCACGCTGCTCTTTTCGGTGATGGCGGTGACGGCCATAGGATTGGCGTCCGCGTCGACCGAGCCGTCCCCAGCGCTCGCGGCCGGAATGTTCTGGGTCGCTCTGCTGTTCGCGGCGGTCACGGGCCTGGCGCGGACGTTTCTGTTGGAAGAGGAGCAGGGAACCGGCGACTTGCTGCGCCTGTGGGCGAAGCCGGGACCGGTTTTCTGGGGAAAACTCATCTATAACTTCGTCCTGATCTTGGTGGTTTCGGTCATCCTGGTTCCGCTCTTTGTGCTGTTCGTGGGCGTGTCGGTTGCGAACTGGGGTTTGCTTGTAGTCGCGCTTCTTGCCGGTTGCGCAGCGCTCTCTTCGGGGATCAGCGTCTGCGGCGCGCTGGCGGCGCGGGCGCGCGGGAGGTCGGTGCTCACCGGGGTACTCTCCATCCCGGTGTTGTTCTCGGTCGTTCTGCTCGGCGTGGGCGCTGTTAGCGTTGCATTCGGGGCGCTTGTCGCGGGCGGGTGGCCGTCCGTGGCAGGGTTGGCGGGGATCTCGCTGGTCTTCCTGGCGGCCGGGCCGTATCTTTTCGCGGGAGTTTGGAAGCAGTGATCTGGCGCGGCCTTCTTTTCTTGGCGGCGACCGGGACCTGCATCGCCTACGTTTTGGCGCCGGCCGCGCAGGGCTTCGCCGTCGGCGAAAGCGCACGGATCATCTTCTTCCACGTTCCGCCGGCGATGCTGTGCACGCTCTTCTTCCTGTGGGCGGCGGTCATGGGCATTCGATATCTGCTCACGCGAAACACATCGTTCGACCATCGCTGTCTCGCCGCGGTCGAGATCGGTTTTCTTCTCTGTTTTCTCGCCACCGTAACCGGCATGATATTCGCGCGGCAGCAGTGGGGCGCATATTGGCAATGGGATGCGAGGCAAACGAGCATATTGATACAACTGCTCATATACGCGGCCTACTTCGCGCTCCGGTTCGCGTTTGTGAGCGCTGAGAGGGCGGCCGCAAACTCGGCCGCATATGCGACGTTCGCGTTCCTGACGGTGCCGTTCCTGATCTGGATTCTGCCGCGATTGCCGCAGATACAGAAGTTCAGTCTGCACGGCGGCGCGAACGAGGCCGTGATCGGGGGGGGGCTGGACGCGTCTTATCGAATGGTTCTCTACCCAACTCTCATCGTCATTTTATTCGTTGCGGCGTGGGCCTATCGCCTGCGCGTGCGCGAAGCCGAACTCACTCACACTTTGGAGGAAATGGATGCCTTGGCAAGTAGCGGTGGCGATACCGCCGATTCTCGTGTGGTTCGTCCTGTTCGCATACATGATGCTGATTGAGCGCCGCCTGAAGGCTGCGGAGAGACGGCTGAAGGATCTTCGGCGGCCGGAGTAGTCACTTTTCCTCTCCCCCCTGCCCCCCTCTCCATTTTGCCCTGCGAAATGGAGAGGGGGGGGTCAGCTTATGGTTCCAGCGGTGCGATGCGGCGGACGGACTCGATCTGCGCCAGTTCTATCAGCACTTTGGCGTCGCATGTGCCGAAGAGGATCTTCAGCGATTCGTCCTTGTCGTCAACCTTCAGGCCGAGTTTCTTCAGTTTCGCTATGTCCTCGTCCTTCCACTCTTTCAGCCAGACCTGGACCTCGACTTCGCCCGACTTGACCTCCCGCAGTTTCTCGGCGACCCTTGTTTCGTACAGGTACTTCCGCCGCTCCTCGGGCTTCATCTGCGCGAGCAGTTCCTCTTCTCGCTTCTTGGCCGACTTATAGTCGAGCCCGAAGAACTCGTCGGTGCTGTGACCCGCGGTGACTTTAAACTTGGCGCCCAAAGTGGGGGGTGCTGTGCGTCCGGCCCCCGCAAGTCCGCCGCCGCCTTTGCCGGCTGCGCCGGCTGCGCCGTATCCAAATCCGGCGCTGCGGCCGCCACTCTTCAGGAGAATCGCTCTTCCCCGATCACCGAATATCCCCGCGTAACTCACCCCTTCCGGCATCTCAACCGGAACGCGCACCGTGCGCAGTTTGCCGCCGACGTTCACGACCCGCTGCTCCACGGCGACGAACGACGTGTATTGCGACATGATGTTGTGCTCCAGCGCCAGCGCGATTATCTTCTCCCGTAGGCTGTCCTTCGGATTCTGCTCATGCTGGCCTATCCAGTCCCGGCGCATCAGGTCGTCCACCTTCGCGCGCGCCCACAGGCTGGCGATCGCGGAACCGGTCCGGTCTTCGGCAGGGAAGTCGAGGATGATGGTTTTGGTCCAGGGCCCTTTCACGGTTCTGCCGGTTATTGTCAATCGGCCTTGACCCGGCCGCTCGTAGCGCCCTCGGACGATCACCGGCTTCTCGCTGAACACGTCCGGAATCGCCGCCGGCAGCACGTCGGCAACCGCGACGCCGTCGAATTGCACCGAGATGTCGGTGAGGATCGGGCTTCGAATCCGGCGCTCGAACCGCTCAGCAGCGGCGTCCGCGTCGCCTTCGAGCGTCACATACTCCGCGTCGCCCCGGCCCTCAACGCTCATCGAGTCAATAAGAAAGCGGTTGACGCTGTTGCCGATTCCGAAGGTGAACATGCGCGCGCCCTGCCGGTGCCGCTGTATCGCCTCCAGGATCTCAAAATCGTTGCCGACGTAGCCGTCGGTCTGGAACAGAACGATTCGAAGGCGGTCCGGGTCGGGAGCGGACCGTAGCGCGGCCAGCACCGCGTTCAGCAGGAGCGTGCCGCCGTTGCCCTTCATCGGTTCGATGTATCGGAGCGCTTCGGCCCGCGCCTGCGGCGTGTTCGGCTCCGGGGCCGGCCAGAGCGTCGTTACTTCGTTCGAGAAACTGATCACGTTGAACGTGTCGTTCGGGGCGAGCGTGCCGATGAGGCGCTTCGCGAGTTCTTTGGACTTCTCGATGGGGAACCCTCGCTGGCTGCCGCTCCGGTCAATGACAAAGATCAGTTCCTTCGGCGAGACATCGCGCGCCGTCGGGGACTTCGGCGGCATAAGAACGAGTGTGAAGTAGCCGCCTTTCTTCGGGTCGGCATGGGTCAGCAGCGCCGTCGTCACCGAGTCCTCAGCGAGCCGGTACCTCAGAATGAAATCGCGGTTCGGGATCTCGTTCTTCTGCTTCAATTCGATATGGACTTGGGACCCGTAATTCCGGCGGCCGTTGACCACATAAAGCGGCGAGGTCTTTATCTCATGAAGAACAGAATTGATCTCTTGAATCTCCGCGCCCGCGTCGAGGTAGACGTCCACGCGCACGTTTGTCCCCGTGCGCGTTCCTTTGGGCGTGATGGGCGGCACGACCCGGTCCGGGTCGCGGACGCTTGCACCGATGAACCTCGGCCCGACCACCATCGGGAATACCAGTTCGAACCAGCCGTCCTCATATTTTAGGAGGTGCACGTAGCTAATCTCGACCTCGACCGTCGCGCCGGGCATGATGTTCGCCACGGACTGCGTGAAGATGTTCGGCCTCTCCTGGTCCAACAGCGCCGCAACCCTCCCCTCGCGCCGCGCCTGGGCGTAAATGGCGTAGGCCTCTTCGCGTCGTTTGATTTCGCCTACGATCGTCCGGCCGCCCACCTTGATGCGCATCCGGTCAACGGCGGCGTCGTGCGGAAGCGGGAACGTGTAGATGGCCTCGATCGGCGTTTGGGTCGGGTTCGTGAACTCCTGAACGACCGTGACCCGCGCGCCGAAGCCCGCGACCTCGATGTTGGCGCGGGTCTCCTTCAGTGGGCACAGTCCGGCCGGCTTGCCCTCTCGGTCGATAATCGTCAGTTGGCCGGGCGCGACGTCGGAGGCGTTCAGTTGACCCCCGATCCGGCCCGGAAACAGCGCGATGCAGAAGGCGAGTGCGAACAGCATCTTGGGACCTCCTCCCTTATTGCTTCCCATTGTATTTGATGGGTGTAGGGTGCAATTCGTTTCGTTCAAATGGTGGGTTGTCGCCGAATAAGGGGCCGGACGCGGCTGTCGCTCGGTTCTGACGCGGTGTTCTCGGTATTCAGTTTCCGGTTTTCGGCGTGGGGCGGGCTGGAGGGGCTCCAGCACGTACTTCAGAGGCTCCAGCACGTGTTTTTGAGGCTCCGTCACGTGTTTTTGGGGCTCCGTCACGTGATTCCGGGGCTCCGTCACGTGATTTTGGGGCGCCAGCACGTGATTCCGGGTCTCCGTCACGTGCTTTTGGTGCGCCAGTACGCACTCCAGGGGCTCGCCCCCGGGCTGCGGCCTCCGACGAGTACCCGCGCCGGCACACGGCAAAC
>JADFGT010000112.1 GCA_022567555.1 Armatimonadota bacterium | reverse complement strand
CGGAACCTCAGCTCGCCCGGGGTCTCTTTCGGTGACGTGCCCACGACCTCTATCTGCACGGGCGGTTCAATGCTCGGAGCGAACACCGCGGTGCGCACAACCAGGCGCGAGTCGTCGCTGTCGAACAGGTCAGGCAGCCCGCCGGAGAGCAGGATGCCGCGGATGATCGTGAAACTGTCCGGCAAAGCCTCAACCGACTGCACGTACTTGATCGTCGCGTAGTCTTGGCGCGTGGCGGGGCCCCCCTGTGAGTCGCCGGTCACATACACGTTGCCCGCGCTGTCCAGGGCAAGCGCCCGGGCTTCATCCGTCTCGTTGCCCGGTCCGTTGTATCGCATTTCCCAGAGCAGGTTGCCGTTCGTATCGTATTTCATCGTCGCGTAGTCCCTCGCCGTGCCGGAGCCCACGGACAGGCCGGTCACATACACGCTGCCTGCGCTGTCCACAGCAAGCGCGTTGGCTTGATCTCTACCGCCGCCCGGGCCGTCGTAGCGCCTTACCCATAGCTGATTTCCGTTCGTGTCGTACTTCAACGTCGCGTAGTCCCAGTCCGTGCCGTCCGACCTGCCGGTCACATACACGCTGCCCCCGCTGTCAACAGCAAGCGCAAAGGCGAAATCTCTACCGTTGCCCGGACCGTCGTAGCGCCTTTCCCAGAGTAGGTTGCCGTCCGTGTCGTACTTCAACATCGTGAAGTCGCCCAGCGTGCCGGAGCCCGTCGAGCCGCCTACTACGTACACGTCGCCCGCGCTGTCAACAACAACCCCCTCGGCGCCATCGTTGGCGTTGCCCGGGCCGTTGTAGCGCCTTACCCAGAGCAGGTTGCCGTTCGGATCGTACTTCAACGTCGCGTAGTCGTCGGCCGTGCCGGAGCCGAGCGACTGGCCGGTCACATACACGCTGCCTGCGCTGTCCACTACAAGCGCAAAGGCTCGATCATCGCCGTTGCCCGGGCCGTTGTAGCGCCTTGCCCATTGCTGGTTTCCATTCGTGTCGTACTTCAATGTCGCGTAGTCCCAGCCGGTGCCGGAACCGCGCGAGAAGCCGGTCACATACACGTTGCCCGCGCTGTCAACTGCAATATCACTGACGCGATCATTCGTGTTGCCCGGGCCGTTGTAGTACCGCGCCCAGAGCAGGTTGCCGTTCGGGTCGTACTTCAGCGTCGCGTAGTCGAGGCCCGTGCCGGGAGCCTCCGAGACGCCGCTCACATACACGTTGCCTCCGCTGTCCACCGCAAGCACATCGGCGGAATCGCCACCGTTGATCGGACTGTCGTAGCGCCGGACCCACTCCTCCTGCACCTGGCCGAAAGCCGCGCTCATCACACCGAGGCCGGCTGCGATGCAGGCGAACCTCGCAAGCCCCTCCCAAGCGCGCGTCGCCGACCGTCGCCCGACTTCACGCCGCGCGCTCATCACATCTCGCCCTCTGTCTGTCAAGTTCCCGATGTCAAACATAACTCCTGTCTCCTCTCCGGTACAAATTTGCACTACTGAACTTCGAAAATGCCACAACCCGCGACGGCCCAAACTCGAACGCGCCACGCAGACCCGTTAGATTCACCGGAGGATGCTGCGCGCTCCTGACTCGCGCGGGTCGCTGTCGTTGGGGACGGCTCAGCCATCATTCATTGCGATCTCCTCATCGCCAGCCCACCGTCCAGGCCGGTGTGCCGCTGAGGCGGCGCGTGTCGAGATCTGCGGTCAGGTTCACCTTGTCCTTGCCTTTCGACGTCACGCGATAGACATCGTCGCGGCTGTCGAAGTCGCGCGTGCCCCCGAACAATGTGTAAATCAGGTGCTCGCCGGCCGGCGACCAGAAGGGCGTGCTCACGCTCGTGGTCGGCGTGCCGCGGGCGATGACCTTCTCGCCGGTTCCGTCGGGGTTGATGGTGGCGAGATCGCCACTGCGCACAAAAGCGATCTTGGATCCGTCCGGCGACCAGACGGGCCGTGAAAACCTGCTCGCGGTGGGAATGATCGTCGTTACGCCGCCGAGCAGGTCCGCGATGCCCATCCGAACCAAGTCAACGTAAAAGGAAAAGACGATCTGGCTTCCGTCCGGCGACCAGTCGTGGCGGAGAATCTCAGGTCGCAGGGAGCCGTTCGGGTTGTCAAGCACCAGCACGCTGTCCACAAGCGGAGCGGCCGGCTGCCCGTCGAGACCCGTTACATTGCCGAAACCGTCAAAGGCGATGCCGGCTGAATAGATGCCGCCCTCCACAACGGCCTGAGTGCCCGGGACCCAGCGGCGGGCGATCCAGGAGATTTCCACGTCGCCGATGCCCCACCGCGCCGAGCCAAAAGTTACCCCTTGCGGCTGGAGGTCCGGCTGATTCGTCAGCTGGACGGCGAACGCTTCGTTGCCGTCCTCGCGGACGGCGAACAGCTCGCGCCGCACACTGCCGTTCGGGTAGCTCTCGCCAACGATCTCGCGCCACTGCATGAACCAGCGCTGCCCGCCGTGCAGGTCGCGGCTGGGCTCGTGGCCGACAGTGAGCGGCAGCATCGTCTTGTTCCCGCCGTCCGGATCCATCTGGGCGAGCTCAAACCCGAGTGTGAGGTAGATGGTCCCAGCCAGCGGCGCACCCCCGCCGCCGCCACCGCCTCCGCCTCCGCCGCCTTTGCCCTTGCCTTGGCCAAAGCCGCCGGCTGAGACGAGCGAGAGCATCAGAACGATCGCGATGATTCCAATGGCCGCATATAGTTTCTTCATTTGCCGTTCTCCTTCTTTTCTGCCGCCCGCAGCGTCCGCATTAGGGCCCGCGGGCCGGCAATCCCCTCAAGAGCGCGTGTTCGATGCGCTCCTCTTAACCTGTTCGTAACGCTAACCGCTCCAATATCCCGCGCTGACCGGCGATTTCATCCACGCCGTCTCCCCCCAGTCTCTTCAGCGCCTCCTGAGCCTCCTCGTGCTCGGGATCGATCTTCAGCGCTTTCCGATAGGCGTCCTTCGCCGCCTCACGATCGCCCTGCGCTTCGTAGACTTGCCCAAGACGGACCAAAGACCCCGCGGCCCCCGGATTCACCCCGAACAGTTCCACAGCCTTCCTCAGCGCGATCTCAGCCTCTGCCCATTCGCCCCGCTTGAAGTGCACCCAACCAAGCGTGTCAGCGATGTCCGGGTTCTCCGGATCGGCCTCAACCGCGCGCCGCGCCAGGGCGAGCGCTTCGTTCAGGCTCTTGCCCTGCCCGGCGAGGAACCATGCCAATTCGTTGATCGCGCTGAGGTCGTCCGGCAGCGCCGCCAGCCACTGTCGGTAGACGTCCTCGACCTCGGTGAGTCGGCCTTGCTCCGCCAAGAGGAATAGCAAGCTTCTGTACGAAAATGTGAGCTTCGGTTCGAGTTCGATCCCCTTTCGGAATAACGCCTCCGCTTGTACAAGACGGCCCGAATTCATCAAGTGCAAGCCGAGGTTGGTGTGCACTTGCGCGCGCTTCGGATCGAGCTGTATCGCTGCGCGAAATGCGGCCTCGCCCTCTTCCGAGCGGCCCGTCCTGGCCAGGACGATGCCCAGGCTGTTGTGCGTGGCCCAGTTGTTCGGATCGAGCTCAATCGCCTCGCGCAACACGGCTTCCGCCTCCACAAGCCTCCGTTGCAGTCTCAAGAGTTCGCCGAGGTTGCTGTAGGGCAGAGCATACGTCGGATCGAGCTCGATCGCCTTGCGGTACATAGCTTCCGCCTCCGGAAGCCGGCCCGCACGGCTCAAGAGGACACCGAGGCTTTGACGCGCGACCGCATCGTCCGGTTCCAGCTCGATCGCCCGCCGGAATGCCGTCTCCGCGTCCTTGAGACGGCCCATCTTCTTCAAGATGTATCCGAGGCTTCTATGCGCGCTCGGGTAATCCGGATTGAGCTCGATCGCCTTGCGGGCCATGGCCTCCGCCTCTTCGTAACGGCCCGCACGCTCCAACAGGATTCCGAGCCCGTTGTACGGCGGAGCGTAATCCGGATCCAGGGCGATCGCCCTCTGGTACGCCGTCTCCGCCTCCTCGGGTCGGCCTGTATCCGTCAAGAGGATTCCGAGGTTGATGTAAAAAGCCGGCGAATCCGGATCCAGCTCGATCGCCTTGCGATACTCGGCCTCCGCATCTTCAAGTCTGCCTACATCCACCAGGACGTTCCCCAGGTTGTTGTGCTGGCTCGGGCCGGCCGGGCTCAGGTCAATCGCCTTGCGAAGCGCCGCCTCCGCTTCGTCGAACCGATGTTCAACGGACAATATGCTGCCCAGCTGCCGGTGCGCCTGCGCACTGTCCGGATCCATCACGATCGCAGTCGCCACTGCCTCGCGCGCTTCCTCGAACCTGCCGGACTTCTCGAGTACCCTACTCATGGTGATCCATACATGAGTGCAACTCGGGAAGCGCGCTCGGGCCACTTCCAGTACGGTGAGCGCATCGTCGAAGCGATTGAGCAGAGTGTAGGCGAACGCGAGCTTTAGCGGCGCAGCGTGGAACCCGTAATCGAGTTGGACGGTGTACTGCAGCTCCTCGACAGACCGTTCGAAATTGCCGATCTTTTGAAGCGCCAAGCCCAAGTTATAGTGATAGAGCGAGACCTGCGTGTCGAGTCGCACGGCCGCCTGGTAATTGCGGATTGCCGAACCCATCTCGTCTCGCGTCTCATAGACGACCCCGAGATTGTTGTAGACCGCCGCGTGCGGTAGATTGGCTGCGAGTTCACGGAGCATTCGCAAGGATGAGTCGGTATCGCCGGACATGGCTGGCCGAGTGGCCTCGTTCAGGCGATCTGCAAGGCGGCTCGGCACGCTCGGCGGAGGTGGATCGCCCAGCACGGTTACCATTGAGGCTTCGATCATTTCGCCGTTGCGGTCAATCGTGAAGGCGATCCGCCTGCCTGGCCCTCGGTAGATCGTGCGGCGTGCCGACGACGCGGTCATTACCGGCTCTCCGTCCATAGATACGATGACGTCTCCCACTCTCAAGCCCGCCCCTTGTGCAGGCGAATCGTGGGAGACACTAACGATGCGAACTTCCCCCCCTGGCAAGGTCGCCACAGTCAACCCCGCCCACCCGCGTTGAAACACATACCGTTGCGCAGCATCGTGCCCTCCAAGCCTATATGTGTTTTCCCAAAAGAGGGTGCGGTTGCTACCATGGTAAACCGTATAGTCCTTCAAGGAGGACAGCCTCTTCGGCTCCGTCGGCGCGGATTTCGCCGTGGCCACAGACTCGGTCATCTCGGTGGCCTCCACCCGCCCGAATTCGTTGAAGAAGGCGACCCTGCCGGAGCGGACCGTGAGGACGGCTTCTAATCCGTTTTCAGTTTTCGGTTTCTGGGATTCGGGTTGAATGCGGCGGAGTAGCAGGCCGAACTCAGTCCCCAGGGCGACCGCGGTGGCGACCGGCGTCTCGACCTCGAACCGGCTCTCCGGCGGCAACGGGTGCAGTTTCGCCCAAACCTGGCCGCTCAGCAGGCGCACTTTAGAGGGGCGCTGCGCCGACCCTCGGCCGGCGGCCGGCGACTTGACCGCCGGGATCTCCAGGACCGTGTTGAAATTGAGTTGCAGCGTACTTCCGTCGTTGAGGCGGACCTCCGCTCTGTCCACGTCGCCGGTCTCTATACGGTATCCGGTGTAGATTACTTCCCCAGGCATGGCAGCGTGGCCTTCAGTTTCGCCCAGCGCGTAAACCGTGGGCGCCCCCATGACGGCCGCAAACGTCCCGACTTCTGATTGCCGCTCGGCGATGAGCGGCTCCTCTTGGGGCGGACGCTCAAGGCGAGGTCGCGGTTCTTCCGGCGCTCCGAGGCCTTCTTCAGGAGGTGCAATCTCCTCTCTGATCCCAGGAGGAGTGGCTCCCTTCTGAGGCGCGGGCGGGTTCTCTATTGCCATGTCCTCCCTCGAGGGAGTGAGCACGCTGCCGGAACTGAGATAGAAGTATACGACTGCTGCGAGGGCAGCGGCGAATGCGATTCCGAATGCGACGATTCGGCGCCTCGGGGCTTGGGAGATCCCCGTCGAAATGCTTTGCGCGATTCGCTTCGCCCGAAGCATCACCCCGTCGCGTTGCAAGTGGATATCCCTGGCCGCGCTGTGTTTGGCGGTTTCAATGAGGGCGGCGAGACCCGCTTCCTTTGCGGAATCGCTCAGTCGTACGTCTTCGGCGCCGTAGCGCGCTCTTAGCATAGCGGGGATGCGATCTTCGATGAGCCGCTCGGCTTCGGGACGCGACATGGTTTCGGCCACCCCTCGTTCGGCGTTCCCGATCTCAGACAGTACCTTTCGCAGCTCTTGTTCTCGCATCATGCTTCTCCAAAAAAGCGTATCGCTGCCTCCCGCTGTTTCCTCTTTGCCCGCGTAAGCAAGCTCTCGACGCCCTTTGCGGAGCGCCGCACCAGTAGCGATATCTCCCGGATGGAGAGTTCCTCCACGTAACGCAGGACCAGGACCTCCCGTTCGTCATTAGACAGAGAGGCCATCATCGCGTCAACGAGGCTCCTTGTGGAGATTCGGTCGAGCGCATCTTCGACTGATAACTCCCCTCGGTTCATCGCCGCGAGGGCTTCGGTCGTGCCTTCACTGAACTCTGTAATCATTGCCTCCGGGATTCGCTTCTCCCGCCCGCGCTTTCGGTAGTAGTCCACTATTCGTAATTTAGCGATGCCGCAAAGCCAGGTGTACAGAGAGCAGTCTCCTCGGAACGTTCGGGCCATCGAGACGGCCGAAACGAAGGTGTCTTGCGTAATCTCCTCGGCGTCTTCAAACTGCTCTCCTACTCGTCGGTAGATAAACCGTAGGATGGCGTCGGCATTGGTCCGGTAGAGGGTTTCCAGAGCCGCTTCGTCATGGCTCGCAACTCGCTCCAATAGGAATTCGTCGGCGAGTTGAGCCGTCCCCGGCCGCAACACAGTTCCTTCCTTTATGCGACTCTCCTCAGAACGTTTCGGCCCGCATCGGTCCGCGTTAGGGCTCCGAGACGGTCTTCTGAACCTGTGCTATCAGGAATCCGCAAGGCCTTACCTTTCTGAGTACGTAACGCTGTCCGCACGAGAACCCCTCACCCGAAACCTGTCTACCCTCGAATGTTTCGGTCCATGGGCCTGCCATTGTGCCTGCTCCCGCGTTTGTGAAATCCCATGTGACCTTCGGTGTGGACCGGAATACCAGGAGAGGCTCCGGGAATCCCGCCAACCGCCTCCCCACCATGCGCCAGGATCGGGACCGGCTGGCCGGGCGGACCTGGCACGATCCCGCCCCCGGCCTTGCTCGGCAGTGAGCCCGTGGCGATGGTGGTGGCGGTGGCAGCCGGGGCGATAGGGGAATTGAGCCTCGCCGCCTGGCGGGTTTCCTTCAGCACGTCCAGCGCCTTGACCAGCTTCTCGACTTCCTCGCGCGCCGCCCCGGCTGCATTGCCGATCTGCTCGTCAATGAGCGTGTGGAGCGCCGTCGTCTGCTCAGCGATCCAC
>JADFGT010000111.1 GCA_022567555.1 Armatimonadota bacterium | reverse complement strand
GTGGCTATGGGCATGTCTGCCTCATCAACCACGACTTCAATCTGCTGGAGGAGATATCTCCCTGGCTGGCGGGCATAGGAGGCGGAGGCCACGATGTAACACCAAGTCAGCGTCACTCAATTGATTGACAATTGAGTGACGATTGTGTACACTTGGCGGGATGAGATTTATATCCGTCAGGGATTTGAGAGGACGGTCGGCCGAGATCTGGCAAGAGCTGTCTCAAGAGCGGGAGATGGTCATCACTTCCAATGGGAAGCCCGTCGCCATCTTGTCTGCCGTTTCCGAGGAGACGCTCGAGGAATCCTTGAACGCGTTCCGCAAGGCGCGCGAACTGGTGCAGACGAGTGAAAGCGAGAGCGTTGCCCTACGACTCTTCAATCTGACCTTGCTCGCGGCGGATGCAGTCATATCTGGCACTGTGGATGATAAACACTTGTCGGATGGGATGTTGGCGAAGGAACTCGCCGCCGAATTGAGGAATCTGGGCATTGCCAGCGTGCCCGACGTTGAACTTAATGTTGATATGGGAGAAGTCGTGGCTGACCTTGTTCGGCCCGAGCCATTCTTTGGTCACCAACTCGACGCATCGCTCTTGCTGCGACATGCGCTCGGAGACCTTTACCAAGAGGCTCATCTCGAGATTGAGAGGAACCCGCAACTGCGGCTTCCGGGTCTGACAACGGGCCGGCAACTAAGGGGTCACTTGCCACGAGATGTTCGATTTACGCCTCTGGTACTAGCACGTTCGCTCGCTCGCCAAGCAATTGACTCATTGCCACCACCGCTCTTGGAAGGGGGAATAATTCGTGTTTTGGACCCAGCTTGTGGATCTGGCGTATTCCTCCAAGAGGCCCTACGCGAACTGGTGCTGCGTAAGTTCTCCGGCAGAGTCCACCTAGAAGGAATTGACCGGTCGCCCATTTCTAGGGAAATGGCAGAATTCAATCTTGCACGTGCGCAGCGGGAGTTTGCGCAACACTTGGATATAGTGACGAGAGTGCACAGTGCTGACGCTTTGAAAGTGGATTGGCCAGACGCCGACTTGATTCTAATGAATCCGCCTTTCATTGCGTACCACCGGATGAGTAAGGAAGATCGCGCAACCGTCAAAGAAGTGCTAGGCCCGGTTGCGTCGGGGCGATCAGACCTCGCCATGGCCTTTATCTGGAAGGCCGTAACCCAACTTCCCGACAGTGGCGTCCTCGCCGCAGTCCTTCCTGCAACACTCTTCAGTAATGTGGCTGGGCAGAAATGGCGCGCCGCGATTCTGGACACAGGATACATACGGCTGATCGGTCGATTCAGAGGCTACTCGTTCTTCCCGGCCTCCATGGTGGAACCAGGATTCTTTGTCATCACGAAGCGGTCACCCCACGCGCAGGCCGTGCATCATTTAGACGTAAGGATTCTGTTCGCAGAGGAAGGGGCGGAAGAGGCTAGTCTTCGTGCATTACGGTTGCCTTTCCATTCCATGCGGCAGCAATCACGCTTTCAAGTTTACGACATGCCATACTCCATGTTGGTGCATCATCCATGGACGCCAATGCCGTCCAGCCAGACTGAGGCAATTCTAAGTCGTGTGAAGTCCAGGGTTAACACGACCGTAGGAGATCTGTTTCATGTACGACAGGGCGCCAAGACTGGACGTGACGCAGCATTTGTGATCTCACATGAGGAGTACGAATTACTACCGGAGGAGGAGCGGCACTACTTCAGGTTAGCTGCAACCAACGATACCATTAGGCACGGAAGGATATCCGGCGAAACCTACTTGTTCTACCCCTACGATGAAAGTGGACCTTTGATCAACTCAGAAAGACAGCTGAAATCGACGTTGCCGGCTTATTACAAGAGCAACTTGCGCCACCATAAGGATGCGCTGGCATCGCGAGCGCGAATGTCCATCGAGAACTGGTGGTTACTGACCCACGAACGCACGTGGCAACGGGCTTGCCTGCCCAAGTTGGTTTCCAAGACTTTCGGCAGGTCAGGAAGCTTTGCGTTTGATGACTCCGGAGAGTATGTTGTGCTACAGGGCTCTGCCTGGCTATGCTGCGGCTCCGGTCTCAGCACGGTTGAGTTCGTCGACGAGGTGGTTTGGACATATCTTGCATTGCTCAATAGTTTTTCGTTCGAGCTGTTGCTGAACCACTATTGCCCACAAGTTCAAGGCGGTCAATTCTATCTGTCCAAGAAGCACACAATGAACATTCCGCTTCCCGATCTCACGGACCGTTCATCCGTTGAGGATCGGGATATCCGCAGCCTTGCAGTGTGGGGCCGGGCAATTCACCAAGACGGATTGCGAATCTACCCAGAGATGGAGCGTCTGGCCGCGCTAATATATGGAATTGAGTGGTCATTGATCGCGGAGAAGTTGCAGAAACCAAATGGATGAAAGCTATGAGTGGCATACCCATCGGTTCTTTGGAACAACTCCACACGAAGCTTCGCCATGATTTGAAGCGAGAACTCGGATACGGGATTGTGATCAAGACAGACATTGATCCGGCCAACGCAAGGCTGGGGACTAAACTGGAGTACCGGCTCCATCCAAAGAAGGTGCTCAACGGGTGCTGGTTTAGAAGGCCGAATGGCGGTGCAGTACCTCTCAACAAGTTTGCGATTCCGCAGGCGATGTCCCCTCCGTTATGGCTTAGCTGGAGAATTGTATGGCTCAGCGAAGCGACCGGTGAGCGTCATCCGTCCTACGTTGTGGACTCCGCCGCCCTGGCCTTTTACATTGGAGAATTGACCCGCGATAAGGAGCTCCTCGTGAGAGCAGAGTGGGTGCCGAAATCGTCCAGTGGAGGCGGGCCCTCGCAACCTCATTGGCACATCCACGGACGAACCAACACTTTACTGCCTCCGTCGGATAGCGACACGCACGGTAAACAGGGCGCGCAGTTCTTGGTCACGGATGAAATGCACTTCGGCATGGGAGGTTGGGACCCCAATTCCCCCGGCCCGCAATGGCAGACTCCCCTTGATGATTGCAACCTAATTGCTGAATGGACTCTGGGATGTGTGAGGGTCTTGAGGGACGAGCTCAAGAGATTGGCGCCACGTAGGCATTCTTGATGCCGAGATTGCCTGAACCAGTACCTGTCGCCACAAACGTAGCCTTTTCAGACGCCCAGATGCACGTTACGTTGACCGATGGGCGTGTGATCAGTGTTCCGCTGGACTGGTTCCCTTCCCTGAGAGACGCTTCGGCGGCCCAACGCGGAAACTGGCGGCTCATCGGCGAGGGCGTGGGCATTCATTGGGAGGATGTGGACGAGGACGTTTCTGTGGCCGCGCTTCTGGGTAAGTAGGCTTCCGATGCCACGCCCTTTGCACGGGGGTGTGGCATTTTGCTGCCGCGACCGGTGGAACGGTCGCGGCAGGGAAGGTCGCGGCAGCGCGCAAGAACGCATAATAGCCGAGTGAGCGATCGAACCGATGTCTGGCTGGCCAAGAGCCTGGAGCGCGTGCTCACGCCCGAGCAGGTGATGTCGGGGCCGGCTGCGAGTCGCGTCTACGACTGCGACGCCTACACGGTCAAAAGGCATCACCCGCACGCCGTTGTCTTTCCCCGCACCACCGAGGAGGTGCAAAAAGTCGTCCGCTGGTGCTTGAAGAACGAAATCCCGTTCACGCCGCGTGGCGCGGGCACAGGGTTGAGCGGCGGCGCCCTGGCCGCGTGCGGCGGAGTCGTGATCGCAACCACCAAGATGCGCCGCATTCTGGAGATCGACCTAAAGAACCGCGTGATGCTCGCCCAAGCGGGATGCCCTAACCTGCGCCTGACGCGCGCCGTCGAGGAGCACGGCCTGCACTTCGCGCCCGACCCGAGCAGCCAGACCGTCTGCACGCTGGGCGGGAACATCTGCGAGAACAGCGGCGGACCGCACACGCTGAAATATGGCGTCACGGCCGATCATGTCTTGGGCATAACGCTCGTCGACGCACAGGGCGAGGTCAGGCAGTTCGGCGGGAAAGTGGGCGGGTTCCCCGGCCTCGACCTCATCGGCGTTGTCGTCGGAAGCGAGGGCACGTTCGGGGTGGTGACCGAGGCATGGGTGCGGCTGACGCCGCTGCCGAGCGCCGTCAGAACGCTGCTCGCCGCATTCCCGACTCCGCGCGACGCGACGGAAACTGTGAGCGAGGTTATCGCCTCCGGAATAATCCCGGCCGCGATGGAGTTTATGGACGGAAGCGTTATCGAGGCGGTGGAGGCGGCATTCCACACGGGTCTGCCGACGGACGCGGGTGCGCTGCTGCTTGTTGAGTGCGATGCGCATGAAGGCCGACTGGCGAGTCGAACGGATCAAACGATACCAAACGAACCGAACGAAAGACGCGACACGACGGACGACGCCGAAGCCCGCGTCGTCGCCGAAATCGAGCGGGTCGAGGCAATCGCCCGTGAGCACGGCGCAATGAGTGTGCAACTGGCCGAGGACGAAGACGCGCGCGCGAAACTCTGGACGGCGCGCAAGAAGGGCATCGGCGCGCTCGGGCGTCTGGCGCCGACCATCGTCACCCATGACGGCGTTATTCCACGCTCGAAACTTCCGGAGGTGCTGGACTTTACTTATAGAATCGCGAAGGAAAAGGGAATTCGCGTCGCAAACATCTTTCACGCCGGAGACGGCAACCTGCACCCGATCTTTCTTTTCGACGATCGCGACCCCAAGCAGGTGAAAGCGGTGGTGGAGGCGGGCGAAGCGGTGCTGCGCCGCTGCATCGCCGAAGGCGGCAGCGTGTCGGGCGAGCACGGCATCGGCGTTGAAAAGATTGACCTGCTCGCGGAGATGTTTTCGAAAGAAGACCTTCGGATGCAGGAAAAGATCCGCAAAGTTTTCAATTCAGGATCGCTCTGCAACCCCGGGAAGATACTGCCGTCGCAAAAGAGTTGCGTGGAGGTAAGGCTGCGGCATAAGGGGATTGCGACCTAGATGCGACCGAGTTGCCCCAACGCCGATGAGGGGCGCGTCATCGTGCTCGATGTGCGCGTTTTGGGCGACTCTCGGCCGCGCACGTTCAAGCGAGCCTCTTCCGGTCGAGTCGCCGCTACACGGATTGCGACCTCTCATTGACGCAGCGGTCAATGTTGTTATGGCGCTCGCGGCTCACTCTCGACGCCAAGCGGATTCATTCAGACAACGGCCAGTTCCGGAACGCTCTCCTCGACGAAACTCTGCCGCGTTTCCGGGTCGTAGCGAACGGTCAGGCAGCGGTCGGCCGCCTCGTTTATCTCCTCGATGTGGCTGATAATCAGTATCTGCTCGAACGTGCCGCGCAGCGATTCCAACTGGTCCAAAACGCTCCGCCGCCGCTCCGCGTCGAGCGAGCCGAACACCTCATCGAGTATCAGAAGGCTCAGCGGCTGTCCGCTCCTCTCCTGGATCATTCGCGCCAATGCAAGCCGGAGCGAGAGCGCGACAATGTCCTCTTCCCCCCCGCTGATAACCGGTTTCTGAAGATTGTCATCCCAGACCGTGGGCTGGTATTTCTCGTCAAGCGTTATGCGCATATAACGGCCGCCCGAAAGGCTGCTGAGGAAGTCGCCGGCGAACTGCTCCAACAGGGGCAGCGTCTGGGCGTTCAGTTCGCGGCGAAGGTCTTCGAGCGTTTTTTGCACCTCTGTTAGGAGCCGCTCCCGCTTCTTCAGTTCGCCCGCTTCCTTTTTCTGCCGGTGGTATTCCTGAACTAAGCGTTCCGCCCGCTCTTCCGCCGTTCGTGCGGAGTCGAGCGCGGTTTGCGCGCGCGCCGCGTCGGTTTTTGCCGAGGCCACCGCTTCGCCCGCCGCCTCGCACTCCCGGATCAGGCGCTCCGCCTCCTCTTGTGCGAAGCCGGTCTGCTGGAGTTTCCGCTCGGCGGCCCGCTGCTTCTCTTTCTCCTGTCCAAAGTCGGCATCTGCGGCGGCCCGGTCTCTCTCTGCCCGCTCGATCTCCACGTCGAGAGAGGCCATCTGCTGATACCTCTGCCATGAGGGCCGCAACTGCGCCAAGCCCTCTTCGACGCGGGTCCAATGCGCCTCGTCGAAAGCGCCGGGCAACTTGCGCAACTGGTCGGTGAGTTTCGCAATCTGACCTTCGGTCTCATCTACGGCGGTCCGTTTCTCGTTTCTCAACGAAGTTTGAATCTGCGCATCCCGAAGCCTTTGTTCCAGTTGCCGGACGCGCTCAGACGCCTCCGCGAGCGACCTCTTCAACGCCTGTACCTCTGCCGGTTCGGATGCGAGCGTGGTTTCGGATTCCGTTGCCTCCCGCAGCGCAATTCGCTTTTCGTCGAGCACCACCTGAACCTGCGGCTGTTCAGGGAGGCGCCCTTCCGGCAGCGACTGGCCGCAAGTCGGACATACTCCGTCCTTCGCGGCAGTCTGTAGTTCCTCGAGGCGGAGGCTGAGCGTCTTCACGTCGCGCTCCAGCACCGCAATTCGCTTTTCGATCTCAGAACGTTCCTTTCGCCACGCGGTTCGCCGCTCATCAACCTGCGCTTCGAGTCGCTCGGCGGTTTCCTTGACTTCATCCAGCTCCGTCCCAAGGGCTTTCAGGCCGGGTTCGGGCGTCTTCTCCAACTCTGCGAGAACTGCGTCGCGGCGTTCGGAGGCGTCTTTCAGTCGCGCATCGAGGGAAGCGCGCTGCCGCGCCAGTGTCTGCTGTTTCGCAAGTTCTCGCCGTTCATTTTCCAACTCTTCGAATCGGCGCGAGTCCGCCTCGAGTGCGTCTCTCTCCTTGCGCTTCACCAGCGACTGTCTCAAACGCTCTTCAATCCTCTCGATGTCGCGTTTCAGTTTCCGGCCCAGGTCGGCCCGCTCCTTCATGGATCGCAGAAGGCTGAGCGCCTCTTCCGCTCGCTTGCGCTTCGGTTCCAGGTCCTTGAGCAGTTTTTCCTGGACCTTCAGGCTCGTTTCCGCCTCCTTCAGCGCCCCCCCCGCGCGTCCCGCTGCGGCCTGCGCCTCTTTCATGTCGGTCTCTCGCGCCTCGCCCGCCGCCAAAACTGCCTGCATCCCCGCGAGCGTGTTGCGCGCGTCCCTGGCCCTCTCTTTGCCTAAGCTCGCCGCACGGCGGAGGCGGTCAAAGCCGAGCATCCGCGCGATCTCCTCCTGCTGCCGGCCCGGAGTGGCAAAATTCAAGAAAGCGAGGTCCTTTTGCTCAGTGCCGAAACTGTTCTTGAACTGCTCGTAGTTCAGGCCAAGAAGCCGCTCCGCGCCTTGTGTGACAGGGCGGAGGCCGGACGACAAAACCTGCTCCTGTTCGCCGGCCTCGACCAGTTTCGCGTTTTTCAAGTCCCGCTCAACCATAAACTCGCGTCCGGAAAGGGAAAAATGAAGGCGAATGGATGTCGGCTCATCCGCTTCGGCCCACATGTTCCGAATAGTCTCTTTCTTGTCGCGGTGTTCGCCGTACAGGGCCCAGGATATGGCCTCGAGGATCGTGGTCTTGCCGCTCCCGTTCGGTCCCACTATCGCGGTCAGGCCCGTTTCAAACTGAATGTC
>JADFGT010000003.1 GCA_022567555.1 Armatimonadota bacterium | reverse complement strand
ACGGTCAGCAGCACACCCAAGAGGAACGCCAGCGCCGCCAGCGCCCAGAACGCCTGATGGTCGCCGGTCAGCGCCAGCCAGGCGCCGGAGGCGACGAGCGCGATCCCGAGCATCGCCAAGACAGCCGCCTCTTCGCGCTTCGCGCGACCTGAGAACATCCAGAAGAGGATGCCGACAATGAACATGGGACCGATGGCGCCCACCGGCGACGGCGGCAGGAACTGCCGGTCGGGCGTTAGCGCTAAAGCAGTCACCGATCCGGGCATCGCGAATATGTTGAGGCCTGTATTCGTCTGTCCTATTCCGAAACGCTTCTGCTCCGAAGACCAGTTCTCGGAGTTCTGTTCGCTCCAGTTCTCTCCGCCGAACACGCTGTAATAGAACGGGTAGACCGGGTTGCCGGTGAGCCAAGCGTTTCGCCCGTACCACGGAGAGGCGATGAGTAGGGCGAGGATGCCCACAATTGCTGCTGCCGCCAGCCCTCGCTTCCACTCGCGGGCGAGGCCGAAGAACAAGATGAGCGTGAGACCGACCGCAAGCCCTACCTGAAATCCCGTGTATTTGGTCGCCAGCGCCAGTCCCATACAGATTCCGCTCAGGAGCAGCCACCGCTTTTCGCGATCGCCGATATAGAAAGCGGCCAACAGCAGCGCGGAACCGGCGAAGAGGCCGTGGCCGACGTCCTGATAGGCCGTCCCCGCTTCCCAGAGCACGACCGGCACCGCCGCGAACGCCAGCGCCGCCCACCACCCGGCGTTCCTCCCGTAGCGATGGGCCGTCAGGCCGCCGGCGGTGAGGACAGCAAAGAGAGCGAGCATCCAGGAGAAGCCTTTGGCCCCGTACTGGCCTCCGACGTCCAGTCCCCACACGTAAAGCATGTTGATCGTCGCCGGGAAGTAGCTGTGCGGCATGAACTTGATTTCGGTGATGCGGCCCTCGTCCAGCCAAATCTGGCTCATCGCCATCTGGTGGCTCAAGCTGTCCCAGTCGCCCGCGCTGGGCGACAGGACCGCTGGCACCCGCACGAGGAACAGAATCATCAGGATGAGGAGGAAGGCGCGGGCGGCGCCCAAGGGCTCCTTGCCCTCAGTTAGCAGTCCCCAGTTTCGGGCATAGCCGAGGAACCCCAAGAGAGCCCATGCCGCGTAAAACGGCAGGCCCTGGCCGAGAAGGCCGAAAAGCCCCCAGAAGAAAGTGGCCAGGCCGATTGCGCCCAGGCCGACGCCCCCGCACAACCCCCAGCGCGCGCCGATGGGCAGGCTTTGAACCAGCCGCCCGATGATGAGCGCGCCGATGCCGACAGCCAGCAGCGAACCTACTACCGCGAAAATGAACCCCACCATGATGGAAGTATGGTTCGGGCTCGCTCTGCGGGCTCCTGCTTGGGACGTGGGACAGACTCGGTTCTGGAAACTGCAGACCCCGGACTGTCCCCGCAGCCGGGGGGGCCGGGAATGAGTATTCAGTTAGCGGCGTCCCGGGGGCCGGCGGCCTGGGTAACCTGAGTGGCCGTAATGCGCTTGCCTAAAATCCAATCTGCCCCACTCTCCGTCGTTCTGTTTTTGCTGGTGTCGTCCTGGGCGGCTGCACAGGGGATCCCGGCGCCCGAGGAGGTCATCGGCCACCGCGTCGGCGCTGACTACAGACTGGCCGGGTGGTCCACGATGCTGGACTACTATCGCCGTCTCGAAAAGGCGTCGGACCGCGTCAACGTCCGCACCATCGGCCGAACCACCGAAGGCCGCGAGCAGGTCGTGGTGGAAATATCGAGCGCCGACACCATCCGAAACCTCGACCGGCATTTCGGCTATCTGGAGAAGATTCATGATCCGAGGAAGATTCGAAGCGACGCGGATGAGCGGCTGGTCCTTGAAAACGCGAAGACCGCGATCCTTGTCAACCTGAGCATGCACTCGACGGAGGTCGCGGCGGCGCAGATGGGGATGGAGCTGGCCTATGAACTCGTTTCGCGCAACGACGAGGACACAAGAGAGATCCTCGATAACTGCATCGTTCTGTTGGTCGCGTGCGCGAATCCGGACGGCCTCGATAAAGTGAAGGATTGGTACGACCGTAACCTGGGCACTGAGTATGAGAGTGCGCGGATGCCGTGGCTCTATCAGAAATATATAGGCCATGACAATAATCGCGACTGGTGGCTTGTCTCGCAAAAAGAGACGCAGAACGTTTCGCGCTATCTTTATCAAGTTGCTTTTCCGGCAATCGTTTACGACGTCCATCAGATGGGCGGGAGCGGCGCGCGGTTCTTTGTGCCGCCTTTCCATGACCCGGTCAATCCGAACATTGACCCGGTCGTCAGCCAGGGCATCTTCTTGATCGGAGCGCACATGGCGGCGGCGCTGGCGGCGGAGGGCAAGCAGGGCGTTCTTTGGGGCGCGATCTACGACAACTGGTGGCAGGGGGGGATGCGCACGACCCCGCAGCGGCACAACATCGTCGCCGTGCTAACCGAAGCGGCAAGCGCACGCTTGGCGTCGCCTACGAACGTCGCCTGGGATCAACTGAGAGGCTCGCGCCGAGGTTTGCCCTCTTATGACATCTATGTCAACTTTCCGGACCCGTGGCCGGGCGGTGCGTGGACGCTTCGCGACATCGTCGAGTATGAGAAGACCGCCTGCTATTCGCTATTCCGGTTGGGGGCGCGGTACCGCGAAATGTGGGTGACCAACCAGTTGGCGCTATCGAAGAAGCAGTTGCGGCTGGGCCGGGAAGAGGCGCCGTTCGGATGGCTGATCCCGCCGGATCAGAAGGACCCGGGCGCCGTGCACCAACTGCTGAAGAGTCTGATGCTGACGGGGATCGAGGCGTATCGCGCCAGGGCGGAGTTCGAGGCCGACGAAAGGATTTATCCGGCAGGCACGATAGTGCTGCCCGCAGCACAGCCTTACAGGGCGCACCTGAAAGACATGATGGAGGCGCAAGAGTATCCGCACCGGTTCGAATATCCGGGCGGGCCCGCGGAGACGCCTTACGACGTGGCGGGATGGACAGCGCCCCTGCAGATGGGCGTGAATGCAATAGAGGTCGAGAACCCGTTCACGGCAGACCTCGAGCGGCTGAGCGAGCCGCCCAGGCCGAACGCGCAGCCGGTGGAGGAGGTCTACTCCTACGTCTCGCTGAACCGGCGGAACGACGACATTTTGGCGCTGTTCCGGCTGGGCCGCGAGGGGTTCAACATCGCCTACATCTACGAGGACAAAGAGGACGCTGCGCGAGGTTCGCTTCTCGTTCACAAACGCGACAAAACGGACGGCGAATTGCGGGCGGCGGTCCAACAGGTACATGTAGAGACCTTCGCGGAGTTCCGTCCGCACGGCAAGTATCTGGGTTCAGGAGGGCAGCGAATCTCCGTCCCCCGGATAGCGCTTTACCAGCCGTGGATGGGAAACATGGATGAAGGCTGGACGCGCTTCGTGTGGGAGGAGCGCGGGGTTGAGTACACGACGCTGCACAATGCCGGTATCCGCGCGGGCGGGTTGCGCGACAAGTTTGACTGCATCTTCTTTGCAAGCCAGGGCGCGTCAAGCATATTGAACGGCTCGCGGCGCACGCTGCCCGAGTATGCGGGCGGCATAGGCGACGAAGGCCTGGAGGCGATCAAGGAGTTCGTGGAGGCGGGCGGCACGCTGGTGCTGATGGATTCAGCCTGCTCGTTGGCGGAGCGGCTGGAACTCCCGGTAAGGAATGTGCTCTCCGGCCTCGGGCGGGACAAGTTCTATTGTCCGGGCTCGATCTTGCGGACAACGGTTGACACGAGCCATCCTCTCGGGTGGGGTTTCGACGAAGAGTCCATCGCTTACTTCGCGTCCAGCCGGGCGTTTGAAGTCGAGGACACGGACGAGTACGCGGCGACTGTAGTCGTGCGCTACGGCGAGGGTCAGCCGCTGCTTAGCGGGTTCCTGTTGGGCGAGGAGCATTTGGCCGGCAAGCCCGCGGTGGTGGAGTTCGGCGTGGGCAAGGGCCGTGTGGTGCTGTTCGGATTTAGGGTGCAGTACCGGGGCCAGTCGCTGGCCACGTTCAAGTTCATGTTCAATGCGATGCTGCGCTCTGTGATGGCCGAGTAGCGGTCTCACTCGGCGCCCAAATGCCCACGGAACTCGGGGGACTGAACGTAGGTGCGGATCGCGTCGCCCGTCATGAATTCGGTGTGGCCGTCCGGCAGGATGACGAACCATGAGGGAGTCACACGCACCCCGAGTTCGTCGGCTAACTGTATGTCGCCATTGACTTGTCGGAAATAGGCTCGGCGGAGTTCGGAGTCGTTCAGCACGGCACGTGCCCGCTCGACGTCCAGGCCGGCACCCTCCGCGGCATCGAACAGTTGGTCGAGGCTCAAGTCGCTCTCAATCCTGTAGGCATGGTCGGCGAATTCCCAAAACCTACCTTGATCGGCAGCCCACTCAGCCAGGATGGCGGCCTCGACCGAGAGGCGGTGACTTCGCCACGGACGGTGCCTTAGGACGAGCCTCACGTCTTGCGCCAACTCCCCCGAGAGCGCCTGCATCAGCCATGCATGTTCTTCGCGGCACTTGGGGCAGTAGAAGTCTGTGAATTCGACGATCGTGATGGGAGCGTCTTCACGGCCGAAGACGTGCCGGGGAGACCCAAGGGCGAGGCGCCCCACGGAGTCTGCAACCATCTCCGCCGGGCTCGCGCCGTGGGTCCGGAGCAGCCACGCGGAGTAGGCGCCTGCGCCGGAGAGCGACGCGAAGAGCAGCGCTCCGTAAAGGAGGGGCGGCAGTTTGGTTTCGGCCGTGGCCCGGCGGCCGAGCATGCCGAACGTCTGGGCGACGAAGCAGCCGGTTATGGCGGCGGCGCTCGCGAGGCACCAGTAGCAGACGGCGTCGAGGTGGATTCGCGCCAGGAGGATGAGGAGGGCGCTCACCAGGGTGCCGGCGGCCGTCGCGAGCCAGACCACACGCCCCACGCGCACGGTCTCGTGGAGGCCCTGTGCCGACCGGTGTGCGGCAGCGAGGGCCAGGAACAGGTAGAGGACGAGCCCGTAGACGGCAACGGGGACCCTCAATAGCCGGCTGTAGGGGGACCGGGCGATCTCGTCACAGCCGGCCTGGGCTTCGCCGCACGGCAGGCTCGCACCCCAGATGTGCGCCACCGACAGAACGCCGGCCACGAAGATGCCGGCGCAGGCGCAGAAGAATACGGTCCGGTTGGCCCATTCCTGTCGCATGTCAGCAAGATGATGGCCGGTGACGGCGCGGTTTTCCTATGCGCCGGAAGGGAAAGGCGCCCGCAACCCCGGCAATTGTGCGGGTTATCGGGGCCGAGCAGGCCCTTTTTCCGCCGATCATGCGAAACTATGTTACAATGCAGCGTGGGCAGAGACCGCACAGGTCGTTCTGCCCTTCAAATAACACTCTAGAGTAGTAAGGAGAGAGATCATGAGAAAAGTTGCACTATTTGCTTGTGCGGCCCTGATTGCTGGTAGCGCGAGTGCGCAGTTGTTCGACAGCGGTCCCGGGCTGGGCATCGGCATTCCAGATGACGTCTACGATGGAACACTCCCCTCGATGGCGAGCGGCACTGTGCTCGTCTTCGGTGTGGGCCCGATCCTCACGGACGTCAATATCATCATCGGGATGGAGCACACCTGGATCGGCGACCTCACAGTGAAGGTCACTAATCCGGGAGGCGGGACGCTCGTGACGCTGTTGATGCGGCCCGGTCTGATCGGTGTTCCGGATGACGGCAGCTCGTGCTGCGGTGACTCGTCCAACATGGGGTTCGCCTTCCCGCTGACCTACGATGACGAGGCCGCGAGCGGCAAGCTCGCAGAAGCCATGGGCGGCACCATTGGCGGTGCCGACCTGGTCGGTGACCCTGCGAACACGAGCGTCGACAACTTCATACCCGACGCGGGAGACCTCCCGAATCTGGACACTCTGTCGGCATTCGACGGCGGCGACCCGAACGGGACGTGGACGATCTACGTGGGCGACTCAGCGGGCTTAGACACCGGGACCATTGACTACCTCGGTGTGGTCGTCACCGCTGTGCCTGAGCCGGTGAGCATGCTCACTCTCGGGGTCGGACTGGGCTTCTTGGCCCTGCGCCGGCGCCGCAAGTAAGCGTAAGCCAGCGTACATACAAAGTCGGCGGCCGGAAACTCCGGCCGCCTCTTTCATTTTGGGCATGAACCGATGAGGTCGCCCTGTCGCTCAGGCCTGGCAAGAGAACAGGCTCAGGCTGCGGGGACGCCCCTGGGTGGGAGCGCCGCCACGGCCTACGGCCGGCGCAAGGTCACGGTTTGCGAGTCGAGACCTGATGTGAACTCGGAGACCTGTCCATCGGGCCAGAGGACACGGACCTTGGCCGGGCGGCCGTCTTTCCCGAGCCCGAAGGCAAGGCGGCAGGTGGACTGCGAGAGGTAGCCGGACCCCGCCACGACCTCCGCCGTCTGCTCGGCTCCGCTCTGCATCACGAGCGTCACGCGGGCGCCGACTGCCGTCGGGTTGCCCCGCTTCCCTTCCAGGCGGACGGTCAGGAACCTGCGGTCCCCCACACCCCTGTTTCGGAACACGCGCAGCTCGCCGTCGTTGGTCCCGACGGCGATGTCCGGCCGGCCGTCGCCGTCCATGTCGCTGACGGCCAGGCCCTTGGCGTCCTGCGGAACGACGAACCCGCTTTCGCTCGGCCAGACGGGCTCGAAGGTGCCGTCACCGTTCCCCCTGAGAAGCAGGCTGAGTCCGCCGTCCATGCGGCCGGTCTCCGCCTGCGGGCTGAAGAAGTTCTGCACAAAGTAGATGTCCGGCCTGCCGTCTGCGTCGAAATCGGTGATTGTGACGCCGAAGCCGGGCGACGCCTGCGCCAGCCGAGGCAGCGGAGACACCGTAAACGTGCCGTCTCCCCGGTTGATCAGCAACGCGGACTGCAGGTAGCTGGCTTGGAAGGTCTTTGCGCGGGCCAGGTCGGTCGGGGTGTAGACCTCATCGAGCGTGGCCTTCGCAAACGCCTTGTACGTGTCGAACTTCTCGGCCACGAAAGGCATTGCGCCCGAACTGCAGCTGCGGCCCCGAATCGGAAACTCCTCTCCATCCTCGTACATTGCCTCGACGAGGTCGTAGTCGCCGTCGCGGTCAAAGTCGGCGAGGTACAGGGTTGCGGGCACCGCTTCTGTGGCGTGGTACTTCGTGTTGAGGCCGAAGTTGGTGACCACGTAATCGATGTCTCCGTCGCCGTCCACGTCCCCGGCCGCGATTCCGTTCCACCATCCGGTGTACCCGGCCAGTCCGGCTTCCTCAGTGGCTTCCGACAGTTCGCCGCGTATGTTGCGGAAGACCTTGACCGGCCCCCACTCGACGGTGAGCAGCAGGTCTGTCCAGCCGTCGCCGTCGGTGTCTGACCAGACGGCCCCGGTGACCAGTCCGGCCCGCATCAATCCGGCCGCGGTCTCGTCAGTCACATCCAGAAACCGGCCGCCTTCGTTGCGTAGGAGCCGGCTGTTGGGGGTGAGCGGGTACTTGCCGGGGATGACGCGGCCGCCAACGAACAGGTCGAGGTCGCCGTCCCGGTCGAAATCGCATGCTGCGACGACGCTGCCGCTGTCGGCGACATCAGGCAGGGTCCCGCCGGGGGCTCTGGTGAACGAGCCGCTGCCGTCGTTGATGTATAGACGGTCGCGGAGCACGGGGTCGCCGGGGTCGCACTCGACGCCTCCGCTCACCACGTAAAGGTCCTGGTCGCCGTCGCCGTCGGCGTCGAACCACAGGGGCGCCATGTCTTCGGAGGCCGAGTCGGCGGCCCAGGGCCCGCCGCTCGCCTTTTTAAACGTGCCGTCGCCGTTGTTGAGAAACAGGGCGCCCGCCTGTCCGGCGGCGCCGCCGACGTAAAGGTCTTCGTCTCCATCGCCGTCGGCGTCGCCCCACGCCAGGCCGGGTCCAAGTTGCGACAGCCTGCTCGGAAGGAGCGGCTCCCTCGCGTAATCGTCGAACACCCTCTCGGCATGGGTGAAGTTGAGGCCGCTCGCGGCCGTGTAATCCTCGAACTGGCCCTCCGGCGCCTGTGGAGGCGCTGCGAACTTGAAACTGCCGCGCGGCTCGGTTATGGTGTAGAACCGGTCGGCTTTCAGGCCTTCAAAGGTCTGCCGGGCGCCGCTTGGCCACTCCACACTAAGGCGCTGAATCTTGCTCTCCTTGCCGAGGCCGAAGTGAATGACCGGTTCGCTCGCCGACATGTAACCCCTGGCGAGAGTCAACTGCCTCACCTGCACGCCCGCCCGCGTATGAATCGTGACCTTCGCCCCCACTCCGAACCGGTTGCTCTCCGTACCCTCGAGCCGGACGAGGACGCGGTGTCCCGCGGTTCCTTCGTTCCGGTAGAGCGTGGCCCGTTCGTTCAGGTTGTTGATGACGATGTCGAGATCGCCGTCGCGGTCCAGGTCGGCGATGACCGCTCCGTGAGTGACGCCGAACAGGTCCAAGCCCCACTCGGCGCTCACGTTTTCGAAGTTCAGGTCGCCCATGTTGCGGAACGCCATGTTCGCTTCGAGGAGCGGCGGGCTTTCGCGCATCAGTATGTTCGCCCTCTGTTGTAACCCTTGCTCAATCAGCTCCTGGGCCTCTTTCCTGAGGTCGGAATCCAGGGCGTTCTTGGCCATTCCGTTGGTTGTAAAGAGGTCTACAAGCCCATCGTTGTCCAGGTCTTCGAGTCTGACGGTCCACGTCCAGTCCGTGCTCGCAATGCCTGCCAGATAGGCGACTTCCATGAACCGTTCTCCGCCTGTGTTTAGGTAAACGGCGTTGCGCATGTATTGGCGCGGCTCCGCGCTTTCGAGAAACCATTTTGACCCGGACATTCCGCCCATGGCCGTCTTTTCTTTATAGTGCGTGGTGCTGGACATGTCCGCGATCATGAAGTCAGCCATACCGTCGCCGTTTATGTCGCCGAAGTCCGCCCCCATTGAATACCATGTCGTGTGCGGGACGATTGAATCAATCACGTCTGTAAAGGTACCGTCGCCATTGTTCCTATAGAGGTGGTCCGGTGTCATAAAGTCGTTGCCCACGTATAGGTCAATCCAACCGTCTGCGTTGTAGTCCCACCAGGTGGCTGAGAGGCCCATGTCATGCCCGGCGATGCCGGCCTCTTCTGTTACGTCCGTGAACTTTCCGTTGCCGTCGTTACGATAGAGGAAGTCGGCCTGACCCGCTTCCAAAACCTGGTCCCCCATGACGAAATACTGATCTCTGTAGTCCGGATTCTGTAAGGGTTTTCCGTCAACCCAGATCACCTTGTCCCGCGGAAGCTCATCAACCATGCCGTAGACGCGGTTCGTGAGAAGATACAGGTCAAGATCGCCGTCGCGGTCGTAGTCGGCGAAAGCGGCCATCATGCTTGCGCCTTCGTTTCCGAGGCCGGCGGCGCTCGCCGCCTCTTTGAATGTGCCGTCGCCCTGGTTGATGAAGAGGTTGTCCGCCGAATTGAGGTTGCAGACGTAAAGGTCCAGGTCGCCGTCGTTGTCCACGTCGGCGAAGGAAGCGCCTGTTCCCCATGCGCCGCCCCCGTCAACGCCGGCCTTGTCCGTCACATCTTCGAACTTAAGGTCGCCGACCTGGCGATACAGCCGGTTCGGACCGTCGAGCGATACCATGTAGATATCGGGCCTGCCGTCGCCGTCGTAGTCGCCGACGCAGACGCCGGAGCCATTAAGAATGTAGTTCGTGACGTGGTTCTCGAACAGGTAGTTCGTGAACTCGATACCAGTCTCTTCGGGCTTCAGTTTGCGGAAGAGGGGCCCGTCGCTGCCCTGCGCGGGCGCGAGCGGCTTCCACGCGATTCCGCCCTCCGAACTCTGCCCTGCACAGCCGCACCCAGCCACGAGCCACGCTGTTGCAAGGCAAGCGGCGACGGCCAAACACGGGACCCGGGCGCCCCAGAGCCCCCCGGTCTCACTGACGGACCTGCTATGACACTGCACCATGACCTGCCTCCCTTACGAACGGCCGATGCGGCCAGACCTGCTCTTTGCAGCTCTAAGTATACGACACTTTGGCTCCGCACCGGTAGGTTTTTTTGGGCCGAGGAGCGATTCTGTCCGGTTCTCCGGCCGGATGGACGCAGGGACGTCGAGTCCGGTTAGGGCCTCGAAAGCCCGGCCGGACCGCCCAGCGAGCGCGACGCGCGACCTCTAATCCGTCGTCTCGTCCGCGTCGCCCTTATCGCTGTACTTGACAAGGCGGGCGACGCTCGCGACCCGGTCGCTCTCAGCTAAGTTGATGAGTTTCACGCCTTGGGCGATTCGGCCGACAGTGCGAATCTCATTCACGCGCAGGCGGATCGCTTGCCCCTTCGTAGTCATCATGACGAGCCGGTCCGAATCGTCCACGATCTTCGCCCCCACGACCTTGCCCGTCTTCTTGGTCACGTTCATCGTGACCAGACCTTTTCCGCCGCGATTCTGTGGACGGTAGTCGGACAACGGTGTGCGCTTGCCGAGGCCCATTTCGCCGACGACGAGGACGCTGCGGTCCGGGTCTTCGACAAGCATTGAGGCCACGACTCTGTCGCCCTTTCGCAGACGGATGCCACGGACGCCGCCCGCGGCGCGGCTGCGGCCTCTAAGTTGACTTTCGTTGAAGCGGATGCTCATGCCGTTGCGCGTGATGATGATGACGTCTTGGTCGCCGGTGCTGCGCATGACCCAGTCGAGCCGGTCGCCCTCTTCGATGTCGAACGCACGGATGCCGTTGGACCTGATGTTCTGGAAGTTGCTTATGGGTGTGCGTTTGACCTCGCCGCCCTTAGTGACCATTACGAGGTAGCCATCTCCGGCGACGTCGCGTACGGTGACGGTTGCTGTGACGCGCTCGCCGCTCTCGATCTGGATGTAGTTGATGACCGGCGTTCCCTTGGCATAGCGGCCCGACTCAGGTATTTCGTATGCCTTGAGCCGAAATACGCGTCCGCGGTCGGTGAAGAAGAGGATGACCTGGTGCGTAGTGAGCTGGAACAGGTTTGCGACCTCATCCATCTCCTTGATGCTCTGGCCGACGACGCCCTTGCCGCCGCGCCGCTGGCTGCGGTAGGCGTCTATGCTCACGCGCTTGATGTATCCGTCGCGGCTGATGGAGATGATCGCGTCTTCATCGGGAATCATGTCCTCGTCGCTCATCTCGCCCGGCTCGACCGGGATGATCTTGGTTCTGCGTTCGTCGCCGTACTTCTTGCGTAGTACCTTCAGTTCTTCGCGCAGGATGCGGTCGGCGCGCTCCGAGTCGGAGAGAATGTCCATCAAGTCCGCCACGCGACGGAGGATGCGCTTATATTCCTCCTCCAACTTCCGCTGCTCCAACTTGGTTAGCCGGCGGAGTTGCATGTTCAGGATCACGTTCGCCTGAAACATGGTCATGCGGAACCGGCGCACGAGTTCCTGTCGTGCCGTTTCGGGGTCCTCCGCGTTTCGGATTACTCGGATGACTTCTTCGAGGTTTGCCCGGGCAATCTGGTAGCCCTCGCTGATGTGCGCTTCTTCCAGCGACCGGTTCAGATCGAACCGGGTGCGCCGCTGTATGACGCTTTGACGAAGGCGGATGAACTCGTCCAGAAGTTGCGTGACCGGTGCGACGCGCGGCACTCCGTCAATGAGGCTGAGCATGATTGCGCCGAAGGTCGTGCGCAAAGAGGTGTGTTTTATAAGGTAATTCAGCGCTTTATTCGGGTTTCCATCCCGCTTGATGGTGATTTCGACGCGCATACCGTGCCGGTCGCTGAAGTCTTCGACATTCGCGACGGCTTCCATCTTGCGAGTTCGTATAATGTTGGCGATCTGCTGTATCAGGTTTGACTTGTTGACCTGGTAAGGGATCTCCGTAACGACGATGACGCTGCGCCCGCCGTCCTTTGGCTCGATCGCCGTTTTCGCCTGCATCGTCAGCCGGCCGCGGCCGGTCTCATACATGTTCCTAATCTCTCGGGTTCCGAGGATGACGCCGTAAGTGGGAAAGTCCGGACCGGGGAGAACCTCCAAGATCTCTTCGATCGTGCAGTTCGGCTTATCCATCCTCAGCAGGGTCGCTTCAACCACTTCGCTCAGGTTGTGCGGCGGCATGTTGGTGGCCATGCCGACGGCGATGCCCGTGGTGCCGTTGCAGAGAAGGTTCGGGAACTTTCCCGGCAGGTAAAGGGGCTCGTTGCGCTCCTGGGAATAAGTTTCAGTCCAGTCCACGGTCTCGCGCTCGATGTCTTCGAGCATCTCCATGGCTATCGGGGTCAGGCGGGCCTCCGTGTAGCGCATGGCTGCGGGCGGGTCGCCGTCAACGCTTCCGAAGTTTCCTTGGGGGTCAACCAGCGGATAGCGCAGGCTGAAGTCTTGTCCGAGGCGCACGAGCGCAGGGTAGATGACCTCCTGGCCGTGGGGATGGTAGTTGCCCTGGCAGTCCCCGCAAATCTTTGCGCACTTTGTGGCTCGATTCTCTGGGGTCCAGTTGCCCTCTCGCATTGTGTAAAGAATGCGCCTCTGGACCGGTTTCAACCCGTCGCGGACGTCCGGCAGGGCACGCGCGATGATGACGCTCATCGCGTAGTTCACGTAGGAGCGGGCCATCTCGTCGGCGACCTGTATCGATCGTTCGTTGATTTCTGGTTCGGGCAATTTCTTCTCCGGTATTCGGTTCTTTTCGTCCCTCGGGCTTGGGCCGCAGCCTCCCCCGGCGTCCGCCCCTCCGGGCTCCCCCGGGCAAGGGAGCGGGCATGGGTGTAGACAAGCAGGAAACTCCGCTTCGGACGCCTGGGCGGGGCCGGCAACGCACCCGGCGCGCGGCCGTCTGAGGCGGCAAGGGAACTCGTGAGATTGTACCCGCCCGGGGCGGCGCCGGGCCGCTTCCGGGTACTCAAGAATGGTCGAACACGGCAACCGCTGTCGGGCGTCTATACTGTGATCAAGTTGCGGCCGCGACGGCGTCCGCAGCGTGGAAGGTGAACAGTTTGAGAATGAGGTCTCTTCTGCTGGGGCTGCTGATGCCGATGCTGCTTCTGGTGGGCTGCGGCGGCGGCGGCGGCGCCGGGTTGCCCACGTTTGTTCTGATACAGGTCGAACTGCCGGGGCGCGATCCGCTGAACCTGATCGTTGGGGAGGTGGTGCAGTTTGTACTCGCCGGCTACGACGCGGGATCGCGCCGGTTCGTCTTGACGGCGGACGGCTGGAGCATGACGAATGTGCAGGGGGTCCCAGGGACACTCGGCCCGAGTGGGGCGCTTCCCGTCACCGGCGTCGGCTCGGCGAGGATCAACGCCATGTACCGAACGGAAACGGTCGAGTCCCTCGACATCGTGACGAAACCGAGACAGGCGTGGGTGAGCGGGTTCGTTCGAGACGGTTCTACCTTCCTGGGGATACCGTTCGTTTTGGTCGCGTTCTATGACGACGCGAACACGCAGGTCGGCCTTGCACAGACGATGGCTGACGGCAGTTTCTTGGCATCGGTGCCCATTACGGCGACTAAGGTCAACCTGGTGGTGGGCGGCTGGCAGGTGGAATACTACAACGAGTGGGTGTACCGAACGGTTCGCTACAGCGCCATGATTCAGAACTGCCACGCGATTATGGTTCTGAGCCAGCCGCTTCAGACCGACGTAACCAGCGTTATGGGCGACCCGATCTTCTTAGACAACCGATCCGGCCCTCCTCCCCCGCCGCCGAACGGGTGCCAGTAGGAGCGACTGACGACTGACGACCGGCGACTGGTGAGTGACTCTATCGTCGCTCGTCTATCGGCAATCCACGCTCCTCGGGCGTCCCGGCCGGACCCTGATGTTCGCTTGAGCGCTCGTAGGCGGAGACGACCTCTTCGGTCGGGCCGTCCATCTCCACCTCGCCCTCTCGCATCCAGATGACCCGGGATGCGGCCTGGCGCACCGCCCGCATGTCGTGCGAAACGAACAGAATCGCCCCCCCCGCGCGCTGGAACTCGCTGATTCTCTGCAGGCAATTGCGCTGGAACTCGATATCGCCCACCGCAAGCGCTTCGTCCACCAAGAGAATCGAAGCGTCCACATGGATCGCAACGCTGAATCCGAGGCGGAGCACCATGCCGCTCGAATAGGTGCGAACAGGCGCATCCATGTAATCGCCGATCTCGCTGAATGCGACGATCTGGTCCATTCTTTCGTCCACTTGCTTCCGCGTGAGACCCAGGATCACGCCGTTGAAGAACACGTTTTCATAACCCGTCAGATCGGGGTGGAAACCAGCGCCCAGTTCCAGAAGCGGCGCGACGCGACCGTTCAGTTCCACTTCGCCTGAGTTCGGTTTATAGACGCGGGCCAAAACGCCGAGTAGCGTGCTCTTGCCAGCGCCGTTCTTGCCGATGACGCCGACGCACTCGCCTTTTCGCACTTCCAGGGAGACGCCCTTGAGCGCCCGGACTGTCTCGCGCCTTCTGTGCTTCCACCAAAGGAGCATCCCTTTCAGCGAGGAGTAGCCCGAGTGGATGAGGTCGAACTCCTTGACGAGGTTGCGGACTCGGATGGCGACTTCGTTCATGGCCTCTCCACGAATTGCCACTTCTTGAGATTGAAGTACCAGTAGCCGAAGATGAGCGACGCAACGCTGACGGCGGCCGCCACCGCAAGGAGGGGAAGGTCCAGAGGCAGGCTTGGAAGCACAGTTACATCCGAGTCCGGGCCCCGCAGCGCAGGCAGGGGCTGCGGGTCGAGGATAATCTTGCGATACGCGGTCATCAGCATGGAGATCGGGTTGAGATGATACAGGGTGTAAACCGTTCCCCGCATCTCCTCCGGAATCTTCTCCGCATATAGCACCTGCTCACTGAAATAGATGACAGGGCACAAGAAGAACAAGAGGTAGAGACCAACGTTTACGATATACTTCACGTCCTCGTAGAATGTGTTTAAGGCAGACACATAAAGCGATATGCCGAGAGTGAGACAGAACTGGATGACCATCAGGAACGGGAGGTAGAGCGCCGTGATTCTAAATGGAGGATCGCCCGGATTAATGAGCCAGATGGCGAGAAGATAGACAAAGAAGATGACCATTGCCAGCACGAAATGGATGAAGTTGGCGATGACTGATCCGATGGGGAGGATTTCGCGAGGGAAATAGATCTTCTTTAGGAGGTCAATCTGTATAAGCACTGACTGCGACGAGTCCATCAGCGAGAGTTGGAAGAACATGAACGGGAGGTAGGCGGCTAAGATGTAAGCGCTGTAGTTCGGTATGTCCTGGTTCATCACAAACTTGAACACGACCGTCATCACGAGCACGATGGCGAGCGGGTTCAGGATGGACCAGAAGAAGCCGAGGATCGAGTTTTTGTACCTGATGCGGAGTTCGCGGATCACGAAGGTCCACAGCAGTTCGCGATACCGCCACAGTTCCTTCAGCTCGGCGCGCATGGGTGAGAGTGTACATCAAGTGGGTTTTCGGATTTCCGTTTTCGGTTCAGCGGACGCGCTGCAAACAAGAGCCGCGACCCGTGGGGAGGGTCGCGGCTCTGCTCGGGGGTTAAGGGCGGGCGGCGCTTAGCAGACGCATCGGCCCCAGGCGCAATCGCACCACCAGTGACCGCAGGCTGAGCCTCCGCCGTGCGTGCAGCCGAGAGCCTTACACTTTCTGCGCTGCGCCTTCTTCCGGTTGCCACTGCCGCGCAGCCTGGCGCATGAGACGATTCCTTCGTCGCCGCAGAACCAAACCCCGGTGCAAGTCTGGCAAATGAGCACGCAGTATTGCCGGGCCGCCTGTCGGGATCGCCCTCAGGTGGATTCCGCTGGACAGGCCCGGCACCCGTCACATTCAAGAGAGGCTGCCGGATTCAGCCGTCCCGCACGCCCTGCCCCGCGCAGGGGGCGCGTCAGTGTGTTTCGATGGGCCCGGTCTGGGCGACTCTCGGCCGCGCACGTTGATTCCAGCCTCCTCCGGTCGAGTCGCCCGTACACAGGTTGCGGCCACCCATTGACGCAGGCCCGGCTCAGAAGCCAAATCTGTCAATAAAGCGGCACACTTCCTCGGCGGCATCGTGTGAGAGAGGCTCCAGCGGCGGGCGCATGGGGCCTCCGGGCAGACCTCTGTGATCCAAGACGCATTTATGGACTGCGGGCTGCGGGTGTTTCTTCAGTGCCGCGACGGCCTCGTCAATCAGTTGTTGAAACGTATCCGAGCGTTCGCGGACCTGGCGGGAGACGAGCACGGGCAGGCTGTTTGCGAGCCCGCTGATCGTGCCCGCCCCCCCATTTCGCAACGCCCTTAGGAGCAGCCGTTCGTCGCCGACCAAGATGATCCTTTGCTTCTCTTTGGCGACCTCCAGATATGCCGTCAAGAGGTCGGGGTCGCCCGAACTGTCCTTGACCCCGACAGCGTGCGGATAGGTGAAAACGTTTCTGAGCAGAGCGGGCGAAAGCGTGACGCCGGTTGTCTTCGGAAAGTTGTATAGAATGCACGGCAGGTCACTGCTTTCCAACAGGGCCCGGAACCATTGTTCGATTCCTGATTCAGTCGCCGGGAAGTAATAGGGCGGCAGAACGAGCGAAGCGGCGGCGCCCGCCTTCTGTGCCTGGTCCGAGAGCCAGATCGCCTCTGTGAGCGAGGGAGTGCCGAGGCCCGCTATGACCTTGAGATTCCCTGCGTGCTCGACGGCGGCGCGGACCAGGTCGCGCTTCTCGACGGCCGAAAGGCTCGGTCCCTCGCCGTTTGTTCCGGCGATTAGCACGCCGTCCATGCCGCTGTGCTCGTGCCAAGCAAGGAGACGGGCGACGGCAGGGAAGTCTATTTCGCCATTAGAGTCGAACGGTGTGACGAGCGCGGTGTAGGCTCCGGTGAGCATGTTGGGCTGATGATGGCCTATCCGGACGGACGGAAAACGCCGGGCCGTTCCGGAGGACGGCCCGACTCTGCTACGCCTGGTCCGAACCTGTCCCGAACTAAATCGCCGGCGGTTCTATGTTGTGCTGCGCATCTCCCCGGTAGACGGCCCCCAAGCCGCTCTCACGGCCTCGTTCTTGGCATAATCGGCGGATTGTCTGCCAATTAGGACATTACCGAAGGCCCTATTGGCAAATGCGACCGCAGATTGTTGTATAGTCACGGTTCATCGCTGGGGTGATTCGGGGTCCATCGGCAGAGTCGTGAAGGGCGCCCGGAACACGCGTATAATTGTGGTGTTGCAGGAGGGATGAGATGAATGGGGTCTGCTACGCGCTAGTCGTTTCGCTAATCAGTTTGTCCGCGGGGATGCCCGCTCCGAGCCAGGAGGTGGCTGCCTCCTATGAAAATGCAGGTTTGAGGCCTTTCCAGCCCGCTGGAAGTCTCGGTTGGTATAACACCCTCTCCTTCGCGGAGGCATCAAGCGTGCCCGGTGCGCGGCCAGGCAGCACACAGGAACACAAGGTTGTTGCGCCCCGTGTGGTGGTCGCCGGTGAGGATTTCGGCGTTCGGTTATACGAACAGGACGGAGCTATGGCGTCGGGCGTAGTCATAGACATAGACGGTCAGGAAGTGACGGCTGACGCCGAAGGGAGGGTGGTCGCCAAGGCGCCTGAACGTTCAGGTGACTGGGTCATCCCCGCTTTAGGGATATCGCTGATTGTCATCGCCCTGACCCAGACGCCGGATAAACCCGTTCTTCGAGAGCCTTCCAAGTTCATGCGCAAGAGTCCGGAAACACGGCATCTTGGAACTGGGTTCGATGTAGGGTCATTTATACGCGTGGTGGATAAGGAGGGACAACCCACTCATCTCACCCCGGAGGCTTGGTCGCCGGTCGAACTGGTGGTGGACACCCAGGAACTGCCGTCCGGGCCGTACGGCATGCAGGCCGTCAACGATGACAAGAGCCAGAGCGAGTGGCACCAGGTCCAGGTCGGCGATCTCCAGTTGGCCGGCCTGAGCCCCATCGCTTTCAGGGGAGAGCGGATTCAGGTGACTGTCCGGACCGACGTTCCACCGGGAAGCGTCGTCACTATCAGAAAAGATTCAGACGTCGTGGTTTTTGAGCCTCAGGGTGACCAGGAGCTCATCGAGGACGGCGCGGCCATCAACGTACCGGTGCAGGGCGCAGAGACGATGGTCACGCTGCGGGCAGCCAGCGTCGGCGAGTACAGATTGTTCGCATTCGTGGGTAACAGTTTCCTCTTAATGCAGGTTCTCCCGAACGTACTTTTTCAGATGCAGACGGACCCGTGCAGTTGCGGCCCGGACCGACTATGTAGCGAGGTACACGGTGCATCTGCCTTTAACCGATGGGGGAGCAGGGCGGTTTTAGTCATCGGCTGTGGACTTGCTGCCATATTGACGGCCGGGTGGCTTGGAGTAGTGTGCGGGGTTGCTGCTCTTGCGAATGAAGCTTCGATTGAGCACGTTAAGCGCTGCAACAATAAGGGCTACAGGTGCATCGGCGAGCGCGGTAAGGACGGTTGCAGCCACAGCTATACTTGCAAGTGCGGCCATAAAAGCTGCTTCTGCAAGTCGTCCGTTCCTTGTGAGTGTACGAGTGGTGAAGAACTATGAATAAGCGCGTACTGTTCTCCATTAGTATTGTTTGGGTGGTGAGCCTGGCAGGCGGTTGGCTCGATGCGGCGCCAGCGAAAGAGACAGCTACCCTCTTACAGATCGAATTCCCAACCGGTGTGACGGCCGGATTGCGAATAGATGCGGTCCTAACGATAAACGTGGCACAGGGTGAAGAGGCCTTCGAGGCGATTTCCACCACACGGTTGCGTGGGTCTTTCGGGGTGGAGGCGCAGTCAGGAGACGGTCGAGTCCGCGAGGCGATCTTTACTCTGGATTCCGCCGAGGGTGAAACGCGGTCGCGGGCGCCGGGGGAAGAAGAAACGGTCACGCCGTTTCCAGAGTTGCCCACAGGCCAACCGATTCGATTGCGGTACAGCGACGGCGGTACGCGGGTGATCGAACCCGCAGAACTCTCGGCTCCGGTCCGCTCCCTCTTGGAACGATTAGACCCTCCCGACCAGGGCCGTGATCTGCTTCCGGCCGGTTCCGTGGACGTGGGCGCCCGGTGGGACGTTCCGGTTGAAGCGTTTCGCGGCGCCTTCGAGCAACGCGTAAAACGTCTCTCCCAAGAAGGCGAAGAGATGTCCTTGGACGTGCTGGATGGCCGTGTGACCGGCACGTTCGCCTCATTAGCGGATGGAGTGGCTGAAGTCCACGTCCAGGGGCGAATACGGGTTATCATCTCTGGAGTTATTGAAGGTCAATCTGTGCAAATCTTCCTTGAAGGTAGGATTCGGCAGATGACGCTCAACATTGATGTCGAACGAAAACGCCTCCTGTCAAGGCGGCTGAAAATCGAGTATACAAACAGCATCTCGGGAGTGGATGAGTTAGAGGGCGCCGAATCGACGATGACAATCGAGGCTTCCGAGACATACGATTGGCCATCAACGCGCTGAAGGGATTACGGCGGGCGAGAAGATCGACTGCCTTGACGTAACAGTAGCCCTGCGGCCGATCTCCTTTTTTTCCTAGCCGAAGCGGCTCCCGGGCTGTGCCGAGCGTACCACTATCATAGTCGGTCCGGCTGCAGGCGGCGTCAGAATAGAGGGCAGTGCCCGGCGTAGCCGACTCCGTCCAGGCCAAGCTGACGGCCGTCCCAGCGGACGGCCCGTCGTTCGCGTTATGGTCTGTTTCTTGTCCGCTGGCTCATCCGGGCTTCACATCGCCGGAACCGAGGACGCTCTTTTCCACGTCGGCCGGATCGCCGGAGTAGGTTACGTCGCCGGAGCCGGCGATCGAAACGTTCAGGGACTCGGTGGCGTGCACGTCCGCGTCGCCGCTTCCCGCGATGGACACGTCCACCCTCTTGGTGATCAGTTCCCGCGCTTTCACGTCGCCGGAACCTGCGATCTCAATCGTCAGTTCCTCAGCTTCGCCGGACAGCGTGACGTCGCCGGAGCCGGCTATCTCCACGCTCAACGACTCGCCCTGAAAATTGGCGACATTGATATTCCCGGAGCCGGCAATTTCCAGACTGAAGTCGTCCGACTGCACGCCCGACACTTCGATGTCACCCGAGCCGGCCAGCGCAAGACCGTCCAGCGACGGGACCTGTATCTCAACGCTGAGACCGACGCGCGGGCGCATATTGTTGGGCGTTTTGATGACGAGCGTGCCGCCCTTGACTTCAATCTCTATCAGTTCGACCAGGTTGTCGTCGCCTCTGACCGTCACCGACTGCTCCACACCGACCGTTACGACCAGGTCGGCCGAGCCCTTGAGCTCGATTCGGTTGAACGTGTCGAGCTCGTGTGTTTTGGTCGCCTCGACGCCCGACCCCTCGATCTGTTTGAACGCAAAGCAGCCTCCGAGGAGCAGGGCCGCTGCAACACCGAATGCGATCTTCATCGTGATGCCTCCAATTCCCGTCTGGACATTCTGAACGTAAAACGTCGCTGATGTCAGGCGGGTGGCGTAACTGGTGCGGAATGGACCGAAAGTCCCGGCGGTCGTCTGGGTGCGCGGCATAGGTTGGAGACGTTAAAACCGAGACCCAAAGACCCGAAACGTGTAGTATATTCGCTGCCATGCCGAAAGTTCGGGTATTCGCCTTCGCCGGTTCTTTGCGGAAAGGTTCGTTACATAAGAAACTGATTGAGGCATCGAAGGGTCTTGCGCCGGAAGGGATGGAGATAAATGCCTACGATCTCAAGGACATCCCGCCTTACAACATGGACCTGGAGGACGCGATGCCGAGCGCGGTCGCCGACTTCAAGAAACGAATTGCGGAGTCGGACGGTGTGCTGATGGCCGTACCCGAGCACAACTTTTCCTTTTCAGGGGTGATGAAGAACGCGATTGACTGGGCTTCGCGGCCTTATGGTGAATCCGCGTTCGATGGGAAGCCGGTCATTCTGCAAAGCGTTTCGCCCGGCAGGATGGGCGGCTCTCGCGCGCAGTATCATTTGCGGCAGGTACTGGGCGCTCTGAGCATGATACAGATGCAGTTTCCGGAAGTGTTCATCGGCCCGGCGGGCGATGTGTTCGATGAGAGCGGGGCGCTGACGGACGAGCGGGCGAGTGAGCAGATACGGAAGCAGTTGGCGGCGTTCAAAGAGTTTATTGCGGGGAGGGGCGATTGACGACTGACGACGGGCGACCGGCGATTCATCGTCGCTTTGTCTATGCAGGGCTGGTCCCGGTTGAAAAGCGGCACTAAAGTGCAGCACTCCAGAGCGCTTCGGTCATCACAACGCAATAGGCTCCTTCGCTCAGCATGGCCGCCCGATGGCAGGCTGGCGGGATGCACCGACTTCATCGAGCCGGCTTGCTGTTGCGCGTGTCGCGCTCCAGTACTATGAATCGCCGGTCCAACCAGTACCTTCCGGACTCGTTCCGAAATTCCTCAACCTCTGCGCCAAACCCGGGTTCCCAGAATTTGCGTCGCATCACTCGTCGCGATGCGATCGGATACGAGATCGTCTCGGAACCGCGGTGAACGAGTAGCTCAGTGTCAGTGACGGAGAATTCGTCTCGGCTTCCTCGGAGAAGTCGCCGATACGTTCGTACGGCGTGCCAACACAAACCGGAAAGGGCAGCGAAGAAGGGAATCGAAAAAAAATCGATGTAGATGATTCTGGCTGGAACATCCGGATCCGGGTCGCTCAACATTACGAATGCTCCGAAAACTGTAAACGCGAAGAATGCGGCTGCAAACAGGGTCCACATCCTCACATGGCTTTTGAGCTGTCCCGGTAAACCGAATCTTCGTGCGTATTCGTATCGCTCGCCGGGAAGCATGTCGGTACGCGGAGGGTGCCCCTCATGGTCGGTCAAGAAGTCGAAGTAGGCACGGCGGGCCGGGGATAGCTGTGACTTCGCGTACTTCGCCAATGCCCTTCCCCTCAGGCCGATCAGCCCGACGGCTGCAAGCGCCGCTCCCAGCAACCACGCCGCGAGGAGCCAGGGAAACAGGCGGCCGCCTGGGATCAGGTCGATGCCGAGTGCGGTGGGAGATTCGGGCGATTTCGCAGCCAACGACATGAGCCGAGTCAGCCACGCGGTAGGGGCCAAGATAAGAATGCCCGCAAACAAGAATGTCCGGGCGAGGGCGGGCCGCGTCGGCCGGTAGGTCCGCCGCACACCCGGCAGCCCATAGCCGCCTTCCGGAGTTCTCTTCTGCAATTAACGAAGCAGTTTGCGGACGGAATACATTCTCGAACTGCGGGCGGAGGTCATTTCCGGAAGCCGAATCTCCTTCGTTCGCGACTTGTTCACAGCCTTTGTTGTGTGAGCGTCAGCAATAGATCTCTTTCGTATCAGACCTCCGAACTCTCGCCATGAGATCGTTTCGATCCTGCGACCGCTCCGTACCAGATGCAGGCCGTTGTCATCCAACACAATTTCGGCCCGGCGGTTTCGCCAGTCGCGCGCCGCCACCGCGAAAGGGCCAAGGAACAAGAGGCCGGCGCCAGAGAACAGCAAGTAGTCTCCGAGTGTGTTCACAGCCTTCATCGGGTGCATCTGTACAAAGTGGGGAAACATGATGAGTAAGACGCCGAAGGCAGCGCAGATGAGCGCCACGACGAATGCTGCCGGTTGGAACAGCGAGACTCGGAGTTCCTTCACGTCCGGAGTCTTAGGGTCATTCTGTGGCCGTTCAGTCTTGCTGTGTCGCATATTCGAGAGCCGCCTTAACGTTCTTCTCTGTGGACTCGGCGATGGCGTGTAGCCGACGCTCCCCTGCGCACGCTGTGGAGTCCGTGCCGGTCACGTTCACAACCGATAGTATACTGTAAACTGCGCCCGATGACCCTTCAAGATTTCTTCCGCCGCTTGAACGAGTACTGGGCAGAGCAGGGCTGCGTGATCTTGCAGCCCTACGACATGGAGGTGGGTGCGGGGACGATGCACCCGGCGACCGTGCTCAAGTGCTTAGGCCCGGACCCGTGGAACTGCGCCTACGTGCAGCCCACGCGCCGGCCCGCGGACGGCCGCTACGCCCGCAACCCGATGCGCAATCAGCGCTACTACCAGTATCAGGTCATCATGAAGCCGAGCCCGGACGACATCGTGGACCTGTATCTCGGCTCGCTGAACGCCCTCGGCTTCGACGTTACCGAGAACGACGTCCGGCTGGTGGAGGACGATTGGGAGTCGCCGAGCATGGGCGCGAGCGGCGTCGGCTGGGAGGTGTGGCTGAACGGCGCGGAGATAACACAGTTCACGTTTTTCCAGCAGATGGGCGGCATCGAACTGAACCCCGTGAGCGCGGAGATCACTTATGGGCCGGAGCGGATGTGTCTGATGCTGTCGGGCGGCAGCAGTTTTTGGGAGGACCTGGATTGGGGCCCGGGCGTGAGTTATCGCGACGTGGAGCATGACTTGGAAGTGCAGAACAATCTTTATAACTTCGAGGTCGCCGACGTGGAGATGCTCTTCAAGTTGTTTGACATGTATGAGGCGGAGAGCAAGAGGGTCATAGAGACGGCGGCGGTGTGGGGCGAGGAGTTGGGGAGGCACACGACGGTAGGCGATAGGCGACTAACGATTGACGAAGGAGAGGAATCGTCGGTCGCCGGTCGCCGGTTGTCAGTCGCCCTTGTGTACCCCGCCTTCGACCTTGCCCTCAAATGCAGCCACGTCTTCAATCTGCTGGACGCGCGGGGCGCTCTGTCGCCGACGGAGCGGGCGAAATACATCAACCGGATTCGAGCCCGCGCGCGCGCGTGTTGTCTGAAGTATGTGGAGATGTTGAAACTCCGGACGCAAGAACCGGTAGAGACGTAGCGGCGACCCGTCGGCAGGCTCGGGGCGAGGCGGAGTGAGTGGCGGCGCAATATGATATGGCCGAGGGTGAGGTTACGCTGAATTGCCGTTAGAGGAGCGTGCAGTAGGTGGTGCTACGTCAAGCCCGCATTCCCCAGTTCTCGAGCGGAAAGATCGGTGGTCCGCTTCAGGGGACGACGAGATGTATTGAAGGGCATGGTTGCTCAGACGGTCACCTACAACAGTAGGGACGGCGTTGTCTGGCTCTGCCGCGCGGGCGGGAGAGGCTGCCCCGCTGGTCTGGCCCTCGCCAGTAGGAACGAGGCTCTTCGGCGTGAGGCCCTCGATGGCCTCCGCGACCCGTAGCCGGTGTCGCTCAAGGAGCAGTGCGTCGCGCGTGTAGTCGTCCAAGGCTTTGACGATCTCCTCGGGGACTGTCAGGAGCGCCTCAGCGCTCGCGAGCTGCGACTCAGAGACCCCCCGCTCCCTCCCGGCGGCGATCGCCTTCTCAAGCAGGCGGTAGTACTCGTAGTCCTCCAGACCGTCGCGGAAATTCTCAAACCGTATGGTCGTGAGCGGCCCGTCCGGGCCGGGGCAGAACAGGCTCCCATCGCCGTTGCTGGCGCCAGTAAACGGGTTCCAGTCCGTGTACGGCCCTTTGGTGATTGGGTCGTCATTGTTGCCCCACCACGTGGTCGCCCAGTAGCCGAAGCCGTCCGGTCTGTACTTCTGCGTCATCGCGCCCATCAAGAGCCGAAGCTCAATGGCGTCGTATTCGACATAGAAGTTCGGGAACGGATTGGGTGGCCAGATAGCGACGTACCATGAGACCTTGACGCCGTTCGCACGGGCCTTTTCGATGTTCGCGAGGTACTCATCGGTCGTGAATGCAAAGATTATCGCGCCCCATCTGTCGATGACGTCGGCCACGCCGGACTCGATGCCGTAGTCCAGATCGAACGCCGACGTGACCAGGGGAACTCCCGGCAGTGCCTCACGGACACGCGTAGCCGTTTCCTTAAGCAGATCGTAGTACTCTTCGCGGACTTCGTCGAAGAGGTAGATGTAGCAGAGATCTTCCGCGCCGGCCTCTACGAACACTTCATAGGCCGCCTTCGCTTCCGCGATGGCGGTCGAAACGTACTCGTCGAAGGTCTCGGGGTCCCCGCCGCGCTCGTTGCCGAATTTCGCGGGCTGCCGTACGAAACGCAGGCACCACGAGTCCTGCCCGCCGGCCACCAGCCGCTTGACATCGTCGACCGTCGGTGGGTCCTCGCCCGTGCGATAGATGTTGTTCATGTTGATGCGATGCGCGTGGAGGAAGTCCACGTAGCGCCAGTACATCTCCCGATTCCAGGCGTCGCCGTGGATGCGCTCGGGGTGGTCCATGAACGTGGCGGTCGCAGTGGGAAGGCTTCGCTTTTTCGGAACGTCAAAGCCGAACACTCGGACCTCGACTGGCATCGTCTGCTCCTCGGCGTTCGCGGGCGAGACGGTCACGCGACCGCTATAAACGCCCGCGCGCTGCCCCGGAGGGCAAGTGACGCTCAGCCACAGGCTCTGGACCTTGCCCTCCTGCACGTCGAACCGCTCGACGAACGGAAGGATCGGGTCGGGAAACCAGCCCGACCGCTCGACCGGAAACGCCAGCTTTGCTTCCGGATCTGTCTGGACGTAGCCCATCACGGAGAGCGTTACTGCCGATCCGGAAAGCACGCTTCCATCCGGGCCTTTGAGCGCCGAGACGGAGAACTCGACGTCGCGCAACGGCTCCGTCCCGGGCTTGATCACGATCTGTCCGGCCTTGACCTCGCCTCCCGCGACCGCGAATTCGAGCGTCTCCCTGTGCGGACCGTCTCCGAGCGGAACGTCCGGCAAAACCTTCACCATCGACGACTCGGCGACTAACAGGTACGTGTTGCCGGCGGAACTGTCGGGTCCGGCATATCCGAACATCAGGAGACCTGAGACGGCGGGAAGCACCGGCAGAAGAGCGAGCCTGCGCATGTTACGGATTCTACCATCGGCGTCCAGGATGATGGCCGTTGCCGGAGCCCTCCGCAATCGCTTCCGCCGCCGGCGGCCCCTCGGGGTCTTTGCAGCCTCGGTATACTCCGGCTTATGATACGGGACGATTTGAAATCCGAGAAAAGGAGTGGTGCCATGCAGTCCATCGAAGCCAAGAACTTCATTAACGGAGAGTGGCGCGAGGCGGCTTCCGGGGAGCGGCTCAGCAGTTTGAATCCCGCCGACACGACGGAGATCGTGGGGACGGTGCCGGATTCCGACGAGAGGGACGTGGACGAGGCGGTGAAGGCGGCGCGGTCCGCGTTTAGAGGTTGGTACGAGCTGGGCTGGGTCCGGCGCGCGGAGGTTCTCGACAAGTTCGCCCAATTGATGAAGCGGGACTTGGAAGAGATGGCCCGCCTGGTCACGCGCGAGTGCGGCAAGCCGCTGAACGAAGGCCGCGCGGACGTGGTGGAGGCGCTGCACATGGCGCAGTACGCGGCCTCGCTGGGCCGGATGCCCGTGGGCGAGGTCATCGCAAGCGAGATCCCTGAGAAGGACGCTTACATCCGGCGAAAACCGAAGGGCGTCGTCGGCTGCATCACGCCGTGGAACTTTCCGGTTGCGATTCCTTTATGGGAGATGACGCCGTCTCTGGTTTCCGGCAACACAGTCGTTTTCAAGCCGAGCGAGGAGACGCCGATCTGCGGCGACTTCATTTTTAGATTGCTGGAAGAGGCGGGCATGCCGAGAGGAGTGGTCAACATAGTGCACGGCATCGGCGAGAAGGCGGGCGCGGCGCTATCGGAACACCCGGACGTTGACGTGATTCTGTTCACCGGCAGTTATGAGGTCGGCAAACTGATCCAGCGCCAGGCGGCCACCGAAGTTCATAAGTTCGTCGCCACCGAGATGGGCGGAAAGAACGCCGTGATCGTGTTGGACGACGCCGACATGGGCATCGCTGTTCCTTCCTGTGTCATCAGTGCGTTCAAGACGGCCGGCCAGAGGTGCGTCAGTTCAAACCGCCTGATTGTGGACCGCAAGGTCGTGGACGAGTTTCAAGAGCGGTTCCTGCGCGCGACCGACCGCATCAATGTCGGAAACGGTCTGACTGACGACGTTTTCTACGGTCCTATGATCAACAAGGCGGGCGTGGAGAAATACCACTTGCATAACCGGAAGGCGAAAGAGGAAGGGGCAGACGTGCTTAGGGAAGGCGGCGAACTCGAAGGTCTTGAGTATGCGCACGGCTACTTTGTGAAGCCGTTCGTTTACCGAATGGAGTATCGGCCGGGGACGTTCTGTTTGCGCGAAGAGGCGTTCAGCCCCCATGTGGCGATCATTCCGGTGGACGGAGTGGAGGAGGCGGTGGCTGTACATAACGACACGGACCTTGGCCTGGCGATGGCGGTCTGCACCGAAGACTTCCGGAAGATGCGATATGTGCGAGACCATGCGGACTACGGCATCGGTTACGTGAACCTCCCGTCCATCGGCGCGGAGGTTCACTTGCCTTTCGGCGGCGTGAAGGGCTCTGGCAACGGGCACCCGTCCGCTGAGGGGCTGCTCGACGCGGTGACGCACCGAACGGCGTTCACGGTGAACCACGGCAAAGAGATCGTGATGGCGCAAGGGATGTCGGCCGAGGTCTGAGCGGTAAGGCGTCGAAACCCAGGTCACCTGCCCCCCATTGCTTGCAACCCCGCCCGACGCCAAGGCGAGCAAGCCCACACGCAGCACGGATGGGCCCTCCATGGCCCTGCCATGGCGCGACGGAAAACCGTGTAGAATCGGTCGCCATGCACCGAATGAACCACCTCGTTCTAGCCGCCTTCCTGTCACTATTCTGCTGCGCTGCCTTCGCCCAAGATGAAGAGAAGAAGTCGGACAAGCCGGATGAGGGGCTCCCGCTCCAGGGCACGGAGACCATCGAGTTCACGACCGACGAGGTCACTTGGATGTCGCTCGACGTCTCGCCGGACGGGAGCACGATCGTGTTCGACCTGCTCGGCGACCTTTACACGCTGCCGATCATGGGCGGCGAGGCCGAGCGCATCGTGGGCGGCATGTCGTTCGAGAGCCAGCCGCGCTTCTCGCCGGACGGCGAGAAGATCGTGTTCGTCAGCGACCGCAGCGGCGCGGACAACCTGTGGATCGCCGATGCCGACGGTGAGAACGCCAAAGCGCTCACCAAAGGGCGCGACAGCAGCTACTTTGCGCCGGACTGGACGCCCGACGGCAAGTACATCGTCGTCTCCAAGTCAGGCGCGAGTGCGAGCACATGGCTACCGACCCTTCGCATGTACCACGTTGATGGCGGCAGCGGCCTCGCGCTGAGCGGTCAGGCACCAGCCCCCGCATTCGGCCCGGGCGGTGGTGGCGGATCGCAGAATCAGATGGGAGCGGTCGCATCGCCCGACGGCAGGTACGTGTACTTCGCGTCCCGCAACGGGCGGAACAGCTACAACGAAATGTTCCCGATCTGGCAGGTCTCTCGCTACGATCTCAAAACCGGCGACACGCAGCTGCTCACGAACGCCCAGGGCAGCGCGATGCGGCCCGCAATCTCGTCCGACGGGAAGCACTTGGTGTACGCGACCCGGTTCGAGGCCCAGACCGGCCTTCGGGTGCGCAACCTTGAGACGCACGAGGAGCGGTGGCTCGCCTACCCGGTCACCCGCGACGAGCAGGAGTCAAAGCCAGCCGCGACACGTACCCCGGCTACGCCTTCATGCCCGACGGCAAGTCGCTCATCGTCCCTGTCAACGGCAAGATCGCGCGCATCGACTTCAAGTCCGGCAAGATGACCGACATCCCGTTCACGGCGAACGTTTCGGTCAAGGTAAACCCGACCGTCCACTTCGAGTACAAGGTCGAGGACGGCCCGGACGTTACGGCGCGGCTGGTGCGCTGGCCGAAGCTCTCGCCGAGCGGCACGCAGGTCGCGTTTACGGCGTTCAACAAAATCTGGGTGCAGGACCTGCCGTCCGGAGAGCCCAGGCGATTGACCGAAGACAAAGACGTCGGCGAGTTCATGCCGGCCTGGACTCCGGACGGCAAGGAGATCGTCTACGTTACGTGGACCGGTACAGGCGGCAGCGTGATGAAGGTGAGGGTGGACGGTGGAAAGCCGATGAGGCTAACCCGAAGCAACGCCTTCTACTCCGACCCTGCGGTTACGCTCGACGGCGAGAGGATCGTGTTCACGATGGGCAGCGCGATCGACCGCATGTTCTCGATCGAGCCGGACGTCTGGCACGAGGGCATCCTGCCAGGGACCGGCGACGAAATGGTCGGCGCGCTCTTCGCCCTCATGGGACGCGAGTTGGTATGGATGCCGATCTACGGAGGCAAGCCGACGACGATCGGCCCTGCGCGCGGCTCCTCGCCGCACTTCGTCAAAGGCCAGCCCGAGCGCGTGTACCTCAGCTTCTTTGGCTTCTTCGGCAGCCTGACCTCAGTGCGCTTAGACGGGCTCGATCGAAAGACGCACGTCCGCGTGACTGGCGGAGCTCAGTCCGTTGCCATGTCCCCGGACGGAACTTCGGCGTTCGTCAGCGCGCGAGGGCGGCATTACATCGTCACGATCCCGCCTTCGGGCGGCCAGACGCTCACCTTCTCCCTTCCCGGCGGCCCGGCCCCGGTCAAGAAGATGTCCGAGCACGGCGGCGACTACCTCGCCTGGTCGGCGGACGGCCGCTCGGTCACCTGGTCGTGGGGCGCGACGTTCTACGTCCAGGACGTCAAGAGCGACGAGCCGCACGAGACCGAGATCGTCGTCGAGATGACTCGTGCGAAGCCTGAGGGCAGGGTAGTGCTTTCAGGAGCGCGGATCGTCACGATGAACGGCGACGAGGTCATCGCGAGCGGCGATATCGTCATCACCTGCAATCGCATCGTCGCGGTCGGGCCGAAAGGGAAGGTCGAGCGACCGGCCGGTGCAAAGGTGATCGATGTCACAGGCAAGACGATCATCCCCGGCTTCGTCGATATTCACGCCCACATGCGCCCGCCGCGCGACGTGCTCCAGCTGCAGAACTGGACGTACCTGGCCAACCTCGCGTACGGCGTCACGACGACGCGCGACCCGCAGAGCATGACGACCGACGTGTTCTCCTACATGGACCTGATGGACACCGGCCAGATGCTCGGCCCGCGGATCTTCTCGACCGGCCCGGGCGTCTTGCGTCCAGGGGTTCTCTTCTCAAGCGGAGTGACCGACAAGGATGCAACGTTTCGCTACATCAAGCGGTACCGCGACGCGTACAACAGCCAGACGCTGAAGCAGTACTTGGCCGGCGACCGCATCGTGCGGCAGTGGATCGCAATGGCGTGCCGCGAGTACGGCCTCACTCCGACCACCGAGGGCGGGGGCGATCTGAAGCTCAACCTCACGCACATGTTCGACGGCTACAGCGGCCACGAGCACTCGCTTCCCGTCCATCCGCTCTACAGAGACGTGACCGAGTTCGTCGCACGGACTAAGACGTTCTACACGCCGACGCTCCTGGTGGCTCACGGCGCGCCGTGGACGGAGAACTACTTCTTTCAGCACACAGACGTGCACGGCGACATGAAGCTGCGGCGGTTCATTCCGCACGCTCTGATCGACGAGATGACCCGGCGCAGGGGGCAGTGGTTCCTACTCGAAGAGTACGGCCACGAAGGGATCGCGCGAGGTCTGCGCGACGTCGTCCGCGCCGGGGGCCGTGTGTGCCTCGGCTCCCACGGACAGCTCCAGGGCCTCGGTGCCCACTGGGAGATATGGGCGATGCAGAGCGGCGGCATGACCGAGCACGAGACGCTCAAGTGCGCCACGATCTTCGGCGCCGAGGCGATCGGGCTGGCCAGTGACCTCGGCTCCCTCGAGGCAGGAAAGCTCGCCGACCTGATCGTGCTGGACGAGAACCCGCTCGACGACATCCGCAACACGAACACGATCCGCTACGTGATGAAGAACGGTGAGCTGTTCGTCGGCGACACGCTCGACCAGGTCTGGCCCGTTGAGAAGAAGCTGCCCAAGATGTTCTGGCAGGACCTCGACCCTCCGAAGCGTTAGCCCAGTCCCCCTCCATCCGGGAGGGGCGGGCGCCTCCCCCCGTCTTAGCGCGGAGGCATGCGCGTCTAACCGCCTCTCAGCAGGTGGATGATCTCGTGCGCCGATGCGATTAGCGCGGCTGCATCCGATTCGGGTCCACGTTCAGTAGTGCGGCATCCGTTTCTTGATGGTCAGCAGGCAGCGTGAGCCGCCGTCGAGGCCTGGACTAGCGCGTTGCCGGAACGGTCCGGCGTGAAGGCCCTTCCAGGCAGGTAACCTTTTGTAGTGACCCATTTCCGAGCGGCGATTCTGGGCGCGACGGGGGCCGTGGGTCAGGAGTTCCTTAAGCTTCTGGCCGACCGCCACTTTCCGATCTCGGCTCTTCGGCTCCTTGCGAGTGCGCGCTCGCACGGGCGCTCGCTGAGGTTCAAGAGCGGCATGGTTCCCGTACAGGCGGTCTCCGAGGCGGCCTTCGACGGCGTGCAGATCGCATTCTTCTCGGCAGGGGCCGGGGCCTCGCGGGAGTGGATGCCGGTTGCGCTGGATGAGGGCGCCGTTGTCATTGACAACTCGAGCGCATTTCGGATGGAGCCGGAGAACCCGCTGGTGATCCCGGAGATAAACTGGCACCATGTGCGCGAGGGTCACCGGCTATTTCCAGTGGGGAACTGCACGGGCATCATCCTCGCAATGGCGCTTGCGCCATTGCGAAAATTCGGTGCGCTCCGGCGCGTCGTCGCCTCCTCTTATCAGAGCGCCAGCGGCGCCGGCATGCGCGGCATGCACGAACTGACGGAGCAGACGCGGGCAATTGGGGAGGGGCGCGAGCCGCGCTGTGAGGTCTTCCCGTACCCGATCGCGTATAACCTGTTTAGCCACAACACGCCGGTGAACGAAGGCGGATACAACCAGGAGGAGTGGAAGGTCATCCACGAGACGCGCAAGACGCTTGACATGCCCGACCTGGCGATAGAGATCACTTGCATCCGCGTGCCCGTACTGCGGGCGCACAGCATCGCCGTGAACGTGGAGTTCGAGGGCCCTGCGCCGTCGGTGGAGGCTGCGCGGGAGGCGTATGAGTCCGCGCCGGGTATGGCGGTTGTGGACGATCGCGAGGCGAACCGGTTTCCGATGCCGGTCATCGCGGCGGAGCGTGACGACGTGTTGGTCGGCCGCATTCGCGCGGACTGCTCCAACCCGAACGCTGTGAGCCTTTTTGTGTGCGGCGATCAGTTGCGGAAAGGCGCCGCGCTGAACGGCATCCAGATCGCCGAGAGGCTGATTGCAGAGGGCCGCATTCCCGTCCCGGCCTGAGCGTGGCGAACGGTATCGTTCATTGGGGCGCCGGTCTGTGTGAACACACTTGCACGGCGCAGCCGGATAGGCGACGCCGTGCGCTCAAGGATACAACTGTGTAGCGGCGACCCGACTTCCGGCTCAAGCGTTCGAGCGAAGCAGATGAGGGTCGTGCCCGTGCCACGGCGGGCAAGTAGAATGGCGGAGGCCGGCCCGTGAGCGGGTTTCTTCGGGCAGTTCGGGAGGAGCCTGCGCGCTACGACTCGAATTAACGACTTCAGACTGAAAACGGAGCGAACTATGGGCGCATTTCAATCACCAAAAGAGTGGGGACCGCTGCTTACCGCGATGGTAACGCCGATGAACGAGGACGGCTCGGTCAACTATGACGAGGCCGAACGGCTGGCGAACTTCCTTGTTGACGAGCAGAAGAACACCGGGTTGGTCATCGCCGGCACCACGGGCGAATCGCCGACGCTTTCCGACAAAGAAAAGGCCGAGCTGCTGAGCGCGGTGCTGAACGCGGTGCGCGACAAGGCGGCGGTCGTGTTCGGCGCGGGCACCTATGACACCGAGCACAGCGTTCACATGACGCAGGCAGCCACCGAGATGGGGGCGCACGGCGTCATGCTCGTTTCGCCCTATTACAACAAGCCGAATCAGGACGGGCTTTACGCGCACTTCCGGAAGGTAGCGGAGTCCACCGACTTGCCGGTAATGATCTACAACATTCAGGGTCGCACGGCGGTGAACGTGCAGACGCCGACGCTTGTGCGGCTGGCTTCAGATGTCCCGAATATTTGCGCGGTAAAGGAGGCGAGCGGAAACCTGGCGCAGGTGGCCGAGGTGTGCGCGTCGGTTCCGGAAGGCTTTCGCGTTTATTCCGGCGACGACATTCTGACCCTGCCGGTATTGAGCGTGGGCGGAATCGGGGTCGTTTCCGTCGCCGGGCATGTCGCGGGAAAACAGATAATGGAGATGATGGAGACGTTTTTCTCATCGCCTCCCCCCTCTGCGGGAGAGGGTCAGGGCGGGGGGGCGTATGCCGCTGCCCAGATGTCAAAGAAACTCGTGCCGCTCATCAATGCGCTGTTCATAACGACCAACCCGATTCCAGTGAAGTACGCCGTCTCTCTGTTGGGCTTCAAGACAACTGTCTATCGCCTGCCGATGATTCCGCCGACGGACGAGCAGAAGAAGGCGGTCAAGGGCGCAATGAGGGAGATGAATCTGATCCCGGCGAAGGCGGCCGTAAGCCCAGGATAAGCGCCGCCCGCTACCCGTGGGAGTGTGGCGGGAAAGAACGAGTATAATTCCGCCTTCAAGAGGGCGTATGAAAGTCCGGATCGAATACTGCACTGAGTGAGATTACTTCCCGTACGCCTCCAGTTTGGCGGCTGAGATAAAGAGGGAGTTCGGCGCCGAGTCCAAGTTCAAGAAGGGGCACGGCGGCATTTTCGAGGTCATGGTGGACGGCCGCGTCGTGCATACGAACCGCGACGACCTCGGGGTCATTCCAGAGAACGAAGAGGTCACTCAAAAGATTCGTGAGTCAAGCGGATAATGCGCGCAATGGGAAGCGAAAACCGCTATGGCGATGGGCTGTAGCAATTGCCATCTTCGCTTGTTTCGCGGCGGCGGTTCTCTACTTTGCCGGCAGGTCAACAGGAAACGCGTTTTACCGACACGGTTTTGAGGTTGGCTCACGCGACGCAAAATCGGGCAGCCTCAACGAATTGCTGGTCATTGGCGATGTGGCTTCCGGCCAGATGTATTTCACGTTTATCCCGGCCGATCCAGCATTCGAGCCGGATCGGTCACGCCTTCAGAAGATCTTGATAGCGATGCCTGAGCGAAGCCGACTAAAGAGCGCTGAGGCTTTCGTCCGGGGATACCAAAACGCGGTTAGGGCGAACCTGCCGGCCTCAGAGTACGAAGCGCTGGTCAAGAAGTGGGGGCCTGAAGGCACTGCTGAAGCCGTCAGGATGCAGAAGGAATTGGAGCGCCACATCGAACGCGTTCGGAACACGCAAGCCTTCGATGATGAGGCCAAAGCGTGTGTCGAGATGATGGTGAGCGACGAGGATTGGTTGCGGAGAACCTTTGTAACCGACCTGTTGCGGGCTGCGGCGGAAGTGGACGCGGCTGCCAAAGAGTATGCTCTGCAACTAACACAGGAAATGAAGAAGAAGGGGGAACACAGCACCGAGCGGAGCGTTTGGCAGATAAACCACGAAGTGATTAGCCAGATCGAGCCGGTTGGGGGAGGTTAGCCCTCTCTACACTCAGTCCCGGTCCCGATGATGCTCGGGTCGGGAAGTGATGTGAGTCAGTTTCAATCTCCTTGGCACCCCGAAGGCCGGCCCAATACGGCAGCAGGGCCCTGTAACCCTGTTAGAATGTAGGCGGAGACGGAGGTGCCACATGAAGAAGAAGGGGAAGAGCTCTCTTAGAACGGTCCAGGAGGCCCTCGGCGCGCGCCTGCAGGTCCTGCGCGTCTCGTTCCCGGCTGCGCATGCATTGGTCGTCGGCCTCGGGGTGCTGGTGCTGATCGGCGTGGCGCTGGGAGCCGTGTGGATCCTCTTGAGCGTCGGTGGTCCCGCCGGCCTGTGGATATCCGAGCATTGGGGCGACCCGAATCCCGCGTACCCGGCGGCTGTCGTGGTGCTCACGTTGAAGATCGGCATGGGCGGGCTCTGGTGCCTGGTGTGGTCCAAGGTCGGCAGAGGCGCGGCGAGATGCCGTGCGCGAGCCGAGTATCAGGCTCGATGGAAGAAAACCATCGAGCCGATGTACATGGAAGTGGCCGGCGGGATGGTCGCTCCGGAAGACACATTCAAGGCCGTCGGCGAGGCAAAGGCAAAGGAGGTTGCGCTCGTCAACCAACTCAGGGGAAGGGAGGGCTCTGAGTCGGCCGGGGGGCGTGAGATCGTTCGGGCTGATCTGAAGGCAATCGTTTCCCTGGTCGCCGCCTCGGCGCTGGTCGCGCTGTTTGTCCTCTCGGTTTTCGTCGAAACCATGTCGGGCGGTGTTGTTGAGAACAGCCATTGGCTCGGGTTGATGACGGCACTCGTGCTGACCGGGCTTGGCGCGTATTTGCTGGGCCGCCGGCAGGGAGTGAAGGAAGCGAAATCGCGGGCGATAGGGAAGTGGTGGACCGAAGGGTCGTCAGAGGCGCTTCTGCGCGTGTTCGGGTCCACCGCATTGCCGGATATGCAGGCGCCGACGGAGCCCTCGGCGCAGCCCTGAGGCGCGTCCAGTCCGGCGCCAACGGAATGTCCTCAACGGGCCCAGGCGACCCTTTACCCAGGCCGGCCGGGTCGCATATGTAGCCGTCGCCGGGTGCGGCGGCGACGCTGAGTGCAAGCGGCAGCTGGACATGGAAGATGCTGCCGCCGAACCCGGCGAACGTGGATTCGTCATAATGGCCATGAAGGAGATCACATGAAGTTGCTCATTTCGGCCGCAGTCTGTGCGGCTGTCGTTCCCAGTGCTGTGCTATTGGCGGGCGGGCAGGATCCGCAGGGGGCCACGGAAATAGGAAAGATGTTTCAGGAGCAGTGCATCGGCTGCCACCAGCCGCCGGACACGAGGTTCGCGACCGATAGGGCGTGGCTGGAGCAGATTTCTTCGACGGCGTGAACGAGCACGCCGGAGAGGGCCCGTGCGGCCCTCGTGAAATACCTGGAAAGCAAGCCGCTGCCTCTGCCCGAGGCGGTAATCAAGCCTCCTAAGGCGGCTTCGGACGAAGACGGCTATTTGACGGCGAACTTTGAGCGCGGCTCGCTGCTGCTGCGGGATCTTCATGGCCGGTATTTCCGCCTCCACTGGGACGGCGAGAACCAGAAGGCACAGGACCGGCGGCGCGCGCTGCCCACAGGCGCATACATGCTGACCGGCTACCGCATCATAAGGCGAGACGAAGCGGGAACCGATTGGTTTATCTCGGGTACGGGGGAGAGAATCCGTAGAATCCGAGTCTCCGCGGGCGAGGAAAGGCCCGTGTTCGTGAGCGATGCGATCGTGATTGCTAAGCGTTATCAGAACGGGGCTGTGAACATGGCGATCACGGGCGTAAACGCCTCAGGACTCAGTATCTATAAGGATTGGAAACGCATCCCAATAGGCTTTCGTCTGAGCGGAACGGGCGGCAAGGTGCTGGCGGAAGGCCGAATCAACTATGGGTGAGGTGGGGGCGGATGGGCTTCGGTGAAGCCCAAAGACGGACACGCCACGTTGAAACTTCTGTTTGACAGGCCGCCTTTCCCGGTTACCGAAAAGCCGATGAATCAGTAAGGCGGCCATTGGGTCTCGTCGTCGTTATGCGCTTCGGCGTCGCCGTACCAGCAGAAGAGCCGAGCCTGCGCCCAACACGAGCAGGGATGCCGGCTCGGGGACCGGCGCAAGATGCGCGGACCCGCCTCCTGCGATCCCTTGCAGGTGAATCATCGCGAAAACGTTCAGATCGCCTGTCGAAAGCGCCTGGAAGTCGGTTTCGGTAAGGCCGCCACCTGTGACCTGCCATGAGACGGACTCTCCCGGCTTTAGGCGATTGACGCCTCCGCCCGCGTTGGATGTCTCAAATATGACTTGCATGTCGAACATTCCACCGGCTCTATTGATGGCGTCCTGTCCGAAATCCCAATCAACGATTTTCGGGCTGCTCTCGATGAGGGCCGGATCGGTCGGAAAAGGGTCCATGTTCAGGAGCAGGAGCGAGATGAACTGGCCCGATGCGGAACTCGAATTGTGCGCGAGGGTCATGTCCACCGCATCCGTACCTGCGTTCTCAATGGTCAGGGTAGCCCAGGGCGCGCTGCCGCCGGGCGGTTGACCTGTAACTAATTCTGTGAAATCGAACGTGACCATCGCGCGAGCAGATGCCGCCATAACACACGCGGCACACAGCAACACGCAACGCAAAACTGATCCCCTGGTTCTGTTCATTTGAGACCTCCTCTCATGAAAGTCCATCAATGCAAATACCGGGCCAATTCTGTCCTGGCCCAAATTTCCGACGTCGCCCGGGATGAGAAAGTTCCCGAAGTACCGCAAGCAATATGGTCCTGAGCCATCCGCGGATGTCACTACTATACCCGGCCGCTCGATTCGGGGACCTCTTGGCCGTAGACTTCGCGCGGGTGAGACGATCGCGGTTGAGAGTCTGACTGGAACGAATATGGCCGTTCGAGCGGTGGATGCGGCGACGGCAGCGGCATTGCCGCCGTCATCTCTGAGGTGTCCGTTGCGGCGTACATCGCCAGCCGGCACGAGTTTGTGATTGACCAGAGCGATCCCACAGGGCAGGTGTTTCTGCTGTGTCAGTGTCTGGTCTTGCAGGTGGAAGAGGGCGGCAGGATGCGAGTGGGTGTCCGTAGACTTTGTGTCGGGAGATGAGTTCTTTAAGCCTGGGTACCTCGAGGTGCGAGTCGCTGGGCCGCCGGGTAGGATACTGCCTCAACAGCGACGCATTCCATGAACGCGTAGGGAGGAAGTGTGATGGTGAGTCCGGGTCTTTTTCTTAGTACATTGTTTCTTTCGGCCGCGGGTTTCGGCCAGCCTCAGGGGGCGGAGGAACCTCACGGTTTCGCCGTTCTCGACGGTGGTTTGCGTTCACGGCTTGCCGTAACACCCAACTTCGAGGGCGCACAGGCAGGCCGTCGGTTCGACGCCCCGGATGATCAGTCGTTCAGCGAAATGCGGCGCACCATCGAGCGCTATGCGACTGACCGGGCGGGGCTTGGGAGGTTTTACGACGTATCGTTGTCGCCGATTCGGCAGAGCCGCATGAAGCGGTTGTTCACCGAATGGATAGAGAGGTTGGACGCCGTTGATTTCGACGCGATGGGCCAGGACGGCCGCGTTGACTATCTGCTGTTCAAGAACGAACTTGAGTATGAGCTGCGGCGAATAGCCCGCGAAGAGAGGAACATCGCGGAGATGAGGGTGCTTCTGCCGTTCTCGGGGACGATCATCGCACTCGAGGAGGACCGCCGTCGAATGGAGCCGATCGAGCCCATCGAAACCGCTGAGCGGCTGGAGCGCCTTGACAAGGAGATCGAACAGGCGCGGGCGAGTATCGAGGAAGGCCTCAAATCCGGCGGCGGCATCGAGGTGAAGAGAACGGTGGCGAACCGCGCCGCCGGCGCGATCCGCGGTCTGCGAAGCACGCTGGAGCACTGGTTCACCTTTTACAGCGGTTACGATCCCATGTTCACATGGTGGGTGGATGCGCCATACAAGAAAGTGGACAGGGCCCTTCAGGAATACGCTTCTTTCGTTCGCGAGCGCGTTGTGGGTGTGAGGCAGGATGGTGAAGAGCCTATTATTGGAGACCCCATTGGGCGCGAGGCGTTGCTGAGCGACCTGGTCCATGAAATGATCCCGTACACGCCGGAGGAACTGGTTGAGATAGCAAACCGCGAGTTCGCGTGGTGCGATGCGGAGATGCTGCGCGCTTCTCGCGAACTTGGATACGGCGACGACTGGCACAAGGCGCTCGAATATGTCAAGTCGCTGCACGTGGAGCCCGGCAAGCAGGACGATCTTGTGCGGGACCAGGCCCGCGAAGCGATTCAGTTCCTCGATGAGCACGACCTCGTGACGATCCCCGAACTGTGCCGCGAGACGTGGCGGATTGAGATGATGCCGCTCCGGCGCCAGTTGGTCAACCCGTACTTCTCATACAGCGGGCAGAAGATAAACGTCTCGTTCCCGACCGGCGAAATGTCTCACGAGCAGAAACTCATGAGCATGCGCGGCAACAACATTCATTTCTCACGCGCGACCGTGCAGCATGAACTCATCCCCGGACATCACCTGCAAGGGTTCATGGCGCAGCGATATCGCACGCACCGGCGCATCTTCAGCACGCCTTTTCTCGGCGAAGGTTGGGCGCTGTATTGGGAAATGCTGTTGTGGGACCTGGACTTCCAGCAGACACCGGAGAACCGAATCGGGATGCTGTTCTGGCGCATGCATCGCTGTTCGCGCATTATCCTATCCCTCAGTTTTCATTTGGAGAAGATGGAGGTTGAGGAGATGATAGATTTCCTCGTTGACCGAGGCGGCCATGAACGGGACGGAGCGACGGCGGAGGTTCGACGCTGGGTCGGCGGCGGCTACAGTCCGCTGTATCAGTGCGCTTACATGCTCGGCGGACTGCAACTTCGTGCGCTTCACAAAGAACTTGTCGGGTCGGGGAAAATGACGAACCGCGAGTTCCACGACGCGGTTCTGAAGGAGAACTCGATCCCGGTCGAGATGATCCGCGCGAGTTTGACGCAGCAGGAGCTGACACGGGACTTCAGGACGATCTGGAAGTTCTACAACGACAGACCGTGATCCAGACGTTTGGGGTTACGGCTCGAGGAGTGCTTTGATCGAGATTCCCGGCGCGGGCCGGACCGTTTGGGACTAGAATAGGCCGTTTATACGGGTTGTCCGCGAGGGAGGGTGCAGAGATGGCGGAACAGAACTCCGAGGGCTCCTCGGGCGAGAAGCTCGAACGGATTGAGCGCCGGTTGGAAGAACTGATCGAGCGCATGTGGCGCATGGAGGAGCGGCTCGAAGCTGCGGCTCCCGGCGTGGTCGAGCCCGGCTCGCCTCCGCTCGTTTCGGAGCCGGCTCCGTCGGCGGAGGCGCTGAGGCGCCTTCAGCGCGAGATCGAGGAGGCGCGCGAGGGGACCCCCCGGGCGCCGTCCGTCCCTCAGCCGCCGGCAACGGCGCCGAGGCCGTCGCTCGTTGCCCCGCCCGGCCCGCCTCAGCCGCCCACGGAGCCGGAGCCTCCCGGCGGTCCGCCGCCTTCGCGGCCGGCCGTTGACTGGGAGGCGGTAGTCGGCGGAAAGTGGGCGCTGTGGGTCGGCGCCTTCGCGGTTTTTCTGGCCGTCGCGTTCTTCCTATCTTACGCCTGGCAATACCTGAGCCCCGCCGGCCGGCTCGCCGCCGGCTTTGGTTTTGGGCTGTCGTTCGTCGGCGCCGGGGCCTTCGCTCGTGGCCGCACTGCGCAATGGTTCGGCGAAGGTTTGACCGGCGGCGGGCTGGCGATTCTGTATCTGAGCACGTGGGCGGGCTATCAGCAGTATGAGATTCTGCCGTTTTACATGGCATTTGCACTGATGGGCGCCGTTACGGCATTCGGGGTGATGCTGTCGGTGCGGTATGACACCGTCTCACGGATTGCGCTCGCGACCTTGGGCGGTTTTCTGACTCCGGTGCTGTTGGACAGCGCGGGGGAAGGCGCGTCGAAAGCGGTGCCGTTTCTAACCTATGTTGCGGTGCTGAACGCCGGCATTCTGGCCGTGTCTTTGTTCAAGCGGTGGCGGGAGATCACGTGGCTGAGTTTCATCGCAACCGGCGTGCTCGTATTGAGCTGGAGTTTCGATTCCTATTCGGAGAGTCTACGCTGGCCGGTGTTCTGGTTTGTAACGGTCTACTTTCTGCTTTTCTTGGGAGCCTCCACGTTTTATAGCCTTCTGCATAAAGAGGAGACGAAGCCGGAAGACCTCGTGCTCCTGTTTGCGAGCTCGCTCATCTATGGTCTTGCGGGCTACGCGATTGTCGCGGGTGGATTGGGCGACTACCAGGGCGTCTTCCCGGCCTCGACGGCCCTGTTCTTTGCGCTGTTCTGTTATGCGACAAATGAATTGGCGCCGCAGAACCGGCTGTTGCGGTGGAGCGCCGCCGGACTCGGGCTGCTGTTCATAACGCTCGTCATCCCTATTCAACTCGAACAGGAACTGATCGCTATTGCATGGAGCGCTGAGGCGGCGATTCTTGTTTTGCTGGGCTATCGAATGAGCAGCGCTCTCTTGCAGCGCGCCGGCCAAATCGTTTGGGGATTATCTCTTTTTGCTTTGATGCTTACCATGGTTGCGGTCGAGCCGGAGAGGCAAACACTGTTTCTGAACGAGCGCGCCCTTCCGCTTCTGATTGCGGTGGCCGGCGGCGGGTTGATGGCGGTATTCACACGGAACGGCAAATCGGAGACCGGGGCGGGCGGCGAAGCGCGGCCGCAGGATGACCTCTCGCCCGCGTACGCGGTCTTCACCGTGCTCGCGGGCGGCTGGCTGATTACGCAGGAGACCTTCAGGGGTTTCGAATGGTCGCAACTGCCGAGCGCGGGCACATGGCAGTCGGCGGCGCTGTTCTCCGCCTGCGCTTTTCTGGCGGTCTATTCGTTGCTGACGTTCATGGCGGGACTCGCCCTCGGGCATCTCATCGTTCGATTCTGTGCGATTATCGTCGCCACCGTTGCGGCCGTTCTGCCCCTGTCCGGGAGTCTGTTCCTCCCGCCTGCGGATTGGAGTCCGTTCTGGAACCTGCGGTCGGCATCTTATCTGGTCGTTGCGTTTTCTTTGGCGGCATTCGCGTGGATGCTGTCGCGCGAAAAGGAACGGTTGGACCGGTCGGAATCGGACGCCGCCGCCGGTGCGCCGATCGTTTTGGGGATTTTCGTGCTTCTGGCGGTTTCGTTCGAGATCTTCTTTGGCTTCAGGTCATGGGGTTTCCCCGTAGCGGGGGCTTGGGAGGTCGCCGCGTTTTTCGTCATCGCCACGTTCTGGGCCGTTTACGCCTGCGCCCTTTTCTTGATTGGGCTGGCTTGGGTGAACACCGGCCTTCGCGTGGCGGGCTATATCGTGGGCGGCATAGGTTTGTTCATGCTCTTGATAAGTTCGCTCGTCTCGGTTGAGTTCGGCGGCTGGATTCCGTTCATTAGCGTGCGTTTCCTTGCGTTCGCAACGGTGATCGGCATGCTGGCGTTTGGAGCGGCCGTGGCGGTCAGACGCGGCGAAGAGTTGTCCGTTGCGGAAACGTCGTTTGCGAAGAGCCTTGGCCTCGTCGCGGGCATCGTGTTCATTTGGGGTCTGACGCAGGAGACGTATGAGACTTTCCGGTTTTATGGCGACGCGTTCGGCGACCACTGGGATCGCGCAGCGCAGATGGGAGTCTCATTGGTGTGGACGATCTGCGGAGTTGCAATGCTGGTTATCGGGACCATGCGGAAGTACCGGCCGCTGCGACTGCTCGCGCTGGGGCTGATGGGGATTACCGTGGTGAAGGTCTTCGTGTTCGACCTGAGTTTCTTGGTCACCCTCTATCGAGTTCTCTCGGTCGGCGGTCTTGGGCTTGCGCTCATCGGGATATCGTGGCTTTACAGCCGGTTCGGCAGGGACACGGAGCCGGCGGTTGCGGCCAGACGGTGAGCGGCTTCGGGTGAACCTGGTTGACTCTGCGCTCGGCGCCGCCCGAACTCTCGGATGGCCGATGACTTCGTCAAGAGGCTGAGAAAGGCTGGTTGGACGCCGCACGAGGGCCAGCGCGCTTACTTGCGCTGCCAGGCCCGGTTCCGCGTGTTGGCCTGCGGGCGGCGGTGGGGCAAGACCGACGCCGCCGCGGCCGAGATGACGCACCGGATAACGACGCGGGCCACCAGCCGGCAGTTGGCCATCGCGCCGACGTTGGCGCAGGTGCGAATTGTGTTCGAGCGCATGAAGTGGATGCTGGCAACAGCCGGTGTGGCGTTCACAGCCGTCACAACACCCCATCCCATAATCCGTGTGCACGAAGGAGGCGTCAAGAAGGCGGCGATCATTCACGTTTTGGACGCGCGGTCCGGGCATGAAGCGAAAAACCTGCGAGGACGGGGCGCCGACCATGTGCTGATTGATGAAGCGGCGTTTGTTCCGGAATCTCTGATTACGGAGGTTGCGATGCCGATGCTTGCGGCGAGCAATGGCCGCATGACGCTCATCAGTACACCTCGGGGCCGCAACCACTTTTATCGCTTCTTCCGGATGGGCGAAAGTAAGGAGCACGGTTTTTGGAGCCGTCGTTCGCCCAGTATCGAGAACCCGCTGGTCAGCAAATAGTATCTTGGAATCCAGCGTGAAATCTTAACGGATCGCGCTTACCGCACCGAATATTTTGCGGAGTTCCTGGATGCTTCTGCGTCCGTTTTCAGCGCGGACGCGTTGGACGCTGCGCTTGCCGCGCCGGCGGTTGCGAACGGCCAGGTTGTGTTGGGCGTGGACTGGGCGCGCTATTGCGACTACACCGCGGTCGTGGCCGTGCGAGGCACGCGGGAGCGTTCCGAGGTTATTCACACGGACCGGTGGAGCGGCCTGCGGTGGGCAGAGGTCATAAGTAAAGTGAAGGTTTGCGCTGAAAGTCTCAACACTTCTCGCCTGATTTGCGACGCGACAGGGGTCGGAGACCCTGTCACGGATGAACTGCGTGATTCGCTGCCGGGTGTTCCGGTCGAGGGTTTTCTGTGCACGCGCAAGTCGAAGGTGGAACTGATTGAGCGGCTGGTCTGGGTGTTGGAAAGAGGCCGCTTGCGGCTTCCCTCCGACGTGATGCTGTTGCGCGAACTGGAGCACTATGAGGGAAGTGCAGACGAAAGCAGCGGGATTCGTTATGCAGCGTCGGCTGGTTTTCATGACGATCTGGTGTGCGCTCTCGCGATGGCGTGTCGTGGTTTGCCGCACGGGAGAGGTGTCGGCATTATTTCGCGGCCCCGCGCATAAGATGACGGACGAGAGCGAAGGAGAAGGAAGCAATGTTGCGACTATTCAACAGAAACAGGAACGGACGAAAGAGGAGGCAGCGTGATGAAGCGCCTGCGATAGCGCGCGCCGTCACGGGAAGTTTCATGTGGCCGGGTGCGGCGGGTCAGGCGTTCGGGCAGAGGTTGAGCCTCAGCGTTTATGATGAGATGCTTACCGACCCGTTAGTTAGGAGTGCGGTCGTCGTAAAGAAACTCGGCGCTCTCGCGGTGCCGTGGCACATTGAGGCGGCAGATGAATCGTCGGAGTCGCGGCGGCGGTCAGCGTTCATCGAGTATGTGTTGAACGAGATGAACGGGAGTGCGACCGGCGTGCTTTTCGATGCAATGGACGCGATCGCCAAGGGGTACGCCATCTTGGAGAAGGTGTTCGTCACGGACGAGCGCGAGTTCCCGGGCATGGTGCGGTTGTATGCGGTGAAGCCGAAAGACCCGGCGCTTTTCGGCTTCGACGTAGACGAGTTCCTGAATATCAAGGGTTTGACGCTGCATGTTCCGGGCGAGAAGCAGCGAAATCTACCCATTTCGAAGTTCGTGGTCTACGCGCACAGCCAGCGGTACGGCGCTCCGGCGGGAGAATCGGACCTGCGGGCGGCGCACCGGCACTGGTGCATAAAGCGGGAGCTGATTAAGCAGTGGAGCGGGCACCTTGAGAAGTTCGCTTCGCCTACCGTTATCGGCCGGTTCAAGCGGGGGCTTCCGCAGGACGCGCAGGCAGCGCTGCTGGACGCATTGGAGAAACTGCAGCGGCAGAGCGCCGTGGTCCACCCGGACGACATTGACGTGAGCTTGTTGGACGGGGGCCGCGAGGCGCGGTCGGCCTACATGGATGCAATTGATTATCACAATCGGGAGATTGCGCGCGCGATTCTGGGCCAGACGCTGACAACGGACGACTCGCGGCGCGTGGGGTCGCTCGCTTTGGGAAAGGTGCACTTGCAGGTGTTGATTATGCAGTTGGCGGGCCTTCGGCGCGACCTGGCCGAGCGCGTGATGAACGAGCAGATTATTCGGCCGCTAATTGATCTGAACTTCGGTGGAGGGCTGTATCCGACGTTTGAGTTTGAAGAGCCGGACCTGGATGTGTTCAGGACGGGGAAGGTGGTTTGACGTTATTCGTTTGACGTTTATCGCTCCTGCCACGGTGTGGGGATTTCTTGGTGGATCATGTGGCGGGGTTCGCAGCTTCGCATGACCGTGAAAGATCATAGGCCGGAGGGATACCGGTGACCGATCGGGACGTAAGAGAGTAAGTAGTGGTTCAGATTGTCGGTGCGGCCTCCGAGGAACAGATCTCGCAAGTGCGCGAGTTGTTCGTCGAATATGTGGAATGGCTTGGCTTTCACCTCTGCTTTCAGAACTTTGATGAGGAGTTGAGGACGCTGCCGGGGAATTACGCGCCGCCTGCGGGGAGACTGTATCTGGCGGTGTTAGGGGGGCGTATTGCGGGTTGCGTCGGTTTGCGGAGGATCGCTGAAGGCGTTTGTGAGATGAAGCGGCTTTACGCGCGGCTGGAGTTCCGCGGCAAGGGAATAGGCCGGCGCCTGGCGCAAGCGGTCATCGAAGAAGCGCGCCGAATCGGGTACAAGACAATGCGATTGGACACGCTGTCCAGAATGGAGGAAGCACGGTCTCTGTACCGTTCGCTCGGTTTTCTGGAGATCGAGCCGTATACGCACAATCCGATGGACGGCGCGGTATTCATGGAACTCGAATTGGAGTGATGCCGGCGCGGCCGTCGTGCGGGCGCAGGGGTCAGTTGCCGACTTCGCACACCGCACGCAGGACGATTTCACCGACGGCGGCGGCTTCCGGATAGAGACCCCAGAAGACTTCGCCGGTTAGCTTGTCCACTTCGCCGTTCGTCTCCACGATTCTGCCGGGAAGTTTCACGACGAATGTAAGGGCAACGAGTCCGCTTGCCCCCCCTGGGCCAGACTTCTCCGCCTCCGACTTCTCTTCATCCACCACTTCATCGAGATTGGCGAATGAAATCATTTTAACGGCGACATCGCGGCGCTGTGCGACGGTCAGATTGTCGCCGAATTTCGATTCCAATACGCTGTTCATTTCGACCCCGATACGCTGCTTGAAGCGCCGTTCAGCCAGGTCGGGATGCATTATCATCTGACCGAAGATGGGGTCGCCGGGCCCGAACAGCACACGCCAAAAGCCTCGCTGGAGCGAGAGCGCCACGTCGCGTATGTCCTCATCGGCGCCGACACCCTCGGGAAGCGCTTCCTTAATCGCCTGAATGATTTCGGCGTCAGGTTCAGTAATCTCTTCCGGCGTCTTACCTCTCCACCGGATAACTTCGCGGTATTCGAGCCTTCCGGGAGCGATCTGCCGCACCGAAATCTCGTTCACCATAATCACCTTATTCTTGTCCTTTATGACAACGTCTTGAAATGCGTCTTCACCGGGCGCAACGGATCGCACCGCAGTATATATCGTTTCATCGCCGGCGTCTTCTTTCGTGATCTTCCATTCCGCACCGGCTGGAAGTTCGAAGATTTCTTCGATTTCCAGTCCAGAAATCGGCGTATCACCCGATCTGACCACCGTGAACTTCACCGTGCGCGTCCAGGAGCCGTCTTCGTTCACTTCCGTAAGGGCGGTCATCTTCGCACATCCGGTCACCAACAGCGCGGCCGATGCGGCGAAGAATGCGTTTAGCGCAACTCGATTCATTCTGCGAGCTCCAACTCGATAGGGTGCTTCGCTCGATGTTACCTGCGAGTCCGGCGCGGCGAATGCGCCCGGGCGCTTCACTTTGGGAACCATTACAATACACATGGACGGGCCGGAGGCGCCATCCGGTGCATCAGAGGGCCGGCGCTCACCCTCCGATTACATCTTTGGTCGTCTTGAAGTGCAGTTTTGCCACTTCGCTGAGTTTCTCGCTGCCGTGCTGTCGGACGAAGCGTCGCCCGGCCTCCACAACCGGTGGACCCGCCCCCTTATGCAGAGGAGTTTCCCACCGCCCTGACAGGGCATGGAGCCGCCTTAGAAACTCGGCCCGTGCCAGCACGGATGCGGCGGCCACGGCGATGTCTCGCTCTGCGCGAACGCGCGATTCGAGGCGCACTCGCCGTCCCAGTTCGAACAGCCGCTTCTTCACGGTTTCCGCGTCGGCGAACTGATCGCTGACAATTAGGTCAGCCGTATGCTGCTCCAGAACGCTTTCTATGGCGCGGGCGTGGCCCCAGGCCAGCAGGCGATTCAGGTTACGCATCTTGGCGTACAGTTCGTTGTACTTGGCCGGCCCGATGGCGACTACGGCATGCGGGCAGGTCCTACGGATGGTGGCGGCGAGTTGGTGTGCCCGTCCGTCGGTCAGGCGCTTCGAGTCCCGAACGCCCTCGAGTTCGGCGAGGTGTTCGGGACCTACGTAGCAGGCGGCAATGACCAGGGGGCCGAAGTAGTCTCCTTTGCCGCTTTCGTCAACACCGATTCGCCCTTCGTCCATGCGGGGCAAGGTTACCGGACGTGGGCAAGACAGTTTCATCGGCGGTGAGTTTCATCTGATGCGTCAGGTGAAGGTCTCTCTCTGAGTTCGCTAAAGCAGATGATCGGCCGGCGGGTCCGAAGCAGGCGGAAGGGCCGCTGCGGGCGTGAACGGCGGGGCGGCGTCTGGGGCGGGCGCGGGCCTCGGAGGCTAAGGTGTAGAATGCTCCAATGCCAAGCGGAGATACGGGCGACGCGACCGCGAAGAGGAGGGGTAGTCAGAACACTCATTCATCCCGCCGTGTCATCAGAAGTTACTTCGCCATCGCCGGCGCTTACACGATGGCGGCCGCGCTGATCTGGGGTGTCAACACGCTCTATCTTCTCGATTCGGGGCTTGATATTTTGGGAGTTTTTATCGCCAACTCCGCGTTCACGGCCGGCATGGTCCTTTTTGAGATACCTACCGGCGTTCTCGCGGACACTCGCGGGCGGCGAATGTCATTCCTGCTCAGCGTCGCCATTCTTCTCATCACGACACTGTGCTATGTTGCCGTGGGCGAGTTCGGGGGGGGGCTACTCGGGTTTGCTATCGTGTCAGTTGTGATGGGGCTCGGTTTCACGTTCTATTCGGGTGCCGTCGAAGCCTGGCTCGTTGACGCCCTTAAAGCCACTGGGCACAGGGGCGACCTCGATTCCGTCTTCGCCCGTGGGGCGATCGTGACCGGGGCCGCCATGCTGGTCGGAACGTTGGGCGGCGGTCTGTTGGGCACATTCAATCTGGCGCTTCCATTTTTGGTCCGCGCCGCACTGCTGGGTGTCGTGTTCGTTTTCGCCTGGTACGCGATGCACGATCTGGGGTTCTCACCGCGCGTGTTGCGGCTCGGCAGCCTACCATCGGAAATGAACGCAATTGCGAAGGCAGGTGTCGCGTACGGCTGGAAGAACCCGCCCATCCGGCTGCTGATGGTGGCGGCATTTCTGCAAATTGGTTTTACAACGTGGGCTTGGTATGCTTGGCAGCCGCATTTGCTGGACTTATGGGGAGACGACGGAGCCGTCTGGTTGGCGGGGATGATCGCCGCTTTAGTCGCGGTCGCAGCGATGATAGGAAACGGCGTTGTTGAATGGTTCAGTCGCTTCTGCGGAAAGAGGACGACGCTCATGCTCTGGGGGGGTGGCGTGTTCACCGCCGCATCAGTCGGCGTCGGGCTTGGGGAATCCTTTTGGGTGACGCTGCCATTCTTGCTTCTGATGGCTGTTGCTCTGGGCGTGATGGGTCCAGTAAGACAGGCTTACCTGCACAAAGTCATCCCGTCAGAGCAGAGAGCGACTGTCATCTCCTTCGATTCGATGATTGGGAATGCGGGCGGAATCGGGATGCAAAGCGGGTTGGGGTACGTCTCGAAACATCACTCGATTCCGTTCGGCTTTTTAGCCGGCGGACTTGCCACACTCCTCGCGGTGCCGGTCGTTTTCCTTGTCCGGCGCTTCGGGGGTCTCGGAGATGTGATCGTTGGTGCAGCCGGCAAGCGTGGGCCGTGTGCCGCGCAAGGATTGCCCGACGTGATTGCGGTTGACGCAACCGCTCGCGTTGATACGGCCGATTGAAGGTCGTTACGGCCTGACCGAACGCCGCATACTGCAATGCCGCGGCAGCCGATAGCCACTTCCTTGGCTGGGGCCGGTACCGGCTGCCGAGGCATCTCGGGGGCGGCCTCTGCAAGCCGCAGCCGGTATTCATTAGGCCGGGGAGTGAGTCAGTTGGCTGCTGGGGGATCGAGAAGCGGGGTGCAATCTGGGCGGTTTCGCAAGATCACGCAGAGATTGATCCCGGTCTGGGCAGTGTCAAAGGACGTCCTTCTTGCGCAACTCTCTGAACACGCGACGCAAGTAAAGGAGTGCTACAATCATAAAGAGAGGCTGGGCGAAGAAAGCAAAGAGCGCCATAAAGTAAGGGTTAGGCCAGACGATGAAGGCGGCCGTCGTGATGAATGCAATTATCGCTGCCCACGCTTCAACTCTTAGGCCCATCAGTCCCCCTGCTTCATCAGGTCGTTGTAGTCGGGATGCCCCGGTGTGCGCTGAGCGCGCGTAGGGTGCGCGCTGCCGTGGCAGTTGAGGCAGCTGAGCGAACCATCCGAAAGCCCCTTGCGAAGCGCAATGTGGCTGGAGACCATCTCAAACTTTCGGGTACCGGCATGACATTGCATGCAGTTGTCGGTGTTATAAACAGACGGCGACGCAATCGGCTCTGTGTATGTGCCCGTCGTGTAACGAGCCAGGTGCCTGTATCCGTCCATCTTCGCCTTTAGAGTTCCAGCGAGTCCGTAGTCGGTGTGGCACGTGTAGCACTGTTGGCTTGAGATCCACTTGTTCGAGAAGTGGCGGGCAGCGAGCGTTTCACTCGACGGGTCAGTCATATCGTTTACCATTGGGCGCATCACGTGGCACGAGTTGCAAGAACGCACCTCCTTAACTCCGCTGAAGACGTGATAGTTGGCGATCGACACGGACATGCCCGCAACTACAATGAACGCCATGAAAGCCAAGAGCTTGTTGAACGTCAGCGCCGAGATGCTCGCTATACGCAAGTTCACCATCTTGTCGCGAGAAAGAGAATCGCGTCCTACTCTTATTAGCCTATAACACAGAGCGATTCCAAAGACGCAAGATGTGACTCCCAGGACTTTCACGAGCGTGGGCAAATCGAGGAGCCAGTTCATAGCCTATTGACCTCCCGTCTTCCGCACTGAAACTGCGGTGATCTTGTACTCAGGCTGCTTGGAAACGGCGTCGTAATTATCCGCCACGGCAATGTTCAGTAGCAGCTTGGTGTCATAGAACGCGGCGAAAATCGTTCCTTTTCGAGGGCGACCGGTCACTACGGCGGCCCCTTCCACAGTTCCATAGCGGCTCCTGACCTCGAGCCGTGTGCCATCCTGAATATCCATCCGTTGGGCATCCTGGTCATTGAATTCGAAACGAGCAGGACCGGAAGCCATCTGGAGTTCGGGTATACGGCCAGTAATTGTGGCCGTATGCCACTGCTCAAGAACACGCCCTGTCGTTAATATGAATGGAAACTCGTCGTCGGTCTGCTCCGGAGATTCCTGGTAACGCCGCAAGTACACGACCGCCCGCCGGTCAGGCTGGCCGTAGAATTCGATCCTCTTTCCACTGCTTACGAGCGGATCGTCGCCTCCCACGTAGCGTCGCACAGTTCCTGGATGAGATTCGTTCGGGCAAGGCCACTGGAGACCACGATTCTTCTGCAACCGATCGTATGTGATTCCCTTGAAGTTGTACGCGCTCGTCTCGGAGAACTTCCGCCACTCGTCCCAAACGGTCTCCGGCGTCCTTGCCGTGATCAGGTCCCCGTGACGAAGTCGAATCGCCAAGTCAACCAGGATCTCTAGGTCAGACCGCGCTTCGCCCGGAGGATCGAGCACTTTTTCCACGAGCTGATAACGGCGGTCCGTTTGCCCAAACACGCCCTCTTTTTCCACCCACAGAGCAGCCGGAAGAAGAACGTCGGCGAAGCGAGCGGTCTCCGAGTCCTCGAAGGCTTCCGCTACGACCAGAAAACAGCGCTCCATCGCCTTTCTATAGCGGCCCGCTGCCGGAAGCGATTGGGCGGGATTGGTGCACATAACGAGGGTCGCGCGCACTCGACCGTCCTCCATTGCACGGAAAAGATTTACGGCGTCGAGGCCCGGCGTCGGCGAGATCGTTCCACGGGGCACTCCCCACAACTCTTCGACCTCACGCCGATGCTTTTCGTTTGCAACGACTCTGCCGGCAGGCAGTAGGTGCGCCAAACCACCCGTATCTCTAACGCCTCCGCACGCATTGGCCTGCCCTGTGAGCGATAAGGGAGTCGCCCCCGGGCGGCAGATCTGTCCTGTAACAAGGTGGAGGGAATTGATCGTGTTATTCAGGTGGACTCCCTGAACCCGCTGATTGATTCCCATCGTCCAGAGTGAGACCGTTCCCTTCGATCGGGCGAACAGGTGGGCCGTTCGCCTGACGATCTCTGCCGACAAGCCGACTCGAGGACTGATATCTTCAGGCGTGTAGTCCCGCAGAAAGCTCTCAAGCGCTTGAAAGTCGACAGTGTCCTCTCCGTCGCTAAAGCGAACATGCTCATCAATGAAGTCGCGGTCGTACAGCCGGTCCTCAACGATAACATGCATCATAGCGTTCAGCAGCAAGAGGTCTGTTCCAGGTTTCAACGGCAGGTGCAAATCGCATCGATCCGCGGTAGAAGTTCTTCGTGGATCGACACATATGAGAACTGTGTTCGGATGTGAGCGCTTGCGCTGCATAATGCGCTCGAAAATGGACGGGTGGCATTCATACGGATTGGCCCCTATGATAAAGAAGCAGTGCGCGTGGTCAATGTCCTCCAACGCCCCTGGAGGCTCATCATTACCGAATGTTTGAACGTATCCGACAGCCGCCGAGGCCATACAGAGCCGCGGATTGCCGTCAACGTTGTTTGTGCCGATCCCAGCCTTGAAGAGCTTGTTGGCTGTGTAGGTCTCCTCGCTGTAGAGTTGACCGGAACCGTAGAATGCGACCGAATCTGGACCGAACTCCCGTATGCTATCGGAAAACCGATTTGCGACGAGCGACATCGCCTCCTCCCACGTCGCTTCTACGAGTTTCCCGGCCTTACGAATCTTCGGTTTTAGAGCCCGGCCGATGAGGCTCGGCAGCGCCCCGAGCATGGCGCCCTTTATGCAGATGACACCCTTGTTGTGCGCTTCCTCGTCCCCGCGAACCTCCGTGATTACGCCGTTGTTCAATCCAAGACGTACGCCGCAGCCAACTCCGCAAAACCTGCAGACAGACTTTCGCCAGGACGTCGCTCTACCTTTAGGCCGGACGAGTTCCAGGATTCCCCATCCGCCAAATGCTGTCCCGGTTGCTACTCCCAACCCAGCGAGTATCTGACCAAACTCGCGACGACTCCAGCCATTCTCGCTTCGGGGATCGTCCTCACTCTTCATCACGATGTGACCTGATCAAGTCTACCTCTCGCGCTCGACATGCGCGCCTGCGTTCATTTCCCTGCCGCCACCCTTCCACGAGGCTGTTGTGAAGAAGCCCCCGTCCCTGTTCGCTTCAAATCCCTCGGGAATCTCATTGCCGAGGGAACACGCGGCTGCTCGTGCCACCGCAACTGCGCATTGCCACCGGCGCACCCTTGCGGCGATTCGCCGCCGCGCTCTCTCTCGGCCGGGTTGGCCGCGATTGGAAAGCGGCACGAAAGTGGCGCACTCCAGAGCGCTTCGGCCATCCCAACGCAATAGCCTCGGTGGAAGGACGGCGACAGAGAAGCTCCTCTCACGGCGCCCTCCGGGACCCCAGACCGCCGGTATTGCTCGCAGGCAGCGCCCCGCTTCCCTGAAACCTGGCAACAAGGCGGGCGGGTGGCCGTCGTCCGAGGGCGAATATTAACCAGAACGGCCAGGGGATCTGGCGGAGAGAGGGGGATTCGAACCCCCGTCCCGGCGGAAACCGGAAAGCGGTTTTCAAGACCGCCGCATTCGACCGCTCTGCCATCTCTCCGCGGACCGGGCCTCTCCCGCGACGGATATGGGAAGGGCGCGGCAGTTTGGCACACAATTTGTACCCGAACCGTACGGTTCCATAGGTTAACGGAGAAGCGCAATGCCTAAGAAAGACCAAGAACCCGGCCTGCCGACGCGGCCGCTCTTCGAGCGGCAGCTGCGCGGCTACAGGCGGGACGCAGTGGATGAGTTCCTTGACCAGGTAACTAAGCAGGTCGAGAGTGTGCAGGTCGAACTTCGCCAACTCAAGGTGCAGCGCGCAACCTTAGAGGAGGAGAAGCGAGAACTTGAGAGCAGGCTGGTCGCCGCCGAGAGCGAGGTGCGGCACGACGAGGCTGAGGAGACTCGCATGTCGGAGGAGGCGGGGCGGCTTCAGGCGGAGTGCGAGCGGCTCCAGGCCGAGAACGCCCGGCTGATGGATGAGGCGGGCAGCGGCCAAGAGATACTGAGGGCCGCGCAGCGAACCGCCGAACAGATGCGCGCGGAAGCCCGCGTTGAGAGCGAGGCGATGGTCCGCGAGGCCGAGGAGCGGGTTGCGCGTCTGTATGACGAGATGAAGGTGCGCCTGCAAGAGCTGCGCTTTGAACATGACCAGGCCAAGAAGGAGTTCGATGAGTTCTTGTCGCAAGCCCGGCAGTTGTCGCACACCTTCATCCGAAAGATAGACGAGCGGCGGGACACGCTGTAAAGCGCGGGTCGCGCGAGTCGCAATAAATCAACTGGAACCTCGACGGGGCTAAGCGGACTTCTTGAGCGCTATGCCGAACACGCTGCGGAGCCTTTCGACGAGCGAGCGTCTATCTTTTTGCTCAAACTGTCCCAGAATGCGATCGGCCAATTTACCGACGTCGGTCGAGGCCGCGGATTTCGGAGCGGCAAGGATAAACGGTTGGCGTTTGCGCGTGCACGCCACGACATCCGGGTCGCTGCGCACGGCGCCGAGGTAGTGCAGCGTCTTGTCGAGAAACTGCCTGCAAATCGTGTTCACGCGTCCGTAGACGATCTCGCCCTGCTGCACGTTTGCGACCATGTTCAGGACCATGCGGATATTTGCGGCAGGTTTGCGGGCGAAAAGCGTTTTGGCCGTGGCGTAGGCGTCGGTGATGCTGGCCGGGTCCGGCGTGGCCACGAGAAGCGTCTCGTCGGCTGCCTCCAAGAAGGCCATGACCGTGTCGTCAATCCCGGCGCCGGTGTCGAAGATGAGGATGTCCGTCTCCCGCTCAAGTTCGGACAGTTCGGTGAGGAAGCGGTCCAGCTGCGGTCCGCTCAGGTTAACCAGAGCCTGAATGCCCGAGCCGCCCGCAATAAAGTCGAGGCCGCCGGGACCACGGGCGACGATCTCGGTAACTCGTTTTTCCCCGGCCAACACATGCTGCAGCGTGTACGGGGCCCTGGTGCCCAGCAGGACGTCTACGTTTGCCAGGCCGAGGTCTGCGTCGAACAGGAGGACTCGCTTGCCACGGTTTGCGAGCGCGATTCCAAGGTTTACGGCGATGCTGGTTTTGCCGACGCCGCCCTTGCCGCTGGTGATAGAGATTGTTCTCATGAGTCTTTCGTTTATGCGGCCCTCTTTCCAAAGAGGCGGCGCCAGAAACCTGTCCGGCCGCTGGGTGCCGATTCGCTCGTGAGCGAGGACAACAGTTGGTCGCGGTCGTCGCGGGTCGCGACCCCCAGGTCCGGGCTTGGCCTCTGGAGGGGGGCGGACCAGTCGTAGGCGCGCAACGCGACCGCCACCTGCACGGGCGAGCCGAAGCGCTCGTCAGGGTCCGCCGGGAAGCACCTTGACAGGATCTGGGCGAGCGCCGGCGGAACGGCCAACGAGCCCGGCTCCGGAGGATTCCGGAGGGACTCGAGGGTCTCTTCTTCGGATGCGCGCCGGAAAGGGTTGGATCCCGTGGCGGTTTCGAGGAGTAGGGTGCCGAGCGAGAACACATCGCTGCGACTGTCGGCCTCGCCCGCGCTTGCGAGTTCCGGGCTCTGATACTCGGCCGGGGGCTTGACGAAGGGGGCGAGCACCACGCGCCCGCCTTCCAGAATCATAACGTTTGCGGGGCAGACGAGTCCGGAGTGCCCTGCCGCTTTGCACAGTTCGTCCACGCCCTCGGCGACCGTGGCCACCAACTCGGCGGCCTGGGGGACAGACCTCGGACCCCTCGTGCGGAGGACGTTTTCGAGCGTCTCGCCGCGTAGCGATTCCAGCGACGCCCACCAATGGTCCTCATGCCGGAACCAGTCGTGCACGGCGCAGATCCCGTGCGCGGAGCGGCGTGCAGCTGCACGCACCAAATCGAATTGCCGTCGCTGCTGATCCCCTCCTTCGGCCACGGCGAGTAGCGAAACCGCTCGGTTCAATTCGTCGTCCCAGGCGTCAAGCAGGACGATTTGGCCGAAGGCGCGCCTGGGCCGGATTTGGGAGAACCGGCCGGGGGGAGCGGGGTATGAGGCGCCTGCGGCGGAGCGTGCCTCCTGGTCAAGGCCGTATGCCTTCCGGATGGCGGCGAGCAGTGCGGTGCGAGGCGCCACTTTCAGCCGGACGCGAGTCGAGGCCAGGCGGGCGATCCGGTCGGTGGTCTCCACGTCTACGGGATCGGCCACCAGGCACTCCAGGCAACCGCCCGCCCGGCGGACCGGCAGGGCGCAGGCGGAGACGGCGAAATCGGCGTCCATGACGCTGAGCGCCTCCGGCTGCGGCGCGACCTCGGCGGGATCGACCAGTTCGAAGCCGTACTGGTGCGCCAGGCACTCCGCGATCTGCCTCTCGTTCGCGAAGCCGCGCTCCACCACGATTTCGCCGAGCCGACGGTTGGACGTCTGCTGCGCGGCGAGCGCGATGGAGAGTTGCAGATTGCTGATGATGCCCTTGGCGACCAGAAGTTCGCCGAGCCTTAGATATTCTTGCGGCATGGGGCCTCCCCTATCTGATTCTCGGCGTCGCGGCCTCCCGGCTTTACCGGGTGAGGCTGGGCGGAGGGCGGCTGACCACTGACCCAGCCGTCATTTCCATTCCTCTCAATCCCCAGATGGGGAGGATTCAGTCATGCCGGCGTCGTTGGACACCCTTGCTATCTGGGGATAGGATGGGATGAAGAAAGAGTGGGTTTTCCGCGTGGACCCTTGCCCAGTGATTCGGCTCTCGTAGGTTGTCGGATCACTGACAAGGTCGCCGCGGAGGTATCGTCAGCCCAAGCCCGAAGGGCGACCATGTCCCTGGCACCCGGCGAAATCATCAGGAGTATTCGAATTCTATGAAAAGTGCCCTGAAACCGATGCTTCAAGTTGCGATTCTGCTATGCATGCCCTGGATAGAAGGCCAGTCGCAAGTACCTGCGTCGTTCGACACAGGACCGTTTTACTACCTGGTCGGCCCGTTAGCCGACGATCGCGTCGCGACTGTCCAACTTGAGTTTGGGCGCGAAACCCGGGTGACAGTATTCGACCTCAAGGGTGTGACTCACGCAAGCCATGTTTTTGCGCCAGAGGACGAACCAATTGGATATGACGCCGAAGGCTCGCTGCTCATCTGGCGGCCGGAAGTGCTGGTGAAAGCGCCGTCAGATCCCGACGACACCCAGCTTGAACTGGGACTTCGACTGGGACTTCGAACGCGGCCGGTCGTGAGAGCTGGTTATCTTGTCCGTCAACTCGGTACGAAGCATTGGCTCGTCGCAAGACCCGACGGTAGGGTGACCATATTGAACGAATACCTGAGGAATGGCAACTTCGACATTGATGTTCAGCACGACAGGCTGTTCGCCTTGCAGGCGACCCTAGACGGTGCAGTACTATTGATAGCCGGCCTGGGCCCCGACAACGCGCGAGAGCACATTCCGATTACCACGGCAGCCGGAGAGCAGATTCAGATACCGTATGGCAGTCACTCGCTGCGGATCGTAAAGTCCAACGTTGCGCTGTTCTTCGGGCCTACTTCTTCATTCTCGCGAGAAGACCGGCTGTCCGCGCCGCGGTTTTCCTTCAGCGAGAAACCTGTCAAACCGAAGCCGGAAAAAGAGCTTGGTGTCATTTCTTTCAACATCAGTCAACGGAAAGCCAGGCTTCTAGCGGTGGTCGTATCAAGCGATCAAAGCTTCTGCGATGTGCCGCCAGGTGTGCATGTACACTACCGCACGGTCTATTTCGGGGATAATCTCGTTCCCACGAGGGATGGTGAAGCCGTGTATGTTGGACTGGAGAACAGGGTTTTGGTTCTACCCATCGAAGAAAGCTCCCGATAGCGAGCTGCGCCCTGCCGCCGTGTGCCGTGGACATGTTGGCGAGTCTCCATCGCGCGGGAACTCGTCTCTTCGGAAGCCAACTTGTCCACGAACGGCATACGAACTACCGAGCCCGGCATCCGCAAGGCGGAGCAGAACGGGAGTGAAGCCTCGCGGCGATCTTGTCCCTGGCCCGTGACCTCTTGAAGCGCTGTGCCGCGGTACGGGCCTCACGTGGACAAGGTGGCCGCGATGGCCAGATCGGGTCCGAGCTTCCAGGCCACCATGTCCACGCCACTCGACGACCATGTGTTTGGAGTGCTTGTAGAGGCGCATTTTGGGGGGGGGATTATCCTCAACACGGCGCGTGTTGAGGGAGTTCTAAATGGGGGCGGGATGAAAACCCTACTTTCGATACGGGGCGCAGAGCGGGTCGCCGAGGACCACGTCCTTCCATTTGAGGAGCGGTGAGGCGGCGTAGAAACTCTCCGCCAGGTTCCGGCCGTCGGTGTAGCGGTCGAAAAGGATGTCCACGTGGGCGAGCGCCAGCGTGTACGGCTCGCTCACGTATCCCTTCACGCCGGTTACCCCTTGCTGTATCAGGTCGGCGATTAGGCTCTGGCCGCCGGTTGTGCGGCGGAACGTGCGGCCGCTGGTTGACACGAAGGTCTCGGCCAGCGCGCCGGGTCGAAAGCGCAGCGAGTTGTAAAGCGACTTCTTGAACTTTGGGTCGTTGCTGCCCCAACCGGCGTAGCCCATGAGGCCGTTCCTGCCGCCGATGAACGCTTCACCTTCGTCGAGGCTGACGCGGAGTCCCTTTTTCTGAAGTAGATCCCGGGCGCGGAACATCCTCTGCTGCGTAGTGCGATAGCCTCCCCCGCTCTTGGCGGGGCTGGCGTCGAACAGGAATTCGCCTTTGGCGGGTTCGGCCTTCAGCGAGCGCATCACAAGGCCGATGGCGTCTTCCGCGGTGTAACCGTCCAGGCGCGTGACCAGATAGAGGCCGTACTTGTCGCTGTCGAACGGCTGCTTCGCCCGGAAGTATGGGTTCAGAACACGGCGGACTCCCCCTGTTGTAAGTTCCTTTTTAGGGAGCGGCTCGAGCGGCTTCTTCGCGCGGCTTGGGTGGGCGTCCACGGCGAGGAACGCGTCCACCGCATAACCGCCGTTGTTGTCCAGCCGCAGCGGGACGCCGCGTATCAGGACGATAAAGTCAATGTCCAGTTTCTTTTTGGCGATATGGTCGCGCACTGCGTCGCGGATTCCAATCTCATAAGTCTGACGGGGGATGTTCTCTTTCGTGGTGGTTCGGACGATCACTAAGTTGCCCTTCGGGATGGCGCGGTGCTTCATGTAAAAGTCCGCGATCTCCGCGCTTTCGGGCGCGTTAGCGTTTCGGACGACCAGGACGTTTTTGGATCGCGGGTCCGGCTTGATAGGAATCTGCGAATCGGACAGATGCGGGCCGGACGCGAGGAGAAGCAGGAGTGACAGCGCGGTCATCGGCAAGGCAATAGTCTCCGGTTACAGGGTGCGCGCGCTCACGAGAGTCCGGCCGGTTTCCGCGCGCTGTTTTGCGCGTTGCGCCGTGCTGTTCGCCAGGCCGAACTTGCGCTCTTCGGACGTGTGCGACACGCGTCGCAGCGCGATCCGGCGGACCTTCGTCTTTCTACGGCGGGCGATACGGCCATGTTCGTTGCGGGCCGGTAGAATGGCGGCGACCTTCACTTGTCCCTCAAGTACTCGGCTTCGAGTTCAGCGTTGACCTCCTGGACGACCTTCGCGATCTCCTCCCTTGCGCGGTTTATGCGGGCGTCTGTCAATGGGTGCGTTCTCGTGAGGTTAAACGTGACGGGGTCCGGGCTCTCTTCCTTTTCGAGGCGCTTCAGTTTCTCGAAGAAGCGGACGAGGCCGTTCGGGTCGTAGCCCGCCCGGTAGGTGTACCTGATGGCCAGCCGGTCGGACTCATACTCATCGTCCCGGCTGAACCGGAGCTGCGCCATCACGGCGACGAGTTGGGCGGCGGTCCTGACCGCTCCTCCGGTTGCCAGCACTATAATCAAGTTGGTGAACACCCCCTGGGCGATCATCTTGGAGACGTGCCTTTTCTGAATGTGGGCCATCTCATGTGCCATGACGGCGGCCAGTTCGTCCTCGTCGCCTTCGGTGAGGTCTATCAGGCCTCGGAAAATGTAGATCGGCCCTCCGGGCAGGGACACGGCGTTCACGCTCCGCTCCTCCAGCACCTTGAAGGTGAAGGGCCAGTCGTCCACCTTGCCGGCAGCCACAAGCCGCTGGCCGATGCCTTCGATGAGGGCGACGTCGGCCGGATTCCGGCTCACCTCGTACTCCTCCTCCAGTCTCTCGGAGGCTTCGCGGCCGACCCGGATCTCCTCCTCTCTGCTCCAAATGGTCGCTCCCCCGCAGCCTGTGGCGAACGCTGTCAGGACGATGGCGCCTACGAGTAGGCCGCTGGTTGCTCTCGTGTGGGTCATTTCGTGCCTGTTCCTCTTGGGTTCCAGACGCCTGGGCAGGGCCCGGCGTGTCTGCCCTTCGGGCGTCCGGAGGTCCCCTAACTATACGCTAAGCCGCCCGGACCGGGGACGGGAACGGCGCAGAACCGTGGCGTGGGCCTGCGCAGGGACGCCCTGCGTGTCGGCTTCCTGTGTATCGGTGGCGGATTCGGGCACAGAGACACCAAGACGGGAAGGAGTGCGGCGTGAAGGTGCGAATGGGGACCCGGCAACGGCTTCGTCATGTCCCGTCCGCAGCCGGCGTATAGAAAATCGTACAATATTCTGTCATGAAGGCTGGAGGGGCGATGAAACGCTTTTCAGTGCCGATTTCGATACTTCGCGACGCCGGCGAGTTCCTGGACGAGGTTCGGAGGGGGGAGAACCTCCAAGACAAGATGGTCTCGCTCTTCTGGTCCTCGGTGGTTTTCTTCGCGATCTATGGCGCGATCATCGGTGCTTACCACAGCGGCCTGCAGTCGCTGAGTTCGGCGGTCAAACTGCCGATCCTTTACCTGCTCACGTCGGCAATCTGCTTTCCGACGTTGTACATTCTCAATCTTCTGTTTGGGACCAAGCAAACGTTCGCACAGCACTTGGTGCTGTTGTTGAGCGCCCTCGGGATAACAGGTCTGCTGTTGCTCAGTTTCGCGCCGATAACGGCCTTCTTTATGATGACCAGCGCGCATTATCAGTTCTTCAAGTTGATGAACGTCGGCATTCTTGGTTTGTGCGCTATCTTCGGCGTGAGGTTTTTCTTTCGCGGAATGATGACAATCAGCGGTTCCGAGGAAGGCGAGGCAGACGCGCGAGTTCGGATTATTTGGCTTTGGATTATGCTGTATGCGTTCGTCGGCAGCCAGTTGGGTTGGACGCTCCGCCCGTTTTTCGGTTCGCCGGACTTGGAGTTCGAGGTGATGCGCGAGATAGGCGGGAACTTCTATATGAACATCATTGAGGCGATAAAAGAGGTGTTCGCGTTCGACTAAGGCGATGGTCATGCACGTGCTCTCCGGATTCAACCACGAAGGCACAAAGCTGCTAAGCGTCCGTGCGTGCCCGGTTAGTGTCTTGGTGGTGAGTTCCGGTTACAACCACAGAGTCACAAAGACGCGGAGATCCTCAGGCGGTCTGTGGCGGGAGGAATTGAGCGACGGGCCCCGAATCTGAGGCGATGTGAAATACATCATCGCTGCACTATTGCTGCCGGCGCTCGTTTCCGCGCAGGAGCCTGCGGCCGCCGAGCACGGCAAGCGCTACGACCGGCTGCTCATCCGAAACGTCTACATCATTGACGGCAACGGGACGCCCATTTCGGGACCGACAAGCGTGGTCGTGGAGAACGACCGCATTGCATCCGTCGGCGGCGCGCGCGGCGAGTTCGACGCCGTCATAGACGGCGAGGGCCGCTACCTGCTCCCCGGATTCATAAACCTGCATGCTCATTTGCAGGACGGCCGCGGTGGGATCTCGATGCCGTTCCAGTATCAGTTCGATCTGTGGCTCGCCTGCGGCATCACAACGTTGCGCGATGTGGGCAGCGACCGCACAAAGGCCCTTAGGCTTCGCGATCAGAGCGCGAGCGGTGAGGTTCGCGCCCCGCGCATCTTTTTGTATATGCGGGCGGGCGGCGGTACGGCCGAACAGGCGCGTGAAAGCGTACGCCGGATAAAGGAGGCCGGAGGCGACGGCATAAAGATCGGCGGAATGGAGCGCGAGCCGCTCGTGGCGCTTCTGGACGAGGCCAAGAAACTGGGCTTGCGCGTGGCGCATCACGTGGGCGTCGAAGAGACCGACGCATGGGACGACATCCGCGGCGGAACGACGAGCATCGAGCACTGGTACGGGATTCCGGACGCAGCAATTCCGTACGGTTCGCAGCAGTTTCCGCCCGATTACAATTACAGCAACGAGTTGGACCGCTTTCGCTGGGCGGGGCGGCTTTTCAAGGACGCGGACCAGGAGAAGTTGAGCCGGGTCCTTCAGGCGATGGTGGATGCCGGCGTCGCCTGGGACCCGACACTCTCGATTTATGAGGCGAGCCGCAACCTGAATGCGGCGCAGAACCAACCCTGGTTCAAAGATTATTTGCACCCGGCGTTAGAGAAGTTCTTCGAGGCGAGCCCGCGAAGCCATGGCTCCTTCTTCTTCGAATGGACCACGCAGGACGAGATCGAGTGGAAGCGGAACTATCAACTTTGGTTCAAAGCGCTGCGCGAGTTCGCCGAGCGAGGCGGCACAATCGGGGCCGGCGAAGACGCGGGCTTCATCTATCGCATGCACGGCTTCGGATTGCTGCATGAGTTGGAGTTGCACCAAGAGGCCGGCTTTCATCCTCTGGACGTTATTAAACATGCGACCGGCAACAACGCCAAGATTCTTGGGATGGAGCATGAACTGGGCCGGGTCAAAGCCGGTTTCAAGGCCGACCTGATACTTGTGAACGGCAATCCGCTGCGGAACCTGAAGTATCTGTATCCGACAGGGACGGGCGTTTATGAGAACGGGGAAGCGAGTTGGGGCGGAACGATCGAGTGGACGATTAAGGACGGGTTCGTGTACAAGGGCTCTATCCTGATGGAGAACGTGCGCACCATAGTCAAGGATGCGAGAGAGGAACGGGAGGCGAGTTCAGGCGGAGGGACGAGGTAGGACGAAAAAGGGACAGAACAGGATCGGGGAGCTCGCCGTTTATTTGATCGTGTGGGGTCATGGCCGAAACCCGGTACGGCATAACCCCCCGGCAACCCGCCAAATGGACCAAGGCCCATCCCGGATGTCCGGGTTGAACCTACGAGCGTCCGCCAGCCGTCCTCTGTATGTGAACCGGACTACCATTGCTGCAATGACCGTCTTGTCGCTCATGCTCGTCGGCTGCTCCATCAAAGAGGCCGACCTCGTCGGAGAATGGCAGGGCGACGTCGCTGGCGCGGCGCCTGGGGGTGGCTCTCCTGTGATGGAAATGCTTGCCGCCCATAGGGACCGGGTGAAACTCATCATCGAAGCCGGCGGCGAGATGTCAATAAAGGCGGGCACCATCACTGTTATCACCGGATCGTGGCAGTTCAATGATAGCGAAGTTACGCTGACAATCATGACCGTACCAGGCCTCGCCGAAGGGACGGATATCTCGCAGGAGATATTCACATGGGTGTACAAGGTTGAGAGCGGCGGAAAGGAGCTCACGCTCGTAAGCCCTGAAGAATCCGGCAAGGCGGCGCTGGGTTTTACAAAGGGATAAGGTCAGCCGTTCGTCTCGGTTATCAGGACGCCGCGCCGCTTCAATTCCTCTACAACCTTTGTTCCCGGCACGGCCGATTCATAGCGTATGCATCCGTTTTCGACGTTACCGGCAGCGATCTCGATTGCGTATATGGACGTAGAAAACCCCGTCATGCGCTCCATTGCGCTGAAGCCGGTCGCGGTGTCCTCTTTGTCATGAATGTCTATCTGAAGGCGCACGTCGTCGCCGTTCTTCGAGCCGGTGACTGCGGCGCGGACGAGGATCTGGTCTTTGTCCTCGTCGTCGCGCAAAGCGTCGGCCATCAGCGTTTGAAACAGGTCGCGCGGCTTGACCATGCTGCCCTTAACTTCGATCGGCTCAGTTCCCCAGAAGCCGAAGTCCAGGAAGATCCGCATGCGTTCGCAGTGGCCGGGAAAGCGGATAGTCTTGTATTCATACGTGCGTACTTTGCCGTCGAAAGTGTAGGGCGCGGTGCTCGTGCCGCCGCTTGTAACGAAGGCCTCCATTTCTCCGAGGCCGGGCCATTCGATATGCTCGATATCGGCGAGAGTCTTCAAGCGCACAAGTTTGCAGTCACGAATTGCGAGCGCCTCGTCAACGTATTCAGTGACGAGGCCCTCGATGTTGAAAACCAGTTTGTAGTTGAAAGGGGGCTTTGGGTTTTGTGGCAAACCTCCGGAGTAGAGCCGCACGTCCTCGACTTTGTCCAGTTTAGACATCAGATGGGTGGCGAGATTGTTCACCAGGCCCGGAGCGAGGCCGGTGTCGGGGACGACAGAGACCCTGGCGGCCCTGGCCGCTTCGTTCAGTTTCAGCGTCTCCATCGTGACGTCCGTGTCGCCGCCCATGTCCACCATGCTGGTTGCGGTGTGGATGGCAACCGGCGCTATTCGCGGATGCATCCAGTAGGGAACACAACTCAGCAAAACGTCTACGGGCTCCAAGAACGAGGCCAGTTCGGCTTCATCAAGCGCGTCCACTTGGTGCGGCTCGCATACGGCTCGTCCGACAAGGCGGTTCGCTCGCTCGGAGTTGCGATTGGCCTGCTGCAAATGGATGTCGCCCATCAAGATGCGGTCCGCGTCGCCGAACCGCGCCAGGTCGTACGCCGCCGCCGTGCCCTGCATGCCTGAGCCGAGAATCGCGTAGGTCTTTCCCATCGTGTGTCCCGATTGTTCGAAGTAGCGGCCGGCCGATCTGCTCGCGCCGCAAAAAAAGGGCGGCGCCCGTTCGCTCGGACTCACCCCCTCACGCCGGAGCATACCGCCTCCAGGGCGGGTAGATTCCATGTGAGATGCTGGTTTTGGTGACCGGCGCAGCGGGCTTCGTCGGTTCGCACCTCATAAAGCGCCTTGTTTCAGACGGCCGGGAGGTCAGGGCGCTTGTTCGCCGGGGACCGCCCCAATGGATGATTGATTTGGGCGTGAAATCTGCCTCGGGCGACGTGACGGACGCGGAGGACCTCGCCCGGGCCTGCGACGGCGCGGATGCGATTGTCCACTGCGTCGGAATCATAAACGAGGCGCGCGGAATCCGGTTCGAAACCGTCATCGCGCAGGGCACGAAGAACATGGTGCGGGCGGGCAAGCTGGCGGGAGTCCGAAAGTTCGTGTACGTTAGCGCGTTGGGAACCCACGCGAACGCCCGCAGCCGCTATCATCGCGCCAAGTGGCAGGCCGAGGAGGCGGTGCGGAACGGAGGCGTCGCGTACACGATCGTCCGTCCGAGCGTGATCTTCGGCCCGGAGGACAGGTTCATCAACCTGTTCGCGGGGGGCTTTACGCCGTTTCCGGGCGGCGGCAGGAACCTGCTCCAGCCGGTATACGTTGAGGACGTTGCGGCGATCCTGAGCTCTTGCCTCGGCCTGCCGGCCTCCGACAATCAGACGTTCGGACTCGGAGGGCCAGAACGCCTGTCGCTTCGAGAAGTGATCGGCACGGCGGAACGGGTGATGGGAGTCAGGGGCGCGCACCCGCCGGTGCCGGTCGGATTGGTCATGCTCGTGGCGAGATTCGTGTTCGATCCGCTTCAGAAGGCCGGGGTGCGAGTCCCCGTCACGAGCGATCAGCTGCTGATGCTGCGCGAGCCGAACGTCTGCACCCGCGATGAGGACGAGAGGGTCCGGAGCGTGTTCGGCCTGCCCCTCACGCCGTACGAGGAGGGGCTGCGCTCCTACGTTCCGGCGAACGCCGCGCGCCGGTCAGGGGATGGGGACCGCCCCAGACGTGTATAATGGCCCGGCCCCCGGGTGGGGGCGTAACGCAGTTATGCGCATCAGGCAGAAAGAAATCCGCCAAAGAAGGCATCGAAAAGAGCAACGGGTCAAAGAGATTCTGAGGAAGTTGAGGGCGGCGGCCGCCAGGAAGAGACCTCGGGTGAAGGTCCCCGCGCCGGTCGCGGAGGCGGAAGCGCCCAAGGCGGCCCGCAAGAGGCCCGCAGCCAAGAGGAAGGCCCCGGCGAAGAAGAAAGCGACGGTCGCCGCGAAGGCTGTTACGGAGAAGAAGCCCGCTAAGAAGAGGACGACCAAGAAGGCCGCCGCGAAGAAGCCGTCCGCGGAGGCCGCCGTGCAGGTGGCGGAGGTCAAATCGGTAGAGTCTTCTGCGGCCGCGCCTGAGCCGGTCGAGGCCGAGGCCCCCGTCGTGGCCGAAGCGCCCGGCGCGGCCGTTGTGGAAACGCCCGCCGTGACCGCCGAATCGGCCCCCGAGGAATCGCCCGCCCCTGCGGAGTCACCTTCGGAAGAGAAGCCTCCGGAGAAAAAGATGCGCCCCAGGAAGAAAAAGCCGGCCGCCAAAGAGGAGCCGGCCGAGGCGGCGGCGCAGGCGTCTCCTGAGGAAGCGGCCTCAGGCGAGGCTGAGAGCGAGGCGTAGCGGGTAGCGCTCGCGGATAACTCTTTGCAGATGCCTCATCGGCCTGACCGGTGAGGCATCTCAAGGTCGTTGGGACTGTGGCCTACGGGGTACGATCTGAAACGTCATGAGAATGCTCGTTTACGTAGAGTTCCCCGTTGAGAAATTCAACGCCATGGTCCGGGACGGGACAGCCGGGCCGATGCTCAAACGGATCATGGACGACCTCCGGCCCGAGTCGTGCCACTTCATCGAAAACCACGGATGCCGCGGCTGTATGTTGACCATCGAAGTCGCCGAGCCGTCGAGCGTCCCCTCGATCGCCGAACCGTTCTTCCTGAACTTCGACGCGAAGGTCGAGTTCCACATCTGCATGACCCCCGAAGACCTCGGCAAAGCAGGGCTCGACGAGCTCGCCAAGAAGTGGGGATAGCCGTCTAAGCTCTCAATCTGCACAGCGATGTAGCAGATTCGGCCTTTTGGACGCCTCACCTCTCGCAGAGTTAGGCGCGTCGGCTGCGAATGGTAGCCCCGCCACTGCGTGTGGCGAGGCATGAAAATGCCGCGCCGGTCTGACCGGTGCGGCATCTCATTCAGCCGGATAGAAACGGCCGGGCACTCGGCTGACCGGACGCCGTTCGTGGACAGATTGGCTGCGAGAGATACGAGTTCACACCGGATGAAGCCTCGCCAACCTGTCCACGGCACACGATCTCAATTTCACTCACTCCCGGCACGCGGCGTCACTGGTTTAAGCTGGCTGTTTTCAGGGACCGTCTCCATTAGACGGCGTAGTTTGGATACGCCGATAGCGCATTGACCGTTTTTCTGCAACTTGCCAACCTGCTTCCAAGCGATATGGCCTGGGCCGTTGAAGATCTCCTGAAATGTCCCGTCCCTGTGCAGCTGGAGAACTAGCAGGTGATCTGGCTCACTCGACAATGCAACTCGATCAATTTGTGTGGCCTTGATCTGGACCTTGATGCTACTTGGTGATACGGCGTCATGCTTCGGCGAGGATGCGGAGAGCAACTTGAGCCCATAGCGGTGCGCCGCAAGCACTTCTCCAATACTCCCTACCATATGACCATCTGGCGTAAATCTTCGTCCTGGGAACATGCGTTCTAGTTCTGCAACGGTTTTGTAGAGTTCGCGCACCAACTGCGGTAGGTGTACAATTTCGTCCATTCAGGTTCCTTCTCCCGATCTCATTTAGTATGCGATTTCAAGTCCTACAATAATGAGATTGTTGAAGGATTTGAAACGGGGGACCCACTTAATTTCCCCCTGCCTGAGGTTCCGGCTTGGGCCTGGGAAGTGCAAACTCGATATCCGCTGCACTCAGTTCCTCTCCCATGATCTGCTGAGAGGCGGCATCCAACTCGTTCAGATGCAGGTCTCGCCACGCTCGTTCCAAGAGCCGATTTCGAATCCCCCAGACCTTCTGTGCAATGTCGTTGAATCTGGCTTCCTGGTATGGGCCGCAATCTGAGAGGAAGTCAGAGTGGATGCTGGATAGCTCCCCAATCAGACCTTGCAGCTCGATGACGGCACTCTCGATATGATTGATCGTGTCGGGCAACAGCACGTGGTAGTTCTCTCCGCTCTTCTGCCGGTACTTCAAGAAGAGCTCCTCCCACCCGTTCCAGAGTTCGAGGTAAGGATAGTCGTGGTGCTCAGGGGCGTCGGGAGCCAGTCGAACCTCCGTTCGATCGAGCACGTAGTAGACCATGTTGCTTAGAGGAACAGCGAGAGCGTCCATAGCGCTGATCTGGCGTGCTCGAAGCTGCCGGTGGTATTCGGACATGAGCTTTTGCCGTTCAGCCCGCAATATTGCGACGGTCTTTTCTCGCTCAGCCAGCATGGCACGCTCAGTCGCTCGCAGTTGGTTCCGCATCACGTAAACCGAAGTCACCAAGGAAGCTATGACGGCGAGGGCGCCGACCAGCGAGGGCGCAATCTCAGCCCAGAAGGTTGGCCAGTCCATTTAGTCCTTCGTGATTCCCATCCTTCAACAATTTCATTGTTGAAGGATTCCGGGTCTCAGGGATCCTTTCCGGCATATTACTTCGCGCGCAGGGGCGCCCTAACGCTCTACGGCACCGTGACCGCGCTCACGGTCGGCGAGACGGTCCCCACTCTCTGGTTCGCGACCATCCCCTGCACGCGGTATTCGCGCTGCTCGGGCTGGCCGGCAGTGAGCCCGTCGGCCACGCCGGTGGCGGTGGCTTGGGTGGAAAAGTTGGCGTGAAAAGGAATCCGGTCGGCGAGGCGAGAGGGGTACCAGTCTTCGGCAGGCATTGGTTTAAGGCTCCCTGTTAGGTTGCCGCGATGCTACCCGAACCCCGGAGGGAACCCGCCGAACGATTCTCCGCCCCCGCCGAACGATTCCGCGCCCCCGCTGAATGGCGCAGGGAAGGCCGAGAACGGCGGAGGGAGGCCGCCGAAGGCGGGTTCACGCAATCTGTCCGGGCCACCCGTCCGGCGAAAGCCGCCCCCACATGCCATAATCCGCCGTTGCCGAACAGCGAACTCCAGAAGGCCGTCGAGCGACTCCACAACTGCCGGGCTCAGTTCAAAGAGACCGTCCAGGTAACGGAAACGTTAGACGGCCAACCTGTCTGGGACGGCGAAATCAGCATCTTTAACATCGCAGGACACCCAACAGCCCGGCTCTGCTACGCTTGGTCCGAACCTGTCCCGGACTCTAACAGGCGCCGGTTCTACGCCGTTCTCCACAAGCACCCGATAGACGGCGCACAAGCCGCTCTCCGCGCCTCGTTTCTGCCGTAGTTGCCACGTTTCTCTTCAAATTAGGACACTACCCCGGAGGGAACCCTCCGAAGGCGGGTTCACGCAATCTGTCCGGGCCACCTCCGCTGAACGATTCTGCGCCCCCGCTGAATGCCGGAGGGAAGGCGGAGAATGGCGGAGGGAAGCCGCCGAAGGCGTGTTCACGCAATCTGTCCGGGCCACCCGTCCGTACACAGAGTAAAATAGAAGCCGTGGCCGACCAGAGACGACAGAAGCATCACACCGTCCCGCAGTTTGTGCTTCGGAACTTCGCGGACTGCGATGGCTACATCTATGAGTTTGACCTTGATTTGCTCAAGGTATACCGACGGAAGCCAGCGCAGGTCGCGCATTCGACCGATTTCTATACCATCGATACGGAAGACGGGCCGTCGGACGGGGTTGAGCAAGTTCTCTCACGCATCGAGGATAGGGCGAGCGCCGTCGTTCGCAAGCTCGCTACACCGGGTACGCCGCTGACATGCGACGACTTGGATGCCCTGGTCATGCTTGTAGCACTTCAGGCGCAGCGCGTCCCAGCGCGACGCGAGCAAATGACCAGCTTCATTGATTCTGTGGAGGAACTCGCACGTCGAGTTGCGACCAGCCACGGGCTTGATCCTGACGACGCAACGGCTCATCTCCGGGGCGAGATGGATTTCACACGCAGCGGAAACTTTATGAACCCCTTTCTTCTTGTGAGCCTAGATCCGGTCTTCCGCCTGATGCGCCGAAGGGGGTGGGCCGTTGTGCGGAGGCCGGAGGGGGCGCCTCGTTTTATCATCGCCGATAATCCCGTAGTGGTTACCGATCTGCGTGAAGAGACGGGGCCTCCTTACTTTCCGCTCATCCCGTACGGAGAAGACTCGAAGCTAACGATGCCGATCTCCCCGGACATGACACTCGTGTCTTATTACGAGCCAAAAATGTCAAAAGAGGCGTACCTTCCTGCAGAACTCGTTGGGCTGTGTAATCACCAGCAGCTGCGGAACGCGGACCGCCGACTCTACGGTAGCGGAAAGGATTTCAATTGGGGGAAGCTCGATGACCGCGTGCTCTGGTGGAATGATTTCGTCGTGGACCAAGAGGAGGCTCGCGCCGAGCAAGGGTGGCAACCCCCGCATATGCGCGGCCCTGCAGCACCCACTCCCTGACGGCGGGTGGGATGAGTGAATTTTCAAGTCCCACAACATTCCGGCGTAGCCTGATGTTGAGGGAATCGGTGTTACGATCGCTCGGCAAAGGAGTTTGCCGAGCGATTCAGATTGCAGTCAGATGCTGCGGTGCGGTTGCTACCGGCCGTGCTCCGAGACGATCTTTGCGCCGGCGACCATGATTAGTTCCGGAATGTCAATCGGGATCAACAGCCGGAACCGCGCCGCCGCGCCGTCATAGGTCCAGGTCGCCGTCAGTTCGCGCCCGGCGAGAATCTGCCGCAGGTCGAAATCTTCCGGCGCCTCGCCGGCCTCTTCCAACGCTCCGATGAACCGTTCCATGTCTATCTGCAACTGCAAGCGCGCCTCCGAGTTGTAGCCGAGGTCCGCGAAGCCTTCGGTCTCCAACAGGTTCGTTCCGCTGGGGCCTTCCGCGATTCGCATAAGCAGGCCGGGGTCCGATATCAACATAACCTGCTCCGCCGACACCGCGAGCGCTATCTGCTGGCCGTCGTCTTGGTGGGTGGGGCGGAACACGCGCAGGTCGCCCATTCGCGTTTCAATCAGCCTCGGCTGCTCTTCGGGTGAGTCGAACAGGCCGGCGTTCAGTTTTTCGAACAGGTCGAGCGCGACCTCTGTGGCGCGTCCGCCGCTGCTGTTATCCAGCGCCAAGATGACCGTGGGGTCGCCGCCCGGGGTGATCGGCGGATAGAGCGCGCCCACGATCTCGCCGCGCAGGGCCGGCAGGAAATCCTTTTCAAATGAGAGGCCGGTCTTGGCCTCCAACTCGGCGATGCCGCTGTCCATCTCCTCCGTGCCTTCGGACGCGCGGACGATGTCGAGAATCACCTCGATGAACCGCGCGGGGCCGCTCAGGCCCGCCGCGCCGACTGCGCCCTCGGGGAACCGCTCGAGCGACGCGAAGGTAAGCGGTTGGGTGCGTCCCATCGCGGCCGTTAGGCCTTGTCCCGCAGCCGGCAGCGTCGCGTCCACTTGAATGCCTTCTTCGCGGAGCGTAACTCCCAGCGCAAGCCAGCCGTTCTCGTCTATTCCGAGCGCCTTGAAACCGTCGCGCGCCTCGGGATCGCTCTCGGCGATCGCCGCGCCGTTTACAAACACCATGAGGTTCGCATCGGCGGGTAGCGACGCCCGGGCCGCCTGGAACGCTGGTTGGTCATACAGATTCGGCTCGACGCCTTCCGCGGTTCGCAGCGCCTTCTGCGCGGCTTCAACCCTGTTTGAAAGAAGCGCGTAGCCACGGTGGAACGTTATCAGCATCTTCTCGTCGGGAACCGTGTAATAACGCATGCCGTCCGCATTTCGGGGTTTTGCATAGCGCGCGACCAGGCGCTCGGCGCCGGACGGGTCGTTCAGCGCGAGCGCTATGATCACGTCCGGTTGGCCGCCTTTCAAGTCTCCCCAGAGGCCGGCCGCGAAACTGCCCTTTATGTGCGAGCGGATTTCGCTCAGCACTCCGCTCTCGTCCATGCCGAACAGCCCCCCGTCAACGAGGTCTTCGAGGCCGCTGTCCTCGAATGCCGACTTGATGCGGTTGAAAAGGGGCACCTGCGCGGGCGACGGCGCGGTGTCGAAGGTGACTGCCACCACCGCGTCGGCGGGGATCATGCGGACCGCTGCCTCACCCGAGCGGGCGAGCAGTTGCAGCACGGCCACGCCGCCCCCGGCCGCGACGGCCCCAGC
>JADFGT010000038.1 GCA_022567555.1 Armatimonadota bacterium | reverse complement strand
CATCGATCCCAGCCTCCAGAATCGCTTCGGCTTGCTTCCGCGACGCTTCCGGCGGCACCGTGCGGTAGACAGCAATCTCATCTACGTCAGCCCCCATCTCTGCGAGTCCTTTGTTCAACGTATCCCGTGCGATGTCAGCGCGGGGCAGAAGTATCGTCCGCCCCTGAATATCCTCCCCGCTGAAGCTCTCAAGAATCGCCTCAGATACGAACCTATCGGGAACCAGGTCAGCAACGATACCATGCTCATGAAGGCTCTCAGCCGTGACCGGGCCAATCGCGGCAATCTTCGCGGAATGAAACGCCCGTGAGTCGAGCTTGAGGCCGTCTAGACGCTCAAACACCACCTTCACGGCGTTCACACTGGTGAATATAATCCAGGCATACTTGTTCAACCCGGCGAGCGATTCATCGAGCCGAGAAAAGTCCTCAACTGGTTTGATTTCGATGGTTGGCAACTCGATAGGCTCAGCGCCGCGTAGCGATAGCTCTTCGGCCAGAACACCCGCCTGAGTGCGCGTTCTCGTCACAAGGACGCGCTTGCCGAACAGTGGTCGGTTATCGAACCATCGCAGGTCGTCTCGTAGCGCGGCGACCTCGCCAATTACTATGACCACCGGCGATGAGAGTTTTGCTTCCACTGCTCTTTCAAAGATGTTTTCCAACGTGCCTGTAACCGTTTGCTGCCACGGCCTCGTTCCCCAGCGCACAAGCGCGACGGGCGTGTCAAGAGGCTTTCCGTTATCGATAAGCGTTTCAACGATGTGAGCCAGGTTCTCCCACCCCATGAGCACGACGAGCGTGCCACCCTGTTGAGCTAGTTTATCCCACGCGATGGCCGAAGCCTCTTTGCCCGGTAACTCGTTGCCGGTTACGACTGTAAACAGCGAGGCGTGTCCTCGATGAGTCAGCGGGATGCCGGCGTACGCCGGTGCAGCTATTGGAGACGTTATTCCGGGGACGACTTCAAAGCGCACGCCAGCACTATGGAGCGCTTCTGCTTCTTCGCCACCGCGCCCGAATACAAATGGGTCGCCACCCTTCAGCCTTACGACGCTCTTGACCTTGTTTGCGCGATCTACGAGTATCGCGTTAATCTCGTCTTGAAGCGTGCGATGGTTGCCCGGAACTTTGCCCACGTCAATCATCTCGGCCTCGGCTTTTGCGTTACGGAGCAGGCGCTCGTCCACAAGCCTGCGGTGCGGCCTAGCGTAGGTCTCTAGGTCCACAGCCCCAGTTTAGCCTCCCGGGCGCGGCCACACCACATTGCTGGTCCGGTTTTGGGTTATAGTCGCACTCAGCATGGCCACCATAAGGCCTTTCATTGCCCAGAGGTTCAGTGAGAAGGCGGGCGACTTGGGCTGCCTCGTGGCCCCGCCTTACGATCTCATTCTGCCGAAGATGTGGGAGGAGTTGGCCCAGGCGAGTGAGTATAACACTGTCCGGCTCACGCTGCCCGAAAAGGAACCGGAAGACCGCAGCAAGTTTGTTCGGTATGCGCGAAGCGCCTCCAGGCTGGCAGAATGGCGGCGCGAAGGCATCTTAAAGGCCGACGACGAGCCGGCGCTGTACCGTTACCGGCAGACATTTTTCCATCCGTTGGCGGGCGACCGCCAGACGCGAACCTCCATCATCTGCCTGCTCAAATTGGAGCCCTACGAAACGGGCGGGGTGTTACCGCACGAAGAGACGTTCCCGAAATACAAGGAGGACCGGCTCCGGCTGCTCGAAGCGACGATGTCGCATCTGGAGTGCATCTTGGGTTTGTATCGCGACCGGAACCACCGGGTGCGCGAAGCGATCGAGGGAGCGCCATTTGAAATCGTCGCGCAACTTGAGACGGCAGACGGCATCGAGCACGAACTTGCGCGATGCACGAACGGCGAGGCCCTGGAGCGCATCGTCGAGGCCCTCGCGCCGGAGCGCGTCTGGATAGCGGACGGCCACCACCGGTATGAGACGGCGCTAAAGTTCCTCGAAGAGTCAAAGCACGCAGAGGGCGCCGGCCCCGAAGGATTCATACTGATGGCGCTTTGCGGAATGCACGACCCGGGGCTTGCCCTTCTGCCCACGCACAGGATCGTCACGGATTTCTCGTTGACCGAACCGCAGGTGCACACCCGCCTGCAAACCTACTTCAACACACGCCGCACAGCCAATGAGATGCTGCCGTCCGAAGTCCGCGACCTGGCCCTGCCGAACAATCGCATCTTCGGCATAGCGCTGCCGGGCCGGACAGGTTTCATCGCCACGATGCAAGAACCGAGGGAGGCGCTTCGGATGGTCGAAGAGGACGCCAGCGAGCTGTATAAGATGCTGGACGTCACCATTCTGCATTACGTGATCTTACAGAAAGTGTTCGGCATCGAAGGTCTGGAGCAGATCGAGTACACCCGCGACGCCGGAGAAGCGATCCGGCGGGTGAGCGGCAATGGTCGAACGGCCGCCGTGATCACCAATCCTCCGCGCGTCCAGGAGATGCGGCAGCTCTCGGAGGGCGGAGAGAAGATGCCCCAGAAGTCCACCTACTACTATCCTAAACTGTTGAGCGGCCTCGTCTTCTGGTCGCTAACGGACTTTCGTTAGCCGTGCGGGTATTGCTGACTGGAACTGGAGCGGCGGACGGGATTCCCGGCCTGTTTTCGGGCTCTCGCGTGTCGGAGCACGCGCGACTAGCCGGCGGCAAGGACGTCCGTTCAAGGTCGTCAGCCGTAGTTGACGGCGTGCTGAGAATAGACTTGGGGCCGGACACGCTCAGTCAAGTCCACAGGTTCGGCCTGAAATCGCGCGAATGGAAGAACATTTTGGTCACTCACTCGGACGACGACCACTTTGCGCCGAGCGAATTGCAGTATCTTTTCCCGCCGTTCACAGACGAGGGTGCGACACTGCCGGCGGTCTACGGAAACCGGGCTGTGCTTGACCGATTGAGCGACGCGTTCGACAAGGCGGAGAGACTTACAAAGCACCTGCTCAAGAGTTACGAGACGGTGCGCGTGGGCGACTATGAAGTGACGCCGATACGCGCGTACCACAAACTCGACGAAGACAGCCTAAACCTGATTATCAAAGAGGACAAGACCTTTCTGTATGCGTCGGACACGGGCGTCTACCGGGACGAGACGTGGGAGTTTCTGCAGGGCCGGCGTTTTGACGCCGCCGTCATTGAGTGTACCGACGGCTTCAATGCGGCTGAATACCTGGGGCACCTTTCGGCCCAGGAACTGCTCGACGTTGTTGCCAGGCTTCGCGAAATGGGCTGCCTGGACGAAGAGAGCATCGTCTGCACAACTCACCACGGCCACTGCGGGATGGCCACCCATTCCGAACTGGAGGAATTCCTGACGCCGCACGGTGTCCAAGTCGGTTACGACGGCAAGGTCCTCGATTTCTGAACCGCAGCGCGACTTTTAGGCCCGGGAGTTCGTCCTGCCTTCTGGTGTTGTCGCCTGCGGAGACTCGGGCGGTACCCACGCTTTTCATCGTAACCCGGATGGAACACAGGGAGCGTCGTGCGGCTTCGGCGCTCCCTTCCCATCTATCTCATGAACTCGCTCCGGTACGCCGATATTGAGAATGGCGGCCTTAGGGATTTCCCGCTCCTGCCTCTGCGGGGGCGGCGTTCGTCCTACCCGGCCCTCCCCTCTCCGTCCGGCGAGACAGTGAGCGAGAGAGCGAGCAAGGCGGTCGCCCGGAGGAGACATGGCGCTCTTTGAATGGTTCGGCACAGCAAGGGAAGGCCCCTACGACCAGGGAATCCGCGCGTTCGACGACGGAAGCTATGAGGAGGCCGCGAACGCGTTCGAGGGCTGCTTGGATGAAACGACCCACCACGCCACACAGCGCCTTGCCCGCTTCTACCTGAGCGAGAGCCTCTCCCACCTCGCGCACTCGGCACTTCGGCATGGGAGTTTCGAGCGGGCGGTCCGGTTCATAGAAAGGGCGCTCGGCCAGTATCCGAACTACGCGGACCTCCATTACAGCCTTGCTTTCGCGCTCCGCAAACTGGACAAAGCGGGCGCGGCGCTCGCGGCCGTGAACAAGGCGCTCGAAATCAACCCTCGGTTCGCCCGCGCCGTCCTGCTGCAAGGCCTGCTCTGGTATGAGGGAGACAGCGAACAGGACGGCCTGCGGCGCATTGAGCACGCAGCCACGCTGGACGAAAGCCTAAGGAACGAGCGTTTTGAATTGGCGGCGAAACTCCATGAGGCCGGCGATAAGGAGACCGCGTCCGGTCTGTTTGAGGCGGTCATCGGCCGCGACGCAGAGGAATTGAATGGCTACGCCCGCGTGGGAGACGAGGCCCTCAGATCTGGGAATCACGATAAGGCGGCGGCCGAGTACGTCAAGGCGCTGACGGTCACACCGAAGTATGCGGACCTCCGGTGCCGTTACGGGCTGAGTCTGCTGGGAATGGGTCGAACGCTCGAGGCGATAGTGGAGTTTGAGAAGGCGCTTGAAATCAACTCGCGCTATGCGGACGCGCAGTTTCACCTGGCGCGCGCGCTGCACAAAGCCGGGCGGGCCGAAGAAGCCGGCGCAACCCTCAAGCGCCTGATGGAGCAGGAACCGCACTTTCCGGGCGCCCAAGAGCTGCTGGACCGCCTGATCGGTTAGGTGGTTTCCTCTTTCGGGACGTACTCTCTGAACGTAAACAAGAGGCAAGCGACGGTCAGCGATATGACCGTCATGAGTATGAGGGTGCTTGCAGCGGTCACGACAGCGATCTGCTCCGGCGTTCCAAAGATGAGTTCAAACGCGCCGGCCTGGCCGGGCTCCAGCGGGGGGTCATGCCTGGAAAGGGCACGCAAGTGAGCCATCACTGAGAGATTCCTGAAATCCCCGGGAAGGAGCGATACCCAACTTTCGAACAGAAAGACGTAGATGATGGCGATCAGCCACGGCTTGTTCGATAGAGCGGAGAGCGCTACGAACATGGCCGAATAAACCGCGACGCCGACCGGAATGACGGCCAGATCCTGGGGCAGCGCCGAACTACCGACAAGCGAAGGTCCGTACAGCACGGTCGCTGTAATCGCGCACGATAGGATGACCGTCAATGATACGACGGCTGTGGCGGCCAGCCATTTTGCCAACAACACCTTTACCCGCGACACCGGCCTCGTGAGGATATAGGTGATGGTGCCCGCGCCCATTTCGCCCGATACGGCTGCGGACGCAAAAATGATTGTTAAGAGAACGAGGCTGAATCCATAGACTGCCACCGGGGCGATTATGCCGTATGCGAAATCCGGGCTGTGCCCCCGCTCCGCCAGGCGCCAGATTATCGCAAACAGCGGGCCCACAAACCCGATCGCCGCCATCGCCGCGATCTTGCGCGGACGTGTAATGTCCCAGACTTGCCAGGTGAAGAGTTCGATAAGCGTCATCCTGTCACCAAGTACTTGAAGACCGCTTCGAGGTTGTTATCCGGTGAGTAGAACTCTTCTACGCGGCGGCCATCTTGCAGCACGATCTCGGCAAACTTCGAATAGAATCTGTCCGGTTCCGTCGTCTGCACCTCAAACATTTGCGGATCGTTCCTATCAAACTGAATCGAGAGCACATAAGGCAATTCAAGAAGTCTGGGCGCGAACTGTCGCGCACCGTCCATCGCCACACGCACACGGTGCGGGTGGCGGTCAATCAGTGATCGGATTTCACGAATGTCCCCGCGGGCCAGGAGTCTTCCGCGGTGCAGCAGCAAGATACTGTGCGTCATCTGTTCCACTTCGTGCAGGATGTGGCTGCTGATCAGCACGGTCTTGCCTTCCCCGGCCAGGCGTACCAACAGCTCCTTCATTTCGCGGCGGCCGATCGGATCGAGGCCGTTCAGCGGCTCGTCCATGATGAGCATCTTCGGGTCATGCGCCAGCGCCTGAGCGATCTTTATCCGCTGACGCATTCCTTTCGAATAGCCGGCAATGAGCGTGTCGGCACGCTCTGCCATACCGACGTTCTCTATTGCCGAGTTCGCCGCATCCCGTACCGCTTTGGAATGCAGGCCGGACATCCTCGCCATGAGTTGCACGAACTGCCGTCCGGTCATTTGGTCGTAATAACTGTCAGTCTCGGGGCAATACCCTATCTCCTTGAGGACGGTACGATTCGCGAACGGCACGTGACCGAACACGCGGACCTCGCCAGTCGTCGGGCGAAGTTGGCCGGTTATCATTTTTATCATCGTGGACTTGCCCGCGCCGTTTTCTCCCAACAGCGCGGTGATGCCGGGGCCGATTGTGCAGGTCACGTCGTTCAGGCCGATGACCTGCCCATACCATCGGGACGCGCCCACAAGTTCGATCATCCCTTCACGACCTCCACTGCGCGGATGTGCGTGCGGGCCAGAAAGAGGCCGATGGCGCAGGCCGCGAACCCCAGAACCAGCAGAACGCGCCAATCCGGCAGTGGTTGCGTCTCCGGGCGAAACATCGATCGCTGCGCAACCCCTATGAGGTTCGTTCCCAGACCGGTGATGACGCCCTGTAAACTCAAGTGCTGTACAGTTGCCGACATCCCGTCGGACAACCGGTCCTGCAAGACGGAACCGAAGATGGTGGTAAACCCATTCCAAAAGAAGAACACGGCGGCGTAAATCGTTCCCGCAAGCCACGGAAGGCGGTTCCAAGCAGATATTCCGACAAGCAACGAAGCATGAACCGTCGCCGGCACAGCCGCAATGAGAAACGCTTTGGGCAGAAGCCAGCCGTGCTCGCGCATAAACTCAATCATGCCCTCGCTAAGGGCGGCATACAAGACGGTGCCGAACACCGGGATGAACACGACGGCGTACACAATGATGAATATCGAGAGCCATTTTCCGAAAAGATAATCGCCCTTGGTTATCGGCTTTGCCAAGTAAATCTGAAGTGCGTTGGACCGATTGTCGGCGGCTATGCTTCCCGCTCCCACAATCAATGCTACGAACAGAACCCAGTACCACGAGGAATAGGACTGAGCCAACATCTCCTCAAAGCGAATGCCCGCGCCCTCGGGCATCCTGGAAAAGACAAACAGTTGCATCATCAACAGAACATACGGCAGGTACGCCAACACAACCAACACCCAGAAGCCTTTCTTGCGGAGCGTGACGCGGAGGCCGTTCTTAGCGATCGGCCACCACCGGCCGATCGAAACCCGCCTCGGTCCGTCATAACCGCGGTAACTGAGATCGGCAATCGGGCCCGCTGTTTCGCTCACTCGATCGCCTCGAGGAACGCGTCCTCCAGTGTGCGCTGCGAGTGTCGTATGCTCCGCACTTGTGCCGAAGCGTTGCGGGCCGCTAAAAAGAGCGTATGCGAAGCGTCACTCGTGCCGTCAGGAAACTCGACCCGATACCGGTTCAATACGCTCCACACAACCTCTGCACCCGCTGCCGCCACCTCGCGCTCGAACTCCTCCGACGGCTCTCGCAGCTCTACGTCCCACTGCCGCATGGAGAGCGACCTGATTCCTTCGACCGAGTCCTGCGCGCGCACTGTCCCGTGCTGCATGACGATCACGTGGTCGCAGGTGCGCTCGATGTCGGGCAGAAGATGGGACGACAGGATGCAATTCACGCCCTTGCCGTGCGAGATGTCTCGGATCATCGTGAGGACCTCGTCACGCGCCTGGGGGTCCAGGCCGTTAGTCGGCTCGTCCAAAAACAGCAGTTGCGGACCGTGGACCAGCGCTTGCGCCAGTTTTGCCTTCTGCTTCATTCCCGTGGAATAGGTTTCAATGGGACGGTACCGCGCTTCGCTCAGGCCGCAATAATCCAGAACTTCGTGGGCGCGCCGCATGGCGTCCGCAGACGGCATGCCGCAGAGTTCGCCTGCATAAGCGACGTACTGCACTGCGCTCAGCCCGGGGATGTGGCACTCCTGTTCCGGCATGAGCCCCACGTGCATGCGGACCTTCAGCCCCTCGGTCCGGATGTCATATCCGAGAACGGTTGCGCCCCCCGACGCCGGCGTCAGGAAGCCCATGAGCGCCTTTATGAGCGTAGTCTTACCGGCGCCGTTCGGCCCAAGCAGGCCGACGCATCCTTCCGGCACAGTGCAGGAAAGGTCGGACACAGCGACCTTGGACCCGTATTTCAGTGTCAGAGATGAGATTTCGGCGACGGCCATTGGCGAGACCCCTACAGTATCCCCCATACCGGACGACGCGCGGCCACGTTGCTTGCACGGGCCCGAACGCCCTACCACGGATATAAGAACGCCCCGGGCCTTCGCCCGGAGCGCTCCGTTCGATTCAAACAGACGAAGGGTCGGAGAACTTAGAAATCGCCCTCCCCATCACCTTCGTCGGAGTCGTCGGTATCGTCCGTGTCGTCGTCAAAGTCGTCGCCACCGTCGGCGTCGCCATCGTCATCATCGCCGTCGCCGGCATCGCCGCCGTCACCTGCATCGCCACCGTCGCCGGCATCGCCGTTGACGGGGCCGGGGTCCGCACCGTTGGCGGGGGGCGTGCCGTTCCCGTTGCCCGTGTCGTCGTCACTCGGGCAGCCGTACAGGGCGCCAGCCGCGACAACGAACGCTGCTAACCAGGTCCATACCTTCATGATGTTGTTACCTCCTGAGTCAATGGGCCCCCTTCGCAAACCGAGGGCACGGCCATTATAGCCCCGATTCCGGGCCCGTGGGCCGGAATCCGGCCGATTATCGCCGCCGGCAACAGTACGGGCGCGCTGCCTGTGGGCACAGTTCGTACCCGGGATACGGGCCGGATCCAGGAAAAGGGGGCACAAACGGTCCTCAAACACTCGTTCCCAGCGTATAATCCTTAGTAGGACAAATGAGTTTGAGAACACGCGGACGGTGGTTCCTGTTATTCGTGGCTTGGGCGACCCTAACGTACGTGGGTGTGAACTACGGGGACCGCATCGCGCTCGGCGGCGCATATGACGCCCCTGCGAAACTGCGGGACATGCTCACCAGCCCGAGGGCGGAGGACCGCTGGGCGGCTGCCGACCGCCTGGGGAAACTTCGGGATGCGACTGCCGTGCCCAGCCTGGCGGCGGCCTTGGCGGACAAGCCGGGTACCCAAAGGCCTTGCCGAATCTCCGCCGCCCTCGGCGAGATAGGCAGTGAGGAGGCGGTTCCTGCGCTGGAAAGAGCGCTCCTCTTGCCCGATTCCAGCACGGACACGCGTCGATGCGCCTCTGAGGCGCTCGCGAAGATCGGCGGAACGGAAGCGCTGGCGGCCCTCGCGCGGGCGGAACGCATGGGCATTTCGATTGACCCGGCGGTCAGGGCCCTCGAACGGCGCGGCGACTCCGGGGCGCTCGCTCTGCTGGCGAGAGACAGACACGCCCGGAACGCCGCGGGTTTCGAGAACGCGGCCACCGGCCGCGAGGAGCGTACGCCGGCCTCCGACGGAGACAGGGAGGACAGTCGGTGAAAGCCAAGCCGGTCATCGTCGCGGCCCTCATCGGCGTTGCGGCAGTAAGCGTATATCTGATGGCAAACATGGGATCGCAGGAGAAACCGGGAGGCGGCACCGGGCAGGGCCTTCCCCCACCGGACGTAATAGCGAAACTCCCGCAGGATGGGGGGCCGGATTTCAACCGCCTCATCTTCGAGAGTAGTCCATATCTTCTCCAGCACGCGAGAAACCCCGTGGACTGGTACGCATGGGGGGACGATGCGTTCGCGCGAGCCAAGAAAGAGGACAAGCCCGTTCTTCTCTCCATTGGCTACTCCACCTGCCATTGGTGCCACGTTATGGAGACGGAGTCCTTTGAGAATGACGAGGTCGCGGATTACCTCAACGAGCATTTCGTTTCTATCAAGGTAGACCGAGAACAGCGCCCCGATATAGACCGCATCTACATGGAAGTCACGATGGCTTTCAACCAGGGCCGAGGCGGATGGCCGATGACCGTGATACTGACGCCCGAACAGAAACCTTTTTTCGCTGGAACATATTTTCCAAAAGCGGACTTTCTGAGGCTCCTTTCGACCGTTGTCGAAGCCTGGCAGAACGACCGTCAGGCGATTATGGACGGTCCGGTTACCGGCATCATGGCCCTCCTCAACGACACTCGCCTCCGGCCTACGGTCGGGGAACTTACGCCGGAGGTGCTCGAACAGGCCGCGCAACGGCTGATGAGTTCATTCGACGAGACGCACGGCGGCTTCGGAGGCGCGCCGAAGTTTCCAGCTTCTCACAACCTCATTTTCCTTCTGCGACAGTGGCACAGAACCGGCGATGAAGAGTTACTGCGCGCCGTTGAACTGACGCTGCAGAAAATGAGATCCGGGGGAATCTTCGATCAGATCGGATTCGGATTTCACCGGTATTCGACGGACGCCCTATGGCGGGTTCCGCACTTTGAGAAGATGCTGTATGACCAGGCGATGCTTACCCTCGCATACACCGAAGCGTACGAAGCGACAGGAAAGGACCTATACCGCCGAACGGCAGAGGAGGTCTTAGAATACGTTTCAACGGTGATGAGCGACGAAGCGGGAGGCTTCTACAGCGCGCAGGACGCCGACAGCGAAGGAGAAGAAGGGAAATACTATCTTTGGTCGGAGGATGAGATTGACGACGCTTTGACAGAACAAGAGGCGACGACCGCAAAAGCCGTTTTCAAAACCACCGGAGACGGCAACTATCTGGAGGAAGCGACCCGGCGGAGGGACGGAAGGAACGTATTGGAGCGGGTACGGTCGCTTAGCGACACCGCAGCGAAATTAGGGTTGACAGAAGAGCAACTGAACGAATCTCTAAGGCGCATTCGCGCGAAAATGCTGAAGGTCCGCTCCGCGCGAATTCCACCTGGGAAGGACGACAAGGTCCTTACGGATTGGAACGGGATGATGATTGCCGCGTTTGCCAGGGCCGGGGGAGTATTCGACGACCCCGCGTTAGTGGACCGCGCAAAAAAAGCGGCGGATTTCATGCTCGGCACGATGCGCAAGAAGGACGGACGTCTCTGGCATCAGTATAGAAACGGTGCGTTGGAAGGAGATGGCTTCCTTGACGATTACGCCTACCTCACCCTGGGCCTCATCGAACTGTATCAAGTTGACTTCGACACCAAGTACTTGCGCGCCGCACTTGACCTCGCCCGCGTGATGCTCGACGCATTCTGGGACGACGAACGCGGGGGGTTCTTTATGACGGCCGAGGGCTCCGAAAAACTGATCGTCCGGCCTAAGGATGCGGCAGACAGCTCGTTTCCTTCAGGCAACTCGGTCGCAGCGCTCAACCTGGTTCGCATCGCCCGCCTGACGGGCGACCCGACTTGGGAAGACCGCGGCCGCGAGGCCATGAATGCGTTTGGACAGATAGTGGCGACCGCCCCGCAAGCGTTTACGGGCATGCTGATCGCGTTCGACTATGCCCTTGGGCCGTCGAACGAAATCGTGGTCGTCGGTCCCAGAGATTCCGACGAGACTCGCGCCATGATCTCCGCCCTGCGCAACGTGTACGCGCCCCGAACTGCGCTGCTGTTCAAAGACACCGGCGGGGACGGAGACAGCCTGGGCAAATTGGCCGAGTTCACTCGAATCCTCCCGGAAAAAGACGGCAAGCCGACCGCATACGTCTGCCACGACTTTGTTTGCGAGTTGCCGACGAACGACCCGGCGAAAGCCGCCGAGATGCTCCGGTCGGGCGCGCAAGTCAAAGGCGGCGGATAATCGCACGCGGATCGTAGCACCGTCGAGCAGTCAACCGTTAGCCGCCTGACAACTCGAGGGCTCGCTCGAGGTCGGCCACAAGGTCTTCAACGTCCTCGATTCCAACCGAGAGCCGCACCAGCCCGTCGGCAAGCCCGGCCTTTCGCCTCTCTGCGGCAGGGATCGAAGCGTGCGTCATGACAGCAGGAATCTCGATCAAGGACTCCACGCCTCCCAGGCTCTCAGCGAGAGCGAAGATTTCGGCGGCGGAGACGAACTTTCGTGCCGCTTCCAGGCCCCCTTTAACTTCGAGGGACACGATGCCCCCGAAATCGCTCATCTGTTTGCGGGCGATTTTATGTCCGGGATGGGTGGCCAGGCCGGGATAATAAACCTTTTCCACCCGGCTGTGCCCAGCAAGGTAAGAGGCGATCCGGGCGGCGTTTGCGCAATGCTGCCGCATTCTTAGGCCCAGCGTCTTAATCCCTCGCAGCACCAGGAAACAATCGAGCGGGCCGGGAGTGGCGCCGACTGCGTTCTGAAAAAAGGCCAACCGGGCCCGAATCTCCGGATCGTTCATAACGACTGCGCCTCCGACAACGTCCGAGTGCCCCCCCAAGTACTTTGTCGTGCTGTGCACGACAAGATCCGATCCCAACTCGAGAGGACGCTGCAAGAAAGGGGACGCGAATGTGTTGTCAATGCAGCAGAGCGCGCCGGCACTGTGCGCGATCTCGCTTGCAGCCGATAAGTCGGTGATTTTCAATAACGGGTTCGTCGGGCTCTCCAGCCAAACCAGTTTTGTCTCGGGAGTGACGGCGTCACGCAGCGCGTCCAGATCGGACGTGTCAACAAAAGTGAACCGTACGCCGAACTGCTCATAAACGTTGCGGAACAGGCGATATGTTCCGCCGTACACATCGTCTCCGGAAACGACGTGGTCTCCGGACTTCAAGAGGTTGAGAACCGTGTTGGTTGCGCCAAGCCCGCTTGAAAAGGCAAGCGCGAAGTTGCCGCCTTCGATGGACGCCAGGTTCGCCTCCAGGGCACTCCTGGTTGGGTTCCCGGACCGGGAGTACTCATACCCCTTGTGCTTGCCAGGCTCGCTCTGAACATAGGTTGAGGTCAAGAACACCGGCGTCATGATCGCGCCGGTACCGGGGTCGGGCTCGAGACCTCCATGGATTGCGCGTGTGCAAAAACCGAGTTTCTTCGAAGGAGTGTTCATATTTCGTCGCAGGTTTTCCGCTCCGCTGTACGCAGGAGATCAGGACCGTCGCACAGTCCTCAAAACATTGCCTGTATCACATCATACTTCGTCAGGATGTCCCAGCCGCCCCCCTCGCGTCTGATAAGAACGGCCGAGGTCCGCTTGGGTATCAAACTGGTGATCTCATCCAGCGTCGCGCTCGGCTCAAGGATGGGCAACGGCGGGTCCATTATCTCACGAACGTAGAGATCGGCGAGATTCTTGCCCAGCATCAGTTCATCAATCAGCCGGTCCTCCTGGAAAGTGCCGATAACTTCGGAATCCTCGATCACCGGGATCTGCGAGACTTCCGTTCTTTTCATCGTTGCCTGCGCCTCTGAAGCCTTGTCGCCGGGTCTGAGCATAACAAGCCGCCTGAGATGCGAGGGTTTGCTTTCAACGATCTCTCCAGCGGTGGCACGAACCGGCGCCTCAAGAAACCGGTTCTCTTTCATCCATTCATCGTTGAACACTTTGCCGAGGTTGCGCGTTCCGGATTCAGGAAGCAGAATGACCATCCTCTCGCCTTCCTTCATTTTTTGCGCGTATCGCAGACCGCCCGCAATCGCGCTGCCGCCCGAACCTCCCGTGAATATGCCCTCCTCGCGCACCAGCCGCCGCGCCCAAAGAAAGGACTCCTTGTCCGTCACCTGGATGACGTCGTCCAAGACGGAGAAGTCCATCGTTGAAGGAAAGATATCTTCGCCGATGCCTTCCACCAAATACGTATGCGCCTCGCCGACGGTCCCTTTGTGAAAAAACTCGTAAAATAGGGACCCGACAGGGTCAACCCCCACTATCTTGATATCCGGATTCCTCTCCTTTAGAAAATGCCCCACCCCACTGATCGTCCCTCCCGTTCCCATTCCGGCGACGAACGCATCTATCTCTCCGCCCGTGTCCTCCCATATTTCAGGTCCTGTGACCTCATAGTGCGCCTGCGGGTTCGACGGATTGAAATACTGATTGGCGTAAAAAGAGTTCGGGATTTCCTCGGCCAGTTTCTTCGCAACGGAATAATAACTGCGCGGGTCTTCCGGCTCTACGGCCGCCGGACATACGACCACTTCTGCCCCGAACGCCTTCAGCAATTCAATCTTCTCCCTACTCTGCTTATCGTTTATCGTGAATATAACCTGATAGCCCTTTACCGCCGCGGCGACTGCAAGCCCCAGTCCGGTGTTCCCGGATGTCCCCTCGATGATCGTTCCGCCCGGCTTAATCTTGCCCTCCCGCTCGGCGGCTTCCAGCATCTTTACGCCGATTCGGTCCTTCACGCTCCCTCCCGGATTGAACATCTCCGCCTTCACCAGAAGCTCCGGCCGAACGTCATGTCCGATCTTGTTCAGTTTAATCAGAGGGGTTCTACCGATTGTCGCTAAGATGGAGTCATATAGCATCCGACGTCACCATTTCCGTTCCGTCTACTCGTGCCTGAGCAGCGTTGTCTGCGAATCTTAGCCCAGCAGCACCAACCCTGTCAATCTGCTCCTGACCTCCACCGGCGACATTTCCCGGATTGCTCCCCGCCACCGCTCGCCCCACCTGTTGCCTGCACTGCCTGCTCCGGCGCCCCTCCCGCCCCCAAACCGCCCGAGCGCGTTGGCAGGTGCGACTTGAGACCCCACGGCCGCTCCTTCGGCACACCCGCCCTTGAACCGGAGCCTTAGGGTCGTCATATGACCGTCCAAACCACAGACACAGGAATATAAAAAAAGTAGAAAAGTACCCTTGACAAATCTGTTTTTCGATGATATGATATTGGTAATCTACGCTGGATCTTGCGACGACAGCACGAGCCCACCCGCACCAGCGTCCACCAGGAGAGGCCATGAAGATCTCGCTGTTCCGGCTCACTGCGGTCCTTGTCTCAATCGTTTTCGCGGTTCAGACCTCATCCCTCGGCGTTCATGCCCTGCTCGAGAGTGTTTCGAGGGTCGTTCACAGATTGCAATTGGGGACGGCGCCGATGTTCACCGAACGGCCGGGACGCGTCTTCCAGGGGGCGAACCCGAATCGAGACCCCGTTTATCGCGCCGGGATGTGGTCGCCGAAGTTGCGCGCCGATCTTGCGCGATTCAACGCTGCGAGTCGAGGCATCGGCGTGGGGATCGGGGTGTTGCAGGCCCCCCCAGGCGGAGGCGGTGGCGATGAAGGCTCCGGCGGCGGCGGACCCGGCGAAGGGGGCGGCGGTGGAGGCGGTCCGAGCGCCGGCGGCAACGAAGGTGTTGTGGGCTCGGGATCGGGCGCTGGGGGGGGACCCGGCGGAGCGACCGTCAACACAAACACCGGCAACCGCCTGGCGAGTATAGCTCTGACCGGATGGCCCGTGCGCGGGGGCATGAGCGTCGGGTTCACCCTATATCACAACAGCCTAAGCACATATGACGCGGAGTTCGGCTACGGGTGGTCCTGGACCTACGACGTAAACGTCTCCTACACGCAAGGCTCCTCCGCGATCATCAGGTGGAGCGACGGCCTGACGGTTCCCTACACCGAAGACCCGCCCGGCACGTTCACCCCGCCGCCCGGATTCCATGGCGATCTGGTCAAGAATCCGAACGGAAGTTGGACGTTCACGACGCCCGGACAGACGGCGCTCGACTTCAATTCGACGGGCGTCCTGCACACGGTCCAGGATCGGAACGGCAACGCGATCACCCTCACGCTCGATGGGAACAACCGCGCGACCGCTGTTACCGGACCAAGCGGAAGACAACTGACGATCGCTTATGACGGCAACAACCGGGTCTCTTCGATCACAGACCCCTCGGGCCGCGTCTGGTCTTTCACCCATGACGCGAACGGAGACCTGACGCAGATTGACTACCCGCTGATTGACGGCCAGACCTATTCCTACACGCTCGCGTACAACGCAAATCACAACATCACATCGCACACCGACCGGCGCGGAAATGCCTGGACGATGACTTACGATTCCGGCGACCGGCTCACGAGTTGGACCGATCCCCTAAACAGCACAACATCTTACACTTACAACCAGACGAACACTGTTATCACGTTTCCGGAAGGTCAGCAGGTCACGCACAACTATTCGAACGGGATGCTCGCGTCTATTGTGGACGCCGCCGGATTCAGCGACGCCTATCAGTGGAACTCCGACAAAAACCTCACGCAGTACACCGACCGCAGAAGCAAGGTCTGGTCCTTCACATTTGACACGGAAGGCAACCTCCTGACCGGCACGAACCCTCTGAGCAACACAGTCACCCTCACTTACAACTCGACGAACGATCTGCTCACTGTTGAGGACCCGCTGACGCATGAATGGTCCTTCGCCTATGACCCGAACGGAAACCTGCTGACCGTCACCGACCCACTCTTGCGGACCGTTGTGACCAGCACTTATGACGGGTACGGGCAGCTGACGTCAGTTGAGAATGCGCTGTTTCACGCCGTAGACCTGGCCTACAACTCTAATGGCGACGTCACAACGATCACCGACCCGCTCCTGAACGCCACTGCGCTGGCTTACGACGTTCTGAGCCGCCTCACGTCGGCCGCCGACCCGCTCACCAACGCCTACACCCTCGATTACGACGCCTGGGGACGGGTGAAGCGTCTGACCCACCCGGACACGAACTTCATCGAGTTCTTCTACGACCCGCAGAGCCTCGTGTCCGGCGTCACGGACGAACTCGGCCGCTCCTCCTCGATGGCTTATGACGCGGCGCTGCGGGCGACCCAAGGAACGAACGCCAAGAACGAGTCGCACACGTTCGCCTACGACGGCAACGGCCGGCTGACGGGGGTCACGAACGCGCGAGGATTCACGCGTTCATACACGTACACGCCGCGTGGAGAGGTGTACACGCTCACCCTGCCCGACGGCGCGGTTGAGACCTGGTCTTATGACGCGAACGGCGCACTTAGCGCGTACACGAACCCTCTCACTCAAACCATCAATTACGTTTATGACGACGCGGGACAACTCACAACGGTTGATTATCCGACCGGCGTTGACTCTGCGTTCACCTATGACGATGACGGGCGATTGACGCAGATGGTGGACTCCACCGGAACCACCACATGGACATACAACGACGCGGACGAACTGACTACTCTCAACACGCCGCAAGGCTCGACCACATACACATATGACGACGCCGGCAGGCCGGCGACGATGGTGGAAACCGGAGTCGGAACCACCGTTTACGGATTGGACGCCGCCGCGCGGCTTGTATCGCTGACCAACCCGTTCGGCGAACTGACGGACTTCGTTTATGACGAGGCGTCGCGTCTGATACGCAAAGACCTTGCGAACGGGACTTACGAGGAGTACGCATACGACAACCGATCGCGGGTCACGAGCCTTGACCTGAAGGACTCGCTGAACCAGGTCATCTCGTCGCACGCATACGGTTTCGACGCGGTCTCGAACGTTCTCACCCGCACGGACGACGCCGTAACGACGACGTTCGCCTACGACGCGATCAACCAACTGCTTTCCGAGTCGAGAGCGGGCTACCTGGCCGAATACGCCTACGACGCGAACGGCAACCGTCTCAGCAAGACGCTCAACGGCAATCCCGAACTGTACACGTACGACTCGGCGGACAAACTGTTGAGCGCTGGGGCCAAAACGTACACACATGACCTCGCCGGCCGCACGACCGGAATCACGAACGGCCCGGACACCACGACCTTCACCTGGGACTACGAGGACCGCCTCACCGGAATCACTTACCCAAGCGCCTCGACAAACTCATTCACCTACAACGGCATTGGCGCACGTACTTCTAAGTCCGACTCCACCGGCTCATACACTTTCCACCGCAACGGCACGTCCGTCATCGCACCCGTTTTGAGTGACGGCGTAGCGAACTACACGCCGGGACTGAGCGAGCGCAGGGGGGGCGCGTCAACTTTCTATCACGGAGATATAAAGAACGGCGTCACCCAGACCTCATCAACTCAAACCGTCTCCGCCTCCAAATCCTACGACGCGTTCGGAAACTTAGTCTCCCAATCCGGTACCTGGACCGGCCCCTTCTCCTATGGCGGCCAATTCGGATATCAGTCGGACCCCGACTCGGGCTACATGCACCTCGGCCACCGCTATTACGACCCGAGCACGGGGAGATTTCTGACGCGCGACGGCGCGAGGGACGGACGGAACTGGTACACATACGCCGGCAACAATCCAATCACCCGCGCAGACCCGGCAGGGCTTTTCTGGGAATACGTATTGGATGCTATCGGGCTTGGATGGGATGTCAAAGAGTTCATTAACGAGCCCTCGTGGGCGAACGCAGGCTGGATCGGGCTCGACATTGTGCTGGGAATCCTGCCCGTCATTCCCAACACAGCGGTTTTCCGCCTGGGCGCCAAGTATTCAGACGACGCAGCCGACGCCGCCAAGCGGGCAAAGCAACTGGCGAACAACAAGAAAAGGGGCGATGCGTTCGAGAGTACACTCGAAGGCGCAAAAAACACAAGACACATCCGCGGTTCGGGTATAAATACATACCGCATACCGGACCGATTGGATGATGGCAGCAAGGTGTTAAGAGAAGCGAAGAACGTGCAGTACTTGAGCAAGACGAGGCAGTTAGAAGATATGCTTAAATGGACGGAGAACAATGGCTTCAAGTTCTACTTGCACGTCCCGGAGGGCACAAGGCTAACCGGACCACTACAGAAGCTGATAGACCAAGATAGAATCATTCTGGCTAGACAAGCGGGTCTGTTCTGATCGTCCCTGGAGGCTTGAAGTGAACGAGAAGAAGAGATCAACCGAAGAGGCGATACGCGCCCGGGCCGAGGAACGCGCCCGCGTGCATGCCGTGTGGGACGCGGACCTCGAGCCTTTCAAGCAGGAACTCGAAGCGCGCTTTCAGATAAGCGACTTGAATGAGTTGAGGGACCGGATCGTTTCGTCTGAGGAACTGGTCAGATTCATCATGTCCTGGCTTCCACGCTTTAAGGTATGGCACAACAAATGGGCATGGGTAATCTATACGGTAATCGATACGAAGGTTCGGTATGATCCGACGCCTTTGTTCCAGTTTTTCGACGGAACCGAGAATGAAACTCACCGATGGTATATAGGGGAGACGTTCCGCCTAACGAAGCCAATGGGTGACATTTCCGCTTGGCTCGTTGAAAAACTGCTCGATCCAGATGTTGGGAGCTGCAAAGAGAACCTCGCGGAGGCGCTTGCCAGGCATGCGCCGAAAGACGTGACCGAAGAAGCTCTGACGCAGATAATTGATGATTGGCCGGTCGTTGCCGGCGTCCTGGCGGTCGTTGGAACCGAAAAAACTCTCCGCCTTCTCGAGTCAAAGCGGGACGACTTCGCTGCGCGGGCCACAAAATCGTCTGATGTCTCGGAGTCGGACCGCTTGTACTGGGAGCGCGAAAGAGATAGCCGTCCGCCAGGCTTGGTCGAGCCACACATGGTGAAGATTGTGGACAAAGCGATCAGGCGGATAAAGAAACGGCTCGAGAAGCGAGCGAAGGCGAAAGGCCGATCCCCACATTCAGAATCCCAGTCCTTGCGTCTCGCTAAGTTGCCGGAGATACGGACAGACGAGTTTGCAGCGGACGTGAACCTACTCATTGAGAAGATCGAAACTGGGCCGGAGGGCAGTGTGACCGCTGACGTGGCGGGGCGGCATGACGAAGATGAGGTCGGTTTCAGGATCCATCTTAGAGCCGGTATGCAGCCAGGGCTTGTCAACTCAAACGAATCCGGCTTTCACGTTGACGGGGTTGTTTTCGAGTCCGTCGGAAAGGTCAGTGACAGGTTTGTCGTCGCGTTGGCCGACATTTATGACGTCCGTGGCGTCAGGAAGCGAATGAAGACGAAGGTTGCATTCACTACCATCGCGATCGAAGGGGACCCCGGCAACATCGAGTGTGAGCCTGTATTCTTCAAGCTGTTCTACGAGGAACCTGATGGCGGTGGATACTGCGAAATCTTTCTTGCGATAAACATTCCGGCGGGACAAGTGGAGTTGAAAGAGAAGGATCAAGATAACCGGCGACGAGTTTTGATGGCGATTGCTATGTCCTCGCGTCCCCGCTGACCAGGGCTCGACGGGTGGCCTGAGTGAGAACCAAATACGGCGGGATACCGTGATGGGTTCTCAAGCCGGGACCCAGAGTGTGCCGCGGTTGGCGACTGCGGCGATGCGCCGTATCATCTTGTTCATCACGGCCACAATGCCCACTTTTTTCGCGATGCCTCAGCAGCCGACTGATTCAGCCTGCCGCCCGTCGTGGCCCCGGCTGCTGAGGCTTTCGACGCGGCCGACGTGCAGGACAGCTCTCCGGAGTGGCGAATTCAGGGCCGCGTTGCGCGCGCGTGTTGTAGCCGCCTTAGGAGAATCTGGCCGGAGCCAGACCGGGACAGATTGCTGTCGGCAAGACCGGCTCTTCGGAGACACAGTCTCGCAATCTGTCCCGGCCACCCGCCAGCAGTGAGTCAGGCCGAGAAGCGCCCGGGTGCCCCTGAGATTGGCGTGTGAGCTTTCTCATAGCCGGAACCCGTGCCGGCAATCTCAGGGAACGAGGCACAACCCTCCATCCGCCGAGTCACCACGTCACATCCCCAGGCCCGCACGTGTCGTGATGACACGGCAGCGCCGGATCTCCATGCAGGCGGCGAGCCTAAACCGACATAATTGACAAGAAATGTGCGGAATCGCCGGATACATCGGTCCCAGAGAGGCGGTCGCGGTCGTTCTGGATCAGCTCGGCCGCCTCGAATACCGAGGCTATGACAGCGCGGGGGTCGCCTTCGCCGACGGTTCCGGCATCACCGTCCTGAAACGGGCGGGCAAACTCGCCTGCCTGCGCGAACTGATAGACCGCAATCACACGCACTCACACCTTGCGGTCTCGCACTCGCGCTGGGCCACCCACGGCGCGCCGACCGACGCGAACGCCCATCCCCACTTCGATGCGAAACAGCGCATCGCCGTCATTCACAACGGCATCATTGAGAACTACTTCGAACTGGCAGACGCGCTCATCGAGAAGGGCCACACGTTTCGGAGCGAAACGGACACCGAAGTAGCCGCCCACGTGATCGGAGAGGAGTACGACGAATGCGGCGAGCTGGTGGAGGCGGTACGCAGGGCCGTGCGGCGGCTGCGCGGCGCCTTCGCCATGGTCGTTATCTGTGTAGACGAGCCGGACAAACTGGTCGCGGTCCGAAACGCGAGCCCGCTCATTATCGGAATCGGTGAAAATGAGAACTTTCTGGCCAGCGACATCCCGGCGCTGCTTCCCTACACTCGCGACATTATCGTTATGGATGAAGGGGACCTCGCAGTCATCACGCGGGACGAAATCTATCTTGAAGACGCGGAAAGCCGGCCGAAACTTCCGATTCGGGAACACATTGATTGGGACATCGAAGACGCCGAAAAAGGTGGCTTCGATCACTTCATGCTGAAGGAGATTCATGAGCAGCCGCATGCCATTCGCCAATGCCTGAGCGGACGCCTCCTGAAAGACGGCTCGGTCGCCCTTCCCGACACCTTTAGCCCCGAAGAGTGGCGCAGTTTCAAGCGCTTCATCATCGTCGCCTGCGGCACGGCCTATCACGCCGGACTGTTAGGTAAGTACCTGATCGAGGGCACCCTGCGGTTGCCGGTGGAGGTTCAATACGCCAGCGAGTTCCGGTACAACAACCCGATCCTAATGGAGGATGACCTGCTGATTGCCGTCAGTCAGAGCGGCGAAACGGCGGACACCCTGGCCGCGCTCCGCCTCGGGAAAGAGCAGGGCATCAGAACGCTGGGCGTGCTGAACGTCGTAGGCAGCAGCATCGCCCGCGAGTGCGACGCCGTGCTGTACACGCAGGCCGGCCCCGAGATCTGCGTGGCGAGTACCAAGGCGTATTCAGCCCAGTTCGCCACACTCGCCCTCATCGCGCTCCACGTGGGCCACTTGATGGGCGCGGACCGAGAGAAACTGGGCACGTTGACGTCCGCGCTTCAGCGCATGCCCGAACTTCTGGAGGATTGCCTGAAACTTGAGGACGAGGTCAAATCAATCGCGGAGGCAATCCAGAACACCAGCCTCATCTTCTTCCTGGGGCGAGGGGCGGACGCCGCCGCCGCCCTGGAGGGCGCTCTGAAGATGAAGGAGATTGCCTACGTCCCCACACAAGAATCGCCCGCAGGCGAGATGAAGCACGGCCCGCTCGCGCTCGTGGTGCCGGGGGTCGTCACCGTCTTCGGAGCCACTAACCCCACAACCAGGGACAAGGTCATCAGCAACATCAAGGAGGTCAAGGCCCGGGGCGGCACCGCCGTGGGCCTCGTCCTGGAGAGCGACCCGCTGACCGCCGGAATCGTGGACCACCCGATTCGACTCCCCCACGCGGACTCGCACACCGTGGCCGCCGCCGCCAGCGTGCTGCCGCTGCAGCTGCTCGCCTACCACATGGCGCGGCTTCGAGGGTGCGACATTGACCAGCCGCGCAACCTGGCCAAATCGGTAACCGTAGAGTAGGCCACGGCGGGGGTATACTCCACGTTCGGTCTTGGCCGAGGCCCACCATGAAGCGAACCTACCAGCCCAACAGGCGGCACCGGAAGAAAACCCACGGGTTCCGGATACGCATGAGGACGAAAGACGGCCGCAACACCCTCAAGCGCCGGCGCCACAAGGGACGCAAGAGGATTGCTGCCTAAGGCCAGGAGGCTCTCCAAAAGCCGTGATTTCGACCGCGTTTTCAGCCACGGAAGGGTCCTGGATTGCCCTCCGATACGCCTTATCTGGGCGCCGGGCAACGGGCGGGCGGCGGTGGTTGCCTCGCGGAACCTCGGCAGCATCGCCCGCAGGAACCGAATCAGGCGCCGGTGGCGCGAGGGACTGAGAACGCTGATGGAGGAGATTCCGGACAACTTGGACCTTATCGTCGTAGTCAAGAGGGAGGGCGCCGAAACGCGAGGAGACGTGCTGCTGAGTGAGTTGCGGTCAGCGACGAGGAAACTGGCGAAATGCGGGTGTTAGGCGTTCAAATCGGCGTGGGATTGATCCGGTTGTACCAGCGCGCTACCGGCTGGAAGCCCGCGGTCTGCCGCTTCAAGCCGTCCTGTTCTCAATACGCTTTGGGAGCAATTCAGAAGCACGGTCTGGCCAAGGGAAGTTGGCTCGGCCTAAAGCGCATCTTCCGGTGCCATCCGTTTCATCCCGGAGGGTATGACCCGGTCCCGTAGGGCCTAACTACTCATGAGCAAACAACAGCCCAGGCCGCGTTCCAATTTCATACAGATTCTCTTGATCGGCGCCATCATCTTTCTCGGCTATAACTTTATCTTTGGTAAAGGCGGCCGGGAGCAACTGAAGACGGAGGAACTGCAGACGCGATACAGCGAGGCGACGGACGCCGGAAAACCGGATGAGGTTCTGAAGCATGGCCAGCCCTATGCGAAGCGGCTGCGCAGCGAAGACCGAGCCGACGACGCCCGGCAGGTCGAGTATTACCTCGCGACGATAACGCTGGAGAAGGCCCGCACTAACAGAGACTACAACTTAGCGGCGACGGCCATGCGCCAGTTCGAGAAAATAAGCCGCGAGGCGCCGGAATCGGATATCAGTAGACAGGCGGCCTCCATGGTTCAAGAGGCCAATGATGAAGGCGCCCAACTCGCGAAATACGGGGGCTCCGGAACGTTCAGCGGATTCATCCAATTCGGCTACGTAATCGTAGACACTCTGGTCAGGTTCACGGGGTCCGTCCCCTGGTTCAGTTATTGGTTCGCAGCCCTTCTGTTGGCATTCATCGTACGCGGACTCGCGTGGCCGCTGTCGGCCAAGCAGATAAGAGGCTTCAAGAGGATGTCGCTGCTGCAGCCGATGATTAAGGAGTTGCAGGCAAAGTATCAGGGCCAGGAACTTCAGTCCCGCACCATGAAGCTTTACAAGAAATATAACATCAACCCGATGGCGGGCTGCTGGCCGATGCTGGTGCAAATGCCGTTCTTCATCTGGCTGTTTTGGTCCATGCGGGCCTATCAGTTCGAGTTCCAAAAGGGAACATTCCTCTGGGTCAACCCCGATATGGCGGCGAGTTTCCCAGGCATCATCGCGCCCAACCTCGGCGAGCAAGACGTTCCGCTCATCCTCCTTTATGGAATCTCAATGATCGCCACGACAGCCCTCTCAGTGACCGATCCCGCCACGGCCCGCCAGTCGAGGATCATCGGCCTGGTTATGGCTGTCGTCATAACGGTGATGATGTTCTTCTGGCACCTGCCCAGCGCGTTCATCCTTTATTGGCTCGGATTCAACGTTATGTCAACGGCGCAGTCCATGATGATAAACCGCCAGCCGATACCGCCGCTTGTAGAGGTGGACCCATCGCAACAGAAGAAAAATGGCCTGTTCTCCGGCCTAATCCCGACGAACGGGCCGAAACGCTCGGCCGAACCGCCGAAGGTTGAGCGCAAAACCGGCGCGCCTGTGCTGCATAAGCCGAAAGGCGGAAAGAAGCGCAAGAAACGAAAGAAGTAAACGAATTCCGTTCGGGAGGAACACAAAAGCGAATGGCGGAAACGACCGAAGCGACAGGGCGGACCCTCGAAGAGGCTAAGCGCAGTGCAGCGCAGGCCCTGGGCGTGCCCACAGACAGTTGTGAGTTCGAGGTCTTGGAGCAGAGCTCGAAAGGGCTGTTCGCCAAGACGAACTACCGCGTCCGAGCCACCGTAGTAGCGCCGGCCGGCGAGCCGGTTGCGGCCCGCGAGCGCGAACGCCCCGACAAAGAACCGGAAGCCCCGGCCGAAGCAGAGGCGGAGGCCGAAGCCGAAGCCCCGCAGGTGGAAGCAAACGATGAGGACGCCCGGAAGGTAGCCGAGATGGTGCAGGGCATCTTCGACGGCGCAGGGGCTGATGTGACGGTGAAGGTGAAAGGCCTGACCGGCAAGTACGTTGACCTGATGCTGTCGGGAGGAGACGCAGGGCTTCTTCTGGCCGCTCGCGAACCCGCCCTCGACTCGCTCCAATACCTTGCCAACGCGATGCTTAGCAGGACGCTTCCGGGTGGCGTGCGCGTAACGCTCGACGCTGAGGAGTATCGCGCCGAACGCAACGCGGCCCTCGAGCGGCTCGCCCGCGAGGTCGCGGAGCAGGTTAGCGAGCGCAAGCAGGAAGCGGTGCTGGACCCGCTGCCCGCCCACGAGCGGCGCGTGGTCCACCGCGCGCTCTTAGAGATTGAGGGTGTGGAGAGTTACAGCGAGGGCGAAGAACCGAACCGCCGCATCGTCATATCGCCGAAGGGGTGAACAATGGTTTTCAGTTTTCAGTTTTCGGTTTTCGGATCCTCTGCTGAAAACCGAAGACTGGAGACCCGCTACGGCGAAATCACCAGCCACTCGTCCCAAAGCGTCGCGCCGCTGAAGGCCAAGAGCGAGTAGTCCGACCAATACGATTGGCCGGAGTCGCCGAACTCGATCGCGATACCGTGACTGTCGGGCGAGAATCCATTGTGCGCCTCGTGCACAACCGCCTGATCCACGGCCGCCATCACACCGTCGCACGCGGCGTCAATCTGCGCGTCATTTATCAGTTCCTTCAATTTGAAGGCAAGGTGCCAGAGATCGCGATAGACCCGCGTCGGACTGGGACTGTAACTCTGCGCATCGTTCCGCGCCTGAATGATCTGTGGGTCAAACTGGCCTGCCTTGGCTATCAGTTCCACGGCCAAAGCGTCCACCGCCGCGGCCAAGGCCGGAACGTCCGACATACGCACGGAACTCTGCGTAATCTTAAACGGCGTGCCTGCATAGAACTGAAGCATGCCGTCGCCGAACTTTTGAAGCAACTGCTCCGTCGGCATGTCCGCGTTACTCCGTAACGGGCCGAACACCAGGTCGTACGGCAGCCCCTGGGCGGGTGGGCTTTCCTCAGAACCGACCATATAGTCGCACCGGTCCTTCGCCTCGTACGCTACCTCCATCATCTGCATCAAACTGGCGTCCCAGGAGACGATGTCAATCCTGTCTGTGCTGTCGAGCGCCTGCGCCAGTTCCCATGTCTTTATGTATGTGAAGAACTCGTCGTCGAAACTGAAGCCTCGCGTTCCTCCCTCGTCGCTTCGCAGCCGCCAGCCAGACCCATGATTCCATAGGACCACTACATAACGGTCCGCCGGATAAAAGGTCATCGTCCAGTTTATGAAGTCGCGCAGGGTGTCCGGACTTCCCATGTCCACACCGCTCCCCATGTTCTGAATTAGATCGCTCCGGACGCCGGACCAACTGTTGCCT